>JAHEGA010000015.1:0-5772 GCA_024639925.1 Microbacteriaceae bacterium
GCCATTCTCAGGGGGTACTGCTGAGCAGTTGCCTGAATCTGACCGTCTGCGACAGCCTGGACACCAGCAAGTCCACCGTCAACGGAAACAACGAAGACGTCTTCGCCGATAACCTTGCCAGCTGCCTCGAGTGCTACGTTCGCACCGAAGGCCGTAGGCTCGTTGATGGTGTAAACCACGTTGATGTCAGGGTTCGATGCGAGGCACCGCTCCATGCCACTGCGGCCACCCTCTTCGTTAGCACCCGTTGCTTCGAGGCAAGCGATCTCGTAGTCGCCGCCTGCGCCACCGGTGTAGGAACCAGAGGTTGCTGCGCTGTCCATTTCCTCGAGAACAGGAACGTCAATTCCCATGCCCATGAGGAAGCCGTTGGCGCGGCAGAAGTCCACTGGCACAACGCGGTCATCGAAGATAACGAGCTGCGCGATGACAGCCTTTTCTCCGTTGAGCTTGCCAGCGGCCCATTCACCAATCGACTCGCCTGCAAGGCAGTTGTCGGTGGCGAAGGTCGAGCTGACGATGTCAGCAGGCTCGGTCGGTGAGTCAAGAGCAATCACGTAGAGGCCTGCTTCGCGAGCCTTGGTGATAGCAGCGTTGACGTTGGTCGACATGGGGGTGATCAGGATTCCAGCTTGGCCCTGAGCAATGGCTGCCTCAATGAGGTCAATCTGGCCCTGGTCGTCGCCTTCTTCCTTAGCAGCGCCAACCGTCAGGTCGACACCAATTTCCGCAGCCTTAGCCTTAGCACCCTGCTCCATAGCAACGAAGAAGGGGTTGGTGACGTTCTTCAGGATCAGCGAAACTGCAACAGACTCCTGAGCTACCTCTGCTACCTCTTCCGTCTCTCCAGAGCTTGCTGGCGTCTCGGTTGCAGCGGTGCTACAGCCCGAGAGGATCAAAGCGGCTGCACCAGCAGCTGCGAGACCCGCCACAAATCGGTTCTTAGCGAACCGCTTAGTGATAGTTGTTCTCATCGGTGAGATACCTTTCATTGGTTTTGCGCCAGGTCCTCCTGGCACACTCTCGAAACTTATCCCATCCGCTGAAGGCCAACCAAACCGCGACGGGTCCCGATACCAAGTTGTTACATTGGTTCCGTTCGGCCCTCTTCACAGGTGAAAAACACTCGTCTGATTCGAGCACTACTTTCTTCACGCAAATGCGCAGATTTCTCTATGCGCCGATACAGTACTGGCTGTGACGTCTTTGGGTATAGATCTTGGAACGGGCTCAATAAAGGTTGCCGTTGTTTCCGCCGACACAAAAATTCTCTCCCGTTCGAGCAAGCCCTACCCAATCAGTTCGCCGCTTCCTGGCTGGGCAGAAAGCGACCCCACCGACTGGTTGCGCGCATGCGAAGAGGCTGCTCGCGAGGCCCTCAGCGGAGCGCCCCAGCAGCCTGAGCACGTGGGTTTCTCCGGACAAATGCACGGAGTTGTTGTAACGGATGGGGCTCTACAGCCTTTGAGGCCGGCCATTTTGTGGGCTGATACACGCTCGGCAGCAGAAGCACAGAGGATGAACGAGGAGTTGGGTGCCACCCAGATGGCTCGCCTGGGGTCCGGTGCCGTAGCGGGTTTTGCAGCCACAACACTCGCCTGGCTAGCCCGCAACGAACCCGACGTCATGGCCCAGGCGCGTTATGTCCTCCAACCAAAGGACTGGTTAAGGGCGGCCCTCGGAGGTCGTATCGGTACCGAACCCAGTGATGCCTCGGGAACCTTGATGTGTGACGTCTCCACAGGTGAGTGGTCCGACGTGCCGATTGTGTGGTCTGGCGTAAGTCGAGAATTGCTTCCCCCAATTGAGTCTTCCCACGCGGAGGTGGGCACCATTACGCTGGCTGGCCTCGAACTGCCGTGCACGTTTGGTGGAGCGGACACTGCCTGCGCCCTGTTGGGCCTGGGACTCGACCCGGGGGAGGGTTTTGTCGCAGTGGGAAGCGGAGCCCAAGTGGTGTCCGTGATGAATACGGCAACCCTCGACGCATCGCTGGCAACACACACTTTTGCTCGCGCAGGTAACAAAGGGTCCGGTTGGTATCGAATCGGTGCCGTCCAAAACGGCGGCCTGGCCCTGGAGCCGACACTGTCGATGCTTTCAAGCTCGTTCGAGGAGGCCCACGATGCCCTCTCCGAAGGCATCACGGCCAACGACCCACTGTTTGTCCCCTACCTCGCCGGCGAGCGGACCCCGTTCATGGATCCCTACCTCCGGGGGTCATGGCACAACATTTCGCTGGGGACTTCTCGAAAGATGATGCTGAGAAGCGTCCTTGAGGGGGTCGCTCACGCTGTCGCCTTCGCGGTGGACGCTGTCAGTGAGGCTGGCGGTAAACTGCCGGAGCACCTTCCGCTTATTGGCGGGGGCGGCGCAAACCCGGTTTTCCGACAATTACTTGCCGACTGCGCGAACCGGTCCTTGGCAAACGTGGATGCGCCGGATGCAGCGGTGGTGGGAGCTGCACTCCTGGGTTCAGGGCAGAGTGAGAACGCTCGCGCGTTGGAGCACTCTGGTGTGACGACCCCGAGGGAGGACCAAGCGGCTCTCCTCGCAGAGCGACGGGCAGAACTTTTGACACACATTGGGAGCCTTCACACCCGGAATTAGCCACGGCGATCAGGCAGACCGCGAGAGTAGAGTGTCGCCGTGGAATCATTCTTGAGCGACATTACGGGCTCTTTCTCCCAAGGAGCGGGAAAAAACCCCACGGTAGCCATCATGGAAGCCGGTTACGCGGCCGCCGGCATGGACGTTCGATACCTGAATTGCGAAGTTGCACCCGCCCAGCTTGCCGACGCGGTGTCGGGAGCCATCGCCATGGGATGGCTTGGTTTCAACTGCTCGCTCCCCCACAAAGAATCCATCATTGACCTTCTTGACACTGTCGCTCGAAGCGCTGAGCTGATCGGAGCGGTAAATACCGTCGTCATCAACGACGGTCACCTCACCGGCGAAAACACCGACGGGCAAGGTTTCCTCGAAGCGCTTCGAACCTTGACCGACCCCCGCGGCGCAAGAGCCGTGATATTCGGCGCCGGGGGCGCCGCTCGAGCCATCGCTGTCGAACTAGCGCTCGCTGGCGCATCCTCGATCACCATCGTCAACCGCACAGCAGATCGAGGCCAGGCGCTGGCCGACCATATTGACTCACAGACCGACGCCGAGTGTTCTTTTTCCCCCTGGACCCCGGGCTACCGGATTCCCGGAGAAGCAAACCTGATTGTCAACGCCACCTCTGTGGGCTTTGTTCCGCAGGATAAGGACACCCTCGATGTGGACTTCTCCACCTTCACCCCCGGCGCCATCGTTGCCGACGTTGTCCCCAATCCCCCGATGACGCGGTGGCTAGTGGCTGCTGAGAAGGCGGGCTGCATACCCCTCACGGGTCTGGGGATGCTCGTGAATCAGGCCCTCGTTAACGCCAAGCTCTGGACAGGCGAGGCGCTTGACGCGAAGGTGATGCATTCAGCACTCGAAAAGGCTCTCGGAATCACCGAAGGGTAATCAGCGAACGGGATCAGTCCGCGAGGCCAGGGTGCTCTCGCAGCACTCCATCAAACTGCGTCCGGGCGAGAGCTCCTCCCTCCCGAGGACTCAGAGTCGCGGCATCTGACGCCCACGTGGGTTTCTCTCCGGTGAGTGCCCAGGCCGCCTGTCGCGCTGCCCCGTAGGCGACGTACTCTCCCGCGCGGGGAACGCTGACGGGAATGCCCACCTGCTCGGTCACGACCTGCTGAACGCCCGTGTTCTGGGCTGCCCCACCGATCAGAATCAGCCGGGAAGGTTGCTGGGTGTGGGAGGCGATGGCGTCGACACCTCGGGCGAGGTTCGCAATAACCCCCTCAATCACTGCGCGAGTCAGGTTTTCCGGGGTGAGGTTCGTGCGAGTGACTCCGTGAAATGACCCGGTGGACTCGGGCAGGTTCGGCGTTCTCTCGCCATCGAAAAAGGGAAGCACGGTCACACCGCCTGATCCCGGCTCCGTGCTCTCCACGGCCTGCGTCAGGCCGTCCCAGCTCAACCCAAAGAGTTGGCGAACGGAATCAATGGGGCGCGCCGCATTGAGCGTTGCGACCAGCGGAAGAAACTCCCCTGTCGCATCGGCAAAGCCGGCAACGGTCCCCGAGGAATCGTGTGCAGGTGAGGACGTCACGGCGAACACTGTGCCACTCGTTCCCAAGGACAGGACAACGTCGCCCAGCTGTGTCCCGAGCCCCAGCGCCGCCATCGCGTTATCGCCACCGCCGGGACCCAATACCCAGCCCTGGTCTGTCGTGCCGGCTCTCTCCTGCGGACCAAGAACCGCGGGCAGTATCGGTCGGTGGCCCAAGGCAAAGGAGACGATGTCATCGTCGTACGTGTTGGACGCTGCGGAAAAATACCCCGTACCGCTCGCATCCGAACGATCGGTTACTAGTGCGTCGAGCTGGGGGCCGAGTGTTGACTCGCCCTTAGTTCCATATCCCCGAAGCCTCCACATCAGCCAGTCATGCGGCAGTGCCACAGCGGCGACGCGCCCGGCGTGCTGGGGCTCATGCTGTCTCAACCACGCCAACTTGGTGGAAGTAAAGGAGGCCAGCGGAACAGAACCGGTGCGTTTAGCAACATCCTCCACGCCAAACTCAGACACAATCTGTTCTGCTTGAGCCGAAGAGCGTGTGTCGTTCCAGAGCAAAGCGGGGCGGACTACCCTGCCGTCTACATCCAGTGCCACCATCCCGTGCTGCTGCGCACCGATCGACAGTGCCTGCGCTTGCGAGGTATCAACGCGGCCTAGCGTTTCCTGCAGAGCATCCCACCAGGCCTGAGGATCGACTTCCGTGCCCCCGGGATGCGCAGTGGTTGCGTCCGAGACGATGTCACCCGTCTCGAGATCGACAACGAGGACCTTGCAGCTCTGCGTGGAGGAATCCACTCCAATGACGGTGGGCATGCGTTCTCTGTTCCTCGGGGCAACTGGTCTCCACATGCTAGTCAACAATCACTGGCGACTCTCCGGTGCGATGTCCGCGCACGCACACCCGCTCACCGGTTGCAGGCATCTCGGTTGGGAGCAATGGAGTACCCTCAGACGATGCGATTCCCTCCCCCCACGCCCCTTCCCTCACAAGACATCCCCTCGTTGAACTGGGGCATTGCAGCTCCTGGCGAAATTGCGAGCATTTTCACCTCTGCCGTCAACACCTATGGCTCGCAGCGGATTGCTGCTGTCGCCTCGCGCTCGATAGATCGCGCGCAATCCTTTGCGACCAAACATTCGATTGAGACTGCTTTCGGCTCTTACGAAGAACTTTTCGCGTCGGAGACGGTGGAGGCCATCTACATCGCCAACCACATCGACGGCCACCTCGACTTAGCCGATGCCGCACTGCGCGCGGGAAAACACGTCCTTGTGGAGAAGCCGCTTCACTATTCTTCGCAGAGGTGCCGCGAAACCTTAGAGCTCGCCCGCACCAAAGGGCTATTCATCACCGAGGCCATGTGGACGCGCTACCTCCCTCAAGCAAGTGTGATCCAGCACATTCTCGATTCCCCAGAGTTCGGTCGCCCCGAGGGGATGATGGCGAGCTTCGCTGTTGATAACCGCGGGATTGATCGCCTGTGGCAGCGAGGAACCGGTGGCATCACCTATGACATGGGGATTTACCCCATCGCGATGGCCTACCAAGCATTTGGCAAGCCGTCCTCGATTTCCGCCTGGGGGCGTTGCACACCCGAGGGGCTTGACGAAGAATCGGTTGTTCGTTTGGAATACGATTCTGGCGCTGT
>JAHEGA010000015.1:5872-8630 GCA_024639925.1 Microbacteriaceae bacterium
ACCCTGACCACGCCACGCTCAAACGTCAGTTCACAGCGAACGTCGTAGCCATAAGAGTTGTTTGCAAAGATGTCCGCAACAATCATCACTCCCTGGCCCATAGTGCCCGTCAGAACAATCGGGTCGGTCGTATTCTCAGGAGCAGCGGATGTGGTCCTCCCGCTCAGCACACTCACTGACGCCCATTCATCATCAAGCAGCCAACGAAGAGTGTCGACCTCGTGGACAGCAATGTTGGTCAACAGCTCCTCGCTCTTGATTCCCGGTGAGGCAACGTTTCGGGTTGAGGCGTTGATGTAGAGGACTTCCCCGAGTTCGCCCGACTCAATGAGTTTCTTGACTTCCACAAACGGCGGATCAAATCTCCGCATGAAGCCCAGATGAATGAGCGGGCGCCCCGTTGCCGCAAGCGATTCCCTGGCACGTTCGGCCAACTCTTCGCCATCCTGAAGCGTCTGGGCAAGCGGCTTCTCGCACAGCGCTGCCATTCCGCGGGAGAGACACAATCTGATGCTCTCCGCATGAAAACGGTCCGGAGAAGCAATGACAACACCGTCCAACTCGGCACCATCCAACATCTCCTCGAGCGTGCTGAATTCCGCGCACGCAATGCCCCACTGCTGAAGGACCGTACGGCGCAGGGTTTCATCCGGCTCTGCCACGGCAGCCACGGTGACACCGGACACTTCCTGGGAAAGGTACTCCAGGTGGCCAGAGCCCATCACTCCGGCTCCTACGACACCGATGTTCAGATTGCGATCTGTCATTGCAGGCTCCCCTTTGAGTTGTGTACACAGACTAGCGACTCAGAGAAGCTCGCCAAGCGCCCACAAACCCACGGGCGACTGTGGTGGCGGAGTCGAGCGACGCTAGCCGATCGGGCCAAGGCGCGAGGCGGCGGACTCGCGTGCCTCGCGATAAATCCGGTGCGTTTCCGCTGCTTCCTGCGGGGTGACACATCCGAAACGGTCACCGAGTAGTCCTTCACGCTCGGCAAGATACGCCGCCCACATCTGGAGTATCGAATCCGAGAAGCCGAATTCAAAAATGGGTCCGGTCACCGTGGGCCAAACCGATTGGCTCCCCGAGTCAACCTGTTGCCAGGCCTGCTCGCGACCCTGGCCCGGCACGTCGATAACACCGAAGACTTCCACGGACTTGGGGTTCTTGGTGCTGAAACGCACTCCGCCGTCCATGCCCACTGCCTCGAAGACCCACGTGTTTTTTTCTCCGGGGGCAATCCGTTTAGTTTCCGTTGTCAGGGGAAAAGGCACACCGTCGTGTCGAGCCCAGCTGTGCAGAACAACGTTCTCCCAGGTGTCGCACTCCATCAGGGACCCATCCGGCCCTGGTCGCTCCGGCACAATGTTTTGAAAAAGCCCGAATACCTGCTCCGGCACCCAACCAAGGCGAAGAGGAACATGCCAGGTGTGCATTCCCAGGTCGTTGAGCACGCCGGCTTCACCACAGAACTGGTTCTGCCGTTTCCATCCCAGAGGTTTCGTGCGATCGAGATCACTCGAGTGCAGGAAGCTGCTACGCGCTTCGATGATTGTGCCGATTGCCCCGCTCAACACGTAGTTGAGCGCCATCTGGGCGCCCGGGAAGAACGGCATTTCGCTCGAGCACCGAACAAAACTGTCCGGATATTCCTCCACGGCAGCCAGGATTGATTTGGCTGCACTCTCGTCAATACCGAAAGGTTTCTCGGCGAGTAACCCCTTACCCGCAGCGATCACATCACGGTAAATACTCTCGTGAAGGTCGTGGCGAACAGCGACATAAATCACATCAATCGAGGAATCCGAAAGAAGCGCATGGTACTCAGTGACCTTCGTTGTCACTGAGTCAATCTGATCAAACCAGTCCATGGCGGCTTCGTTGATGTCGCACACAGCGGTGAGCTGTGGGCGCACCGGGTGATCAATGAGAGCCGGCCAGCGTTGCAGGGCTGCTGCCACTTCGCGCCCCATCAAACCACCACCGATGATGGCCACGTTGACGGTCTTCACCGTCATGAAGCGGGCTGTTCCATCAGGGCAAGGGCTTCATCCACGCCCGCATTCTGGTGCAGGATCGCCATCAAAGCGGAGGTGATACCCGCTGGGTTGGGGTGCTGCACAATGTTTCGTCCGTACACAATTCCACTGGCGCCGCGCTCCAAAACAGCAACCGTCCGCTCCAAGAGCGTCCGGTCATCAACACGGCCACCACCGCGAACCAGGACCGGCACATCGCCGGCGACGGCGATTACTTTGTCGTAGTCGTCGACATTGTCGGTGGGGTCCGCTTTGATGAGGTCCGCACCCAGTTCCTTGGCTTGACGAACCAACGTCACAACTTTGCTGGTGTCACCATCCACCATGTAGCCTCCCCCGGCTTCGACGTTATCTCTCATCACCAAAGGTTCGATCATGAGCGGCATCCCGAATTGGGTTGCTCGCTCGCGCAACGCCATGATGGACCGAATGTTGGCTTCTCTGATCTCCGGGCGACCGGGTAGGTGCATGAGATTCGCGCACACAGCAACCGCATCCAGTCGAACAGCTTCCTCGATGGCGTGTGGAAGATGATGGCTAAAAATGTGGTCGTCCAGGGGGTTGCCATACACATTGGCAACATCCGTGCGGAGGACAAGCGCGGGCTTCTGTTTTCCGGGAACGCTCTGAAGGATTCGCGCCTGCCCCAGTGTGAGCTGCACGGCATCGGGGTTGGCGCGCACCAAAGTGGCAACAACAGCATCCATATCTTCAATACC
>JAHEGA010000025.1 GCA_024639925.1 Microbacteriaceae bacterium
GTCACCGGTGAGGCTTGCAAGCCTTCATAGACGTTGTCGGGAACCTCGGTGGGGAGAAGATCTTCCGGATGCTTGGCCAGCATCCGGGCAACGTCTAGAGCAACGTTGCCGTTGCCAATGACGGCTACCTCTTTGGCCTCCAGTGGCCAGGTGCGGGGAACATCAGGGTGCCCGTCGTACCAGCTGACAAAATCAGCGGCACCGTAGCTGCCCTCCAGTTCTACACCCGGCAGCTCAAGGTTTTGATCGGTGATCGCACCGGTCGAGAAAATCACCGCGTGGTAATGCTTCTTGAGGTCCTCCAGGGTGATGTCCGTTCCATAATTCACATTGCCAAAGAGGCGAATATGCCCGGTGTCGAGGACCTCCCGAAGCGCAGAGACAATGCCCTTGATACGAGGGTGGTCAGGAGCAACCCCATAGCGAACCAGTCCATACGGTGCCGGTAGGCGCTCAAACAAGTCGATAGAGACATCAAACGAACGCTCGTGCTTGAGCAAAATATCGGCGGCATAAATTCCCGCGGGGCCTGCTCCCACAATTGCCAGGCGCAACTTTGACATAAAAAGCTTTCTCGAACCAGAGGGATAACCCTCCTAATTTAGTAGCTTCGGTCCACAACCTGGTGGGCAAACCGAATGAGGGCGTCTTTCACGATGCCCTCTGGTGCAGACTCAAGATCAGCGATGGCCTCATCGGCCATCTCGCGAGCCTTGTCCATCGTTCGCTCGGTGGCCTCGTGGGAGCGAAGCCCCGCGATGGCCTCCTGGAACTCGTCTTCACTCAACTCTCCCGCGGCACCACGGGCAAGCGTGGCGAGCAATGCGCTGGAGGCTTCGTCGTGTGAAGCGGCCTCGCGCAAATACAGCATCGGCAGCGTTGTCACGCCGTGGCGCACGTCGGTGCCCGGCGGTTTTCCGGTTCCCGCGCTGCGGTCCGCGAGATCAATCACGTCATCCACCAACTGGAAGGCGATACCGATTTTCTCGCCAAACGCGCGCACCGACGGAATCAGCGAACTGGGGCCCTCGGCCATCCGAATCCCCATCTCCGCCGCAAAGGCGATAAGCGACCCGGTTTTGTCCGACAGAACCTTCAAATAGTGCGAGATTGGCTCGTCGCCTGGCTGTGGCCCCAGTGACTCGTGCATTTGCCCCATCACGAGCCGTTCAAACGTGGCCGCCTGCAACATCACGGCTTCTTGACCCAGCGACCCACCGAGGCTTCCCGCGCGGGCAAACAAAAGGTCACCCGCAAGAATCGCCACCGAGTTGCCCCACAGGGTTTGGCTCGCTTGAACCCCGCGGCGCAACACTGCTTCGTCCATCACATCGTCGTGGTACAAGGTGGCCAGGTGAGTCAGTTCGACCACCTGTGCTGCGGCAATCACCCGATTGTTGATTCCTTCACCCCACTGGGCTGTCAGGAGCGCCAAGAGCGGTCGAACCCGCTTGCCTCCTGCGTCAAAAAGGTGCCGCGCGACGGCATCAACAATTTCTTCCGAAAAGCTGAGCTCCGCCACCAGACCCTGCTCGATAGCAACCAAACCCTCATCGAGGGCTTTGGCCAGAGCTTTTTCCTCGCGGGAAGCAAAAAGAAGCGACTTACCGCTGAGGAAAGCGGCTCCGCGCCCCGCAGCAGACGCTTCTGCCTTCAGTGTGGGGTTCACGGGGTGTCCTTATGTTTGGTCAGTCGGCGCTACGGGTGTTTGTGCGGTGGAGGGAGAGGCCGGGCGTTTCCGGCGTTTACCGATGGATTCCCGAACTTTTGAATCTTCGGGGCTAATCGCTCTGTGCAGGGCAACAATGCCTCCTGTCAGGTTACGGTAAGCAACCCGAGTGAATCCTGCACCGCGCAGCCACTGCGACAACACCGCTTGTTCTGGCCAGTCCGAAATGGAGTCCATCAGATACCGATAGGCATCTCGGTGGGTACTCGAAAGAGACGTAATCGCCGGCATGAGGTATTTCATGTACCCCTTGTAGCCGGCCTTCATGAGCGGTGCCGGTGGGTGAGAGAACTCGCAAATCACAATGCGACCACCAGGTTTCAACACCCGATACATCTCGCCTAACGCTACGTGGGGATTGTTGACGTTCCGCAGGCCAAAGCTGATCGTGACGGCATCAAAGCTGGCATTAGGAAAGGGCAGTGCCTCGGCATCGCCCTCAACAAATTCGATGTCGGGGTTTCGCTTGCGGCCCTCGGCCACCATGCCGGGGGAAAAGTCCAACGCAACAACGTCAGCGCCTGTTTTAGCCAGAGCTCTGGAGGATGTTCCAGTCCCAGCAGCGACATCAAGGACTCGGTCGCCAGGAGCCAAGTCGAGCGCCCTCACCGTTGCCATGCGCCACAAGACCGAGTTTCCTCCAGAAAGAAGGGCATTAGTGCGGTCATAACCCACCGACACTTGGTCAAACATCGCCGAGACTTCGGACGGGTCTTTACCCAGGTCTGCGGTGGTCACCCCCTCACACTATCGAGTGGAGCCGAAAATCCCCTGTAACTCATGGGCTTTCAGCTGTTCATCGCGCCCCCTCGCTACCCTGAGGGAATGGCCCGCGCTCTCACCACTCCCACCGTTGCGGTGAAGACGAGACGTATGAGCCCCACCGACAACCTGATCGACTGGGTCAGCGCAGATAACCCGCTGGTTATGCAGCGCATGGGGCAAGGTCTCGTGGGGCTTGGCGAAGCGCTGCGATGGGAGTTCCGAGGACCAGACCGCTTCGCTCAGGCATCCGCAGCCTGGGCCTCACTGGTGGACAATGCAGATATTGACAACCCCCTGGGCATCCCGGGGTCGGGTCTCGTGTGTTTTGGCACCTTCACCTTTGCCGACCAGTCCTCCCACAGCAGCGTCGTCATTGTCCCCTCCGTGGTGATCGGCGTCATCGGGGATACTTCGTTCAGGACAGACATCACGGTCAAAGATTCGATCGGAACATCACCAACGGCCAGATCCTCGCGGCCTCATTCCCTCGCTCCGCTGGACTGGCACCCCGGCCTGCTCGGCGAAGCTGACTACCGCAACGCTGTGTCCCAGACCATCGAGCGCTTGAAGGAGGGCGAGGCAGACAAAGTGGTGCTCGCCCGCGACATGGTGGCCACAGCCCCCGGCAGCAAAGACTGGCGGGCGGCGTTGGAAAAACTGAGTGACGCGTACCCGGACTGCGTCACCTTTGCGATCGATGGTCTCGTGGGTTCCACCCCCGAGACATTGGCCAAAGTCCACAAGAATTCCCTCAGCCTTCGCGTACTCGCCGGCAGCAGCAGACGCGGGGAAAACCCTGCAGAGGACCGGGCACTGGCACAAGAACTCGTCACTTCCGCCAAAGACAACGATGAGCACCGGTTTGCCGTGGAAAACGTACTGTCTTCGCTCTCTGCGGTGTCCGCCCAGGTTGCCGCAGACGAACAGCCCACCACGATCAAACTGGCCAATGTGTGGCACCTGGGAACCGATGTCGAAGCGACACTGCCCGATCACTGCACCAGCCTCGACGTGGTGGCAGCCCTTCACCCCAGCGCCGCAGTTGCCGGCTCACCCACCACCGCCGCCCTGTCACTGATTGCGGAAATGGAGCCCTTCGATCGCGGTCGATACGCCGGTCCTGTGGGATGGATGGATGAGCGTGGCGATGGCGAATGGTCGATTGCCCTGCGATGTGCCCAGTGGTCTAACGACGGCCACATCACCGCGTACGCGGGAGCAGGCATTGTCGACGAATCTGACCCAGAGCGCGAATTACTCGAAACCCGCTTGAAGTTCCGGCCGATCCTTCAGGCTTTCGGTGGCGACTAACGCTCCAGCGGAATGTCAACAATCAGGCGTGACGCACTGCTGACGAGTGCGTCCGCCAGCTCTCCCCTGGTGCTCACACGGAAATATTCCCAGCCATAAGCGGCGGCAAGCGCCGCAATATCAACAGCGTGTGGAGTGAACATCACCCGATCAAACCGCTCCCGCGGGGCGCTATCGCCCACTTCCAATCCGTCGAAAATGGTCCCCCCACCATCATTGGCGACAAAGAGGTGAACTTTCGAGCCCGCCTCGTGGTCGGGCTCTTGCAGCAGTGACCCCGCATCGTGCAGAAAAGCAAGATCCCCCAGCACCACTCGCGTCACACCGGTGGCCCCGGAACGCGGGGCTGCAAGGGCAAGACCGCGAGCCGTGGAAATCGTTCCATCGATGCCGGAGAGACCTCGATTGCTGATCACGGGGATGTTTTTGGGCCCCACAATGCGATCCATTTCGCGAATCATCCGTGATGCTGCGAGAACCAGTCGGTCGTGAGGCCAGGACGCTTCCCACACGGACAGCGCAATCTCTTGCCTGCTGGGGGCCTGGCGCAACACCTCCATCTGCTCGCGGGCGAACGCACTTCGGGAAGCGGGATTGTCAGCTTCCCCCTCGCTCAACTCGGGTGTTGTGGGAAGGACAGCATCAAGAGCAATCCGATGGTAGTCACGCGAGGCGATCACCCAGGGTTTAACCCATGCGCTTCGTTCTTCTTGTGTCGCGGGGCGTGAGATCGTGAGCGAATCCACAACCTGTGCCTGCCCACTCGGGTTTGCGGGTTCCGCCTCAGGGCCTCGAACCACGATGTGGGAATACGAGCTATCGCTCAGTAGTGCCCACACTTCACGCGAGAGTGTGGGACGTCCGACCGTGATAACTCGCTCCACCGGAGTGGGGAGAGCCTCGCTGTTGAGCACCTCACGATAGGCAGACAGGAGGTGCGGACCAAACCTGGCGCCACTGACCACCTCGGCAATCAAGGGTGCGCCCAGTTCCACGGCCCACTGCTCGGCTCGCGCACCAGCACCGTGTCCCGCGATGACTAACGTTCCAGCTTCTGGTTCAAGATCCAGGGTCACCGGCTCCACCGGGAGTCGTGTGGATGCGGGGAGAGGAGGAATGACAAACTCGCTGCTATCAGTACTGCTCAGGGGCTCGGAGAATTCGATATTCGCGTGGACTGCACGACCACCGACAGCGTGTTCCCACACAGCTAGCGCAGCCTCAATGCCGGCCGCGTCCGCCGAGTCCTCTTCTGCCGCTGCTTCGATGGTGGCAGCAGCAAATCCAAAAAGGCCCGAATGCTGCGTTGTTTGATTAGCCCCTACGCCTTTGAGTGAGGCGGGGCGGTCAGCAGAAACCACGATGAGCGGTACACCCGCATGATGGGCTTCCATCACGGCGGGCAAGAAATGTGCGGGAGCGGACCCGGAGGTCGCCATCGCCACGGCGGGAATCCCTGTCTCCAGGGCAATCCCGAGTGCCCGAAAAGCTGCGCTTCGTTCATCAACGACGACGTGCAGCGCAAGATGGCCTGCTTCTGCTGCCTCAGCACTGGCGAGAGCCAATGCCTGTGATCGCGAACCGGGGGAAACAACCACATCACTGACACCCCGAGCGATGAGGGCGCCGATGAACGACCGGGCAAACAGAGTCGCCGGCGAGGTCATGACGCGGAGGGCTTAGGGTCCTGGTCGTCGTCTTTATCGTCCGCGGAAGGCTGATCTTCCTCGTCAAGAGCCCGAAGCTCCTCTTCGAGGCGCTTGATGCGATCATCGGACGATTCACCGTCAATGGTCCCCAAGAAAGACGGGTCGTCGTCGGGAGGTCGGCGGGTTGTCTGGGTTTTGGGTCCCGCCGGTTTCGACTTCCCCACGAGTAACCACAACACGGGGCCGATGACCGGCAAAACAACGATCAGCGCGATCCAGACAGCCTTCGGGAGAGCCCGAATACGGGGCGCTTGGGTCATCGCGACATCGACGAGCGCATAGATCGTGAAGGCGATCGCAGCGACCCCAGCAATGACTAACCAGCGGACCATTCTCTAATCCTACGTCCCTAGACTGTGAAGGTGACCAGGTGGATTCGATACAGCGTGATTCGTTTAGGGCTGTTTGGGCTTGTCTTTGCGGGGCTACTGGTGGCCGACATTTCCTGGTGGATTTCCGCCCTCTTCGCCACCGTCATTGCCTTTGCCGTGTCGTACATTTTCCTCGGTGCTCAGCGCGACGAATTGGCCGCCGACATCAAGGCTCGTATGCAGAAGCGCGGGATGGCCGAAGAGGACGCCGACAGCGAGGACTCCGCTGTGGGGTCACCAAGCGAGGGCAATTCCTAACACCAGCCCGTAGGCAACAGCATTCAGGCTCAGAGCCCCCAGTGCGCCAATCAGTTGTGTGGGGGATTTCGCCAGAAACACCTGAATCAACACCCACAGCGTGAGCAGCGCGGTCACGTAGGCCACGGGTGCCCAGATAAAGAACAACGACAAGACCCCGACCATCACATACGGCACAGCGACGAGAACCACTAGCAGCCAGAGGGATGCCCGGTAACCCACGCGAACCGACACGGTGTTCTTGCCCGCAAGCGCGTCTTTGTCGCGGTCACGGAGATTGTTGACTAACAACACCGCGGCAGCAAACGCCCCAGCCCCCACTCCCGAGAACACGGCGTCAAACGGGACAATACCTGCCATCGCCCATGCGGTGCCGATGGTGGCGACGGGTCCAAAAAAGAGGAAAACGACGATCTCGCCCGCACCGCTGTATCCATACGGCCTTGAGCCACCGGTGTAGTACCAAGCGGCCAGCACCGCCAGAGCCCCTAGTGCCAGCACCGGCCACACGTGGGCTAACCACCCGAGTAGGCCTTCGGTCGCGAGCACATCCACCCGGGCGACAATCAACAAGACGATTCCAGCGATGGCAGCCACCCCAAACGAGAAAAGCGCAGCGCGCAATACTTTCCCAGGCTTCACCAGGCCCGAGCCGACGAGCCGTGCGGGGCCCACCCGGTCATCGTCAGTTCCACGAATGCCATCGGAATAATCGTTGGCGTAATTCACGCCTACTTGCAGAGCGAGAGCCACCGTGGTGGCCAGCAGAGCAAGCACAACACTAAAGGTGCCGCTCTGAACCGCGGAGGAGGAACCCAGAAATACGGGGCTCAGCGCCAGCGGAAGGGTGCGAAGTCTCGCGCCCTGAACCCACCGTCGCCACATCGGTGGCGCCTCGCTACCCACGGTCTGCTCCTGCCACCAATGTTGTCAATGCCCGCCGATCGGGCTTGCCGGAGGCCAGCATCGGAATCTCGGCCACCTGTTTCACGCGATCAATTCTTGCCTGGACGCCCAGTTGCTGCGCCAACACTGCCCTCACGGCGTCACGATCCACGGGAACCGTCGTGACAAGGACCGGAACCTGGCCCCAGGTGTCATCCGGGCTTGCCACCACTACGGCGTCTCGTGCCTCAGTGGTGTCCCGAATGACTCGTTCAATGTCGGCCAGCGACACTTTGATGCCTCCGGAAATAATCGTGTCATCCACACGGCCGGTAACGGCCAGCGTGCCGTTAGTGTCGATCGACCCGTGGTCGTCGGTGAGATACCAGCGAGTTCCCGAGTCTTCGATAAAGTGCTCGGCTGTTGTGACCGGGTTGTCGATATACCCCTCGGCGAGCATGGGGCCAGAAATCGCAATACGTCCATCTCGCTCTTCGAGCGTCACCCCGGAGAGTGGGCGACCGTCCCAGACACACCCACCGGCAGTTTCGGAGGATCCGTAGGTGCGCCGCACGTGCACACCAGCGTCGCGCGCTTGATCCAGGAGTGCCGCCGGCACTGCTTGACCACCGACCAAAATTGCGTCAAAGCCCTGCATTGCAGACAGCAGGACGGGCATGTCCTTGGCGTCATCCAACAGTCGCTGTAGTTGCGCCGGCACCAAGGATGTGAAGACGGGACCTGTCGCACGAGCAGCAGCTAGTTCGTTCGCGAGTGCGGCCACCGCGATTGAGGAAAACGGCTCGGGGTGCAGGAAGACGGGTGTGGTTCCCGCCAAGTGCGCTCGCACACACACCTGCACACCGGCAATGTAATGCGCGGGAAGCGCCAATAGCCACGTGCCCCCGCCACCCAACTCCGCTGAGGTCATCTGTGCTCCCGCGAGAACGGCCTGCGCACTCAAACCCACCCGTTTGGGTGCGCCCGTTGTCCCACTGGTTTCAATCACGAGCGCTACGGAATCCTCCACCTCAAGCGGTGCAGTGTGGGAAATCCGCGCTCCCCCAGGCCTTGGCAACACGGCTGGCCCGTCGCCGAACAAGGCTTGCTCTAGGGGCTCCCACAACGAACGCGGGTCACCAACATCAACAACAGCGAGCGGGCGCACTAGAGACGCCGCCTATGCATGCCAGGGAAACGGTGACCAGTCAGGGTCCCTCTTATCCAAGAACGCGTCCCGGCCTTCCGCGGCTTCCGCAGCCCCGTAGGCCAGACGAGTGGCTTCACCCGCAAAAATCTGCTGGCCCACCATTCCGTCATCACTCGCGTTCAATGCAAACTTCACCATCCTGATCGCGGTGGGGCTTTT
>JAHEGA010000029.1 GCA_024639925.1 Microbacteriaceae bacterium
CCCACTCCAGTTCATCGGCGAGACGCTTGGCAAGCTTCTGGTCTTTTTTGCCTTGCACCTGGAGGCGCTCGCCCTTTTTCTCGAGGTACGTCGAGTAGTTACCTTCGTAGGGGTAGAGACGTCCACGGTCGACCTCGGCAATCCACTCCGCGACGTGGTCAAGGAAATACCGGTCGTGGGTGATGGCAATAACAGCGCCAGGGTATTTGGCAAGGTGTTGCTCAAGCCAGAGCACACTCTCGGCGTCCAGGTGGTTGGTGGGCTCATCCAGCAGCAGTAGGTCAGGCTTCTCAAGCAGCAATTTACACAGCGCCACGCGACGCTTCTCCCCACCCGAAAGATGAGTGATGCTGGCGTCGGAGGGCGGGCACCGAAGTGCATCCATGGCCTGCTCGAGCTGGGAATCAAGGTCCCAGGCATCGGCAGCATCGATAGCTTCCTGCAGGGTGCCCATTTCCGCCAACAGGGTGTCAAAGTCAGCATCGGGATCCGACATCGCGGCAGAAATTTCGTTGAAGCGCTGAATCTTGCCGTGAATCTCACGGACTCCATCACGGACGTTTTCCAATACTGTCTTGGTTTCGTCTAGCTCGGGTTCCTGCATGAGGATGCCGACGCTATAGCCGGGAGAAAGAGTTGCCTCGCCATTGCTCGGCGTATCGAGGCCGGCCATGATCTTGAGAATCGTCGATTTTCCCGCCCCATTGGGGCCCACCATGCCGATTTTTGCCCCGGGGAAAAACGACATGGTGACATCGTCAAGAATGAGCTTTTCGCCGACCGCTTTGCGGGCGCGAACCATTGTGTAGATAAATTCAGCCATAGCTTCCTAGTTTAGGCGCTGGCAGAAAACACATCGCCCGGGACCGCGGACAACGCGCTCGCCGTGTCCCGGGCGTCATGCGCTAGAGAGCGGCGTCGTCCTCGTCTTCGGAAAGCTCACTCGAGGACTTGTGCGCGGCTTTTTCGTAACTGGTGGTTCCCCACAGCAGGTCATGCCCGAGGGAATCGGCCTCGACCTCGATCGACGTTCCCGTCTTATCCTCCGTGGTCCAGTCTCGAACCTTCACTCGTCCAGCGGTTACCACGCGGTCGCCCTTGTTCAGCGAGCGGGAGGCATTGATCGCCAGCTCACGAAAAGCCGTCACGGTGTACCAATTGGTTTCGCCGTCTGACCATTGCTGCGAAGCGCGGTCATAGCGTCGCTGCTGGGATGCCAATCGAAAACTGGTGATCGCCAGCCCCTCAGTGGTGACGAGGTGACGCGGTGTGGTGGCAACCAAGCCCGTCAGTGTCAGATGGTCGGTCATGATGTATTCCTTCCCTACCCGGGCAACAAAGAATGGTGCGTCACACGCCCGGTGTCCTGTGTGACGTAGCGCCACTGTGCCGGGCGGCACACTGCGGCAGAGGGAAATACCGCGGAGGTAGGAGCGAAATCCGAGCGGGACTAGCTGTGGACAGTTAAACCGGCAACAGGTAAGGCTGGAAACCTGCTCGCACCTTCGACACCTTCGGGGCAGCAACCGCCAGACAGTAGCCCTGGTTCGGGTTCTTGGCAAAGAAATCTTGGTGGTAGTCCTCAGCATCGTAGAAACTCTCCAGCGCCGTGATTTCGGTCACCACACCGCCATCCCACGTTTCTGAGGCGCGAGCGCGCGCCGCTTCAAAAAGAGCTTTTTCTTCTTCGTCCCGGTAGAACATCGCTGAACGATATTGGGTTCCCACATCGTTGCCTTGACGATTGAGTTGGCGCGGATCATGCATGGTGAAGAAAGCATCGAGAATCACATCAGACGGAATGACATCCGGATCGAAGGTCACGGCAACGGCTTCTGCGTGCCCCGTGCGACCGGTGCAGATTTGTTCGTAGGTGGGGTTGGCTCCCTCGCCGCCGGTGTAGCCCGACACCACCTCGGAGACTCCCCGCAGGACGCGATAGGCCGCGTCAAGACACCAAAAACAGCCGCCCGCCAGCACGTAGGTTTTCATGATTTGACCCTAGACGAGGAGCCTGAGAAACACAGCGTCGGAGTCTCTCCCGAAAGGCGCTTTTGCACCCCTTTACCCCCTACGCTTGTCGTGTGCCAGCACCCTCAGCGCCCCGAATTCTCGTTGGGTCCACCTCCTAGTGGGCTACTTCTACGCCCTTCTCGCGGCGGCATTATTCGGAGCAAACGGGTCGGTCAGCAAGGTCGTGATCGAATCAGGCTTTACCGCTTTGCAACTCACACAAATGCGAGTCCTCGGGGCAGCAGTCGTGTCGGGGCTTGTCCTGCTGGCGCTCGATCGGCGCTCATTCCGGGTGCCCATCCGGCAATGGCCCGTCATTGTGGTCCTCGGGGTTGTCGGAGTAGCCATGCTCCAAGCCACGTATGCGTTTGCCATTGCCCTGTTGCCCGTGGGCATTGCGCTCCTGCTGGAATACCTCGCCGTCCTCATTGTGGCAGTGGTGGCCTTTTTCGTCTTCAAGGAAAAAGTGCACCCACGACTGTGGGTCGCCATTGGCTTCGTTCTTGTTGGACTTGTGGTGGTGGCAGAAATTTGGGCGAGTAGCCTCAACCCGATTGGCGTGATGTGGGGGCTCGCTGCTGCGGGCTCTCTGGCCACCTTCTTTCTTGTGGGTGAACGGCAACTGCAAACGATCTCTCCGCTGGCACTCTCGTTTTGGACGATGCTTGTCGCAGCCGTGTTTTGGGCGCCCTTCTCTGGTTGGTGGACGTTCACCGCAGAAACCTTCACGACGATCGTGCCCTTGACGGGGTCACTGGATGCGTTTGCGCTTCCTCTGTGGACGCTCGTGCTGTGGAATATGACCCTGGGTTCGTTCGCCCCCTTTCTTCTCTCGTTGAGCGCACTGAAAAGGTTGTCCGCGACAGCGGCCGGAGTGACGGCAACCAGTGAGATTGCTTTTGCTTTCCTCTTTGCATGGCTTTGGCTCAATGAAGCACTGAGTCTCGCTCAGACACTCGGAGCTTCGATAGTGTTGGCAGGAATTGTTGTTGCACAAACCGCTCGCTCCAGCGATGTGGTGGTGCAGGGAGACTTGGCCCTAGAAACAGGGCCGATCATTCTCCCCCGGATAGAAGAAGAAACAGAGGAGTCACCTCGATGAGGAAAGTCTTTCGCCCTGTGGTTGTCGCATCACTGATTGCCGCAATCATTAACCAAGCCATCTAGTTTGTTGCGGTCGGGTTCTTTTCCATTGACTTCGTTCTCAGTACATCTCCGCCTTCCGATATCCCACTCTGGGCGCCAGCGGTGTTTAGCGTGTTCCAGGGTGTGCTCGGTGGCGTTGTCCTCGCCTGGATTGCTTCACGGACCAAACGTCCGCGCAATAGCTGGCTGGCCATCAGTCTGGTTGCCTTGGCTTTGAGCTTCACTCCAGGCTTCATCGCCACAGCCATGGCACCAGCACTCTGGCTCAACGCCATGCACGTCGTTGCGGGGGCACTGATTATTCCGATGGTGGCTCTTGCGCTGCCTACCGGAGAAAGCTCGACTACGCCTCGATAACGACCGGGACGATCATGGGTCGCCGCCGATGTTGCGTGTTGACCCAACGCCCCACTGTGCGGCGCACGACCTGGCCGAAGGCGTGGGTATCTCTGGTGCCGTTGCGGGCTGCCTCTTCGAGGGCTTTCACCAGTGCTGGGCGAACATCGTCAAACACAGCATCGTCCGGCGCGAAACCACGGGCATGGATTTCCGGTCCGACGATGATTTCGCCGGTCTGAGCGTCAATCGCCAGGAATATGGAGATGAAACCCTCCTCAGCAAGGGTTCGACGGTCCTTGAGGTCGGCATCCGTGATTGTTCCCACGGTGGAACCATCGACGTAAACAAAACCGATGTCCAGCTGGCCTGTGATGGTGGCCACGCCACCGGTCATGTCGACGACGGATCCGTTTTCGCCCACCAACGTGGAATCAGCGGGAACACCCGACTCCATGGCGATGTCGGCATTCGCTCGCAGGTGGCGGGCCTCCCCGTGGATGGGCATCACCTGGGCGGGCTTCACGATGTTGTAGCAGTACAGCAATTCGCCGGCTGCAGCATGGCCCGAGACGTGCACTTTCGCGTTGGCTTTGTGCACGACATTCGCACCTAAATCGATCAAGCCGTTGATGACGCGATAGACCGCGTTCTCGTTACCCGGAATCAGGCTGGAGGCGAGAATGACGGTGTCCCCCGGTCCAATATCGATGGTGGGGTGCTCGCTATTGGCCATGCGCGAAAGCCCGGCCATCGGTTCTCCCTGCGAGCCCGTCGACATGTACAAAATTTTGTCGTCAGCAACATCGGGTGCTTTTTTCGCATCGATCAGGTATCCCGCGGGAATCTTCAGGTAGCCCAGCTCTTTGGCAATACCCATGTTGCGAACCATGGAGCGCCCGACCAAAGCAATACGGCGGTCGCTGGCCACAGCGGCATCGATTACCTGCTGAACACGATGGATGTGGGACGCAAAACTGGCCACAATCACACGCCGGGGCGCCCGATGGATGATTTGGTCGAGGACGGGGCCGATGTCGGCTTCCCTCGGGGTAAAGCCCGGCACATCGGCGTTCGTCGAATCCACCATGAAAAGGTCAACGCCTTCTTCGCCAAGCCTCGCAAACGCACGGAGATCCGTCAGCCGGCCATCAAGAGGCAACTGGTCCATCTTGAAGTCACCGGTGTGGAGAACGCTCCCCGCTTCGGTACGGACCATCACGGCAAGCGCATCGGGAATGGAATGGTTGACGGCCACAAATTCCACGTCGAAGGGGCCGAGCTTTTCGCGGTCTCCCTCGCTTACTTGCAACGTTAAGGGAGCAATTCTGTGTTCCGTGAGCTTGGCTTCAATGAGCGCGAGAGTGAGCGTTGAGCCAATCAGAGGAATATCGCCGCGCAGCTTCAACAGGTAGGGGACCGCACCGATGTGATCTTCGTGACCGTGCGTGAGCACGATGGCCACAATGTCATCGAGCCGGTGTCGGATGGGTTCAAAGTCAGGAAGGATGAGGTCAACGCCTGGCTGCGTCTCCTCGGGGAACAAGACCCCGCAATCAACGACAAGAAGTTTTCCGTCAATCTCGAAGACCGTCATGTTTCGGCCGATCTCACCGATACCACCGAGCGGAATGATGCGCAGGGTCCCCGAATCGAGGCGTGGTGGTTCGGTCAGCGGCTGGGGCATACCGGTTTAGCGCGTCGTTCCCGCAACTTTGGGCAACGCTCCACCCGCTGCGGCGTTGCGATCCGGTCGGAAGTTGGAGAAGTCGACACCGGGAACGTCTCGCACGAGGTCCAAATCGGCCTCGATGACCGCAGCCTCGGACTCTTCGGGGCCGACCAACGGCAACCGAACGCGAGGGGACGAGATTTTTCCCAGACCGTGAAGGATGTACTTCACGGCAACGGTCCCGGGAACGTGGGTCATGGTGGAACGAACCAGGGGCTCCAGCAGCTGATGCTGAGTGGTTGCCTCGGTGAGCTTGCCAGCGTTCACGGCATCGACCATGATCCGATACGGCTCCGGGGCAATGTTTGCCGTCACGCCGATCAACCCGGTTCCGCCGATCGCCAGGGTGGGAAGAGCGTTGGCATCATCGCCCGCGAAATACATCAAGTCGGTCTGATTCATCACCCGTGAGACTTCCGCGAGATCGCCTTTGGCATCTTTCACTGCAACGATGTTGGGGTGTTTGGCTGCGCGAAGAATCGTGTCGTAGGTAATTTGAATGCCCGAACGACCAGGAATGTCATAGAGGACCATGGGCAGGTCGGTGGCATCAGCGATGAGTCGGAAATGGGTGAGCACACCGGCCTGGGTCGGTTTGTTGTAATACGGTGTCACGACCATGACCCCGTCAGCGCCCGCTTTTTCGCTGGCTTTGTAGAGCTCAATGGCGTGGGCGGTTTCGTTCGAACCCCCACCGGTAATGATGCTGGCTCGCCCAGCAGCTACCGATTTTCCAGTCGTGACAAGCTGCAGTTTTTCGGCATCTGTCAGCGTGCTGGTCTCTCCGGTGGTGCCCGTCACCACGAGACCATCCGCGCCATGGGAAATGAGGGAGTCCATGAGCGACTCGACACCTGGCCAGTCCACTTCACCCTCAGCGGTCATCGGGGTGACCATCGCCACCAATACCTGGCCGAAGGGATTCTCTGCTACCACCCCACCAGGGTAGTGCCCGATGTCCGTTGCTGCACCCCGCCTAGGGGGCAACGCGACCGTTGGCGCTGAAGGTTTCCGCGGTGATCGGCATCAGCGGCGCCCACAGGGCCTCCATCTTGTCGGCGACCATTTCGATTTCTCGCTGGGGGAAGGAAGGAAAGTGAGTGCCCTCGCGCTTGGTTCGCAAGCTCAAGAAGTTCATCAGGCTTCGGGAGTTCATGGTCACATACATGCTGGAGTACAGAGTGACCGGAAGGACAGCTCTCGCGACCTCGCGCGCCACACCGGCCTCCAACATGCGCTGGTAGCTCTCATACGCGCTGGTACAGACCGCTTTCACTTCGTCTTGGACCAGTGCCGTTTGTTCGGGGGTGCCGTCTTCAAAATCGTAGGCACCAGGTTTTCCGACCTGGATGAGTTTTCTCTCAGGGCCGGGAACATAAAACACGGGGCGCAATTCGCGGTAGCGACCGCTTTCTTCGTTGTACGAGGCAATGCGGTGGCGCATAAATTCTCGGAACACGAAAATTGGCGCCTGGACGTAATACGTGAGCGAGTTGTGCTCAAACGGCGAACCGTGGCGGTCTCGCATGAGGTAGTTGATCAGACCGCGATCGCGGTCGGTTGCTTCTTGCCCGGAGGCCGCCGATTCCAGTGTTTGTTCACCCTGGGTGCTGACGCGGGCAGCAAAGAGCACATCAGCGTCACTGGCGCTGTGCCTGACCAGCTCAACGGTGACATCGGATCGAAACTCAATGTTCTCGGCGCCCACCCTGGAATCCTCTCGCTGTGACCCGCAAGCTTACCGAAGGTCCCCTCGTAACCGTTCGTCATATCCTGGCGTGGTGGTCACCCACAGCCCTAATGTGAGAATCCCATGGATCCCCTGGCCATCGTTCTGACCCTGCTTGCGTTGCTCTTTGTCGCAACGCTGTTGGGCCTGTGGTGGAAAGGCAACCAGGGGCGAGTAACCCGAGCTCCCAGTCACGCCGTCCCGCCGGATGTCCCCCTCGATTTGGTGGACAAAAGCGCCACTCTGACCCTGCTGCAGTTTTCCGGGCCCTTTTGCTCCTACTGTGACGCGATGCGCGGCATTTTGTCTCGCCTGAGCGATGAGCTCGAGGGAGTATCGCACCGAGAAATTGATATCACCGACTACCCAGAACTGACCTCAACTCTGCGCATCAGCCAGACCCCCACCACCCTGCTGGTCACACCATCCGGTCACTTGCAGTCCCGCATCCGCGGCGCAGCAAAAGCTGCCGCGGTGCGGGAGGAAGTCACTCACGCACTGGAATACCGAAAGGCACACTCCGATGGCTACCTCATCTAACTCCAACGGCATCGACCCCCGAGGGCCCCGCTTCGGAGCGGGTATCACCGCAGTACTCCTCCTCGTGGTGATCGGCTTAGCGCTCGCTAATCCGCAACCCTCCGGCATGCTGAGCGCGCGCGTCGCCGAGCCGGCCTTTCTCCTGCTTCTCGTTCTGACGGCCCTCTTTGGGTGGGGTGCCTTTGCCGGCATCCGGCGGCACCCCTACGGCAAACTTTTTGCCGCGCTGGTTCGGCCAAGACTTTCACCACCGTCGTTCACCGAAGCACCCGAGCCCCCCACTTTTGCCCAGCTGGTGGGTTTCTTGGTCTCAGCGACCGGAGTTATTCTTCAGTTGGTCGGTGTTCCTTACGGTTTGGTAGCAGCTGCCGCCGCGGCGTTTATCGCAGCGTTCTTGAACTCCGTATTTGGGCTGTGCCTCGGGTGTGAGCTCTATGCCCTTCTCGTTCGAGCGAAAGTCATTCGCGCCACCACGTAAAGAGAGCGAGCGGGGCGCGGCCGCGCTCCCCACGTGCGGGGAAAGACTCGCAGTACAAGCCGGAACGTGGTTCGATGGACATCTAAGCAAAGGAGCTCCCATGGCTGTTACCAGCGAATCTCGTACCGTGTGGAACGGATCCCTCACCGAGGGTTCTGGCACGACCTCTCTTGTCTCTTCGCAGGCCGCATCTTTCGATGTGACGTGGGCTGCCCGCAGCGAAGGACAGAGCGGGAAAACTAACCCTGAAGAGCTGTTGGGTGCTGCGCACTCAGCCTGCTATTCGATGGCGCTCTCTCACGCTCTGAC
>JAHEGA010000030.1 GCA_024639925.1 Microbacteriaceae bacterium
GTGGTGTTCCTCCCCCAGGTGGCCATCTTGGGCACCGGAATCGTTCAGAAGAAGCCGGTCGTGGTCACCCACAACGGGGACGACTCGATTGCGATTCGCCACACGGTCTACCTCGCACTGTCTTATGACCACCGAATTGTGGATGGCGCCGATGCCGCTCGCTTCCTCACCATGGTGAAGGACCGACTCGAGGCAGGCGACTTCGACGCCGACCTGGGGATGTAGTCATGGCGAACAACAAGAAGGCAGAGAAAGAGCCAGGCCGGATAAAACAGCTCTGGCAGGTCTTCAACCTGACCCGCAAGACCGACAAGGCGCTCGTGCCGGTCCTCTTGCTCACGTTCCTCGCGCCACTGGGGGCGGGCATCACCGTCGGTGTGTCGTTCAACAACGGCAGCATTCTCACAATGGTGCTGTACATGATCACCGGCCTGTTGTTGGCAGTGCTGTTGACCCTCATTATCTTGGGTCAGCGCGCAGAAAAGACGGCTTACAAAGAGATTTCGGGCAAACCCGGCGCCGTCGGCGCCGTTCTGCGAAGCGCACTTCGCCGCACCTGGCAGGCCAGCGAGTTTCCGGTGGCTGTTAACCCCCGCACCCAGGAGGCTGTCTACCGCGCGGTGGGCAAGCCAGGAGTCGTGCTGATCGCCGAGGGATCGCCCACAAAGACCAAGAAGATGTTGGAGGACGAGCGCCGCGCCGTTCTGCGTGCTGTGCCGGAAATCTCGGTGCACTTCATCCAGGTGGGGACTGACGCCGGTCAAACCCCGCTATACAAGCTCAACAAGACGATGAAATCGCTCAAGAATTCCTTGCGCAAAGCAGAGGTTCTTGCCGTATCGCACCGGCTGACCTCACTCTCGAAGGGCAACTCAATGCCCATTCCCAAGGGAATGGACCCTTCCAAAGTGCGAGCTCCGAAACCCCGCTAACGCACCACAAGAATCGTGCCGACCAAACGGTCGTGCAGCCCTCGCATGTCCGCATCCACCAGGATCGCGGGTATCACGAGTGCGATAAGTAAGGGGCGAACCAGTGGTGCGATCATCCCCAATGCGCCGCCCTTCACGGGAGCGATACGGATTCGAGCCACCAGATGGCCCGGTGAGCCGGCGATGAGCAGTCCCCCCAGCGCGTGTGCTCCAATGAACACCAGAAGTGTGGCGAACCCGTCAGCGCCAAAAAACAGCGCCGAGACGCCCCAGGCAAAGGCCCAATCCACAGCGAGCCCGAGGACCCTCCGGAGGTACGTGGGAGTCGAGCGTGGGCCACCCATGGGCAACCCAAACTGTTTTCCCGGCCAGCCGTCCTCAGAGGTGCTCATTGCTCCAGTCTAGAAGGACGTAACACGCTGGAAACATAGCGGGAACCCCGGGGTAATTGCCCACGCTTAGCCTGTAGGCAGTCCCGAAACCTCGGGTCCCTCCATCCCACGAATTCAGGAGTGAACATTATGTTCAAAGATTCTTCGGAAGTCCTTGCGTACATCAAGAAAAATGACGTCAAGTTCCTTGACATCCGTTTCACCGATCTTCCCGGCGTGCAGCAGCACTTCAACATCCCCGCTGCCTCTGTTGACGAAGAGTTCTTCACCGTGGGGCAGCTGTTTGACGGCTCGTCCATTCGCGGTTTCCAGCAGATTCACGAATCCGACTTGCAGCTGATCCCCGATGTGACCAGCGCCTACATGGACCCCTTCCGCGACGAGTCGACGCTGATCATGGTGTTTGACATTTACAACCCCCGCAACGGCGAAATTTACAGCCGTGACCCGCGTCAGGTGGCTCACAAAGCGGAGAAGTACCTCGCCAGCACCGGAATCGCTGACACCGCGTTCTTCGCCCCCGAAGCCGAGTTCTACATCTTCGACGACGTGCGCTACGACGTTCGCCAGAACCGCAGCTTCTACGAAGTGGACTCCATCGAAGGGGCCTGGAACACGGGCCGCAACGAAGAGGGTGGCAACCTTGCCAACAAGACCCCCTACAAGGGTGGCTATTTCCCGGTGAGCCCCATCGACCACTTTGCCGACCTGCGAGATGACATCTGCTTGAAGTTAGCCGAGGCTGGTCTGATTGTGGAGCGCTCGCACCACGAGGTCGGTACCGCCGGTCAGGGTGAAATCAACTACCGTTTTGACACGATGGTTCGCTCGGCAGACGACATCCTCAAGTTCAAATACATCGTCAAAAACACCGCACTGCAGTGGGGTAAGACCGCTACCTTCATGCCTAAGCCCCTCATGGGTGACAACGGCTCGGGCATGCACACCCACCAGTCGCTCTGGAATGACGGCAAGCCACTGTTCTACGACGAGGCAGGCTACGGCGGCCTCAGCGATGTTGCCCGCTGGTACATCGGGGGAATCCTGAAGCACGCACCCGCGCTGTTGGCTTTCACCAACCCCAGCCTGAACAGCTACCACCGCTTGGTGGCAGGTTTCGAGGCTCCGATCAACCTGGTCTACTCGGCCGGTAACCGCTCGGCTGCGGTTCGCATTCCGATTACGGGCACCAACCCGAAGGCTAAGCGCATCGAGTTCCGCGCGCCGGATGCCTCCGGCAACCCGTACCTCGCGTTCGCTGCTCAGATGATGGCTGGCCTCGATGGTATCCAGAACAAGATTGAGCCCCACGAGCCGGTAGACAAGGACCTCTACGAGTTGCCTCCCGAGGAAGCAAAAGCGATTCCTCAACTGCCGACCTCGCTTGAGGCAGCGCTGGAAGCCCTCGAAGCAGACCACGAGTTCTTGACCAAGGGAGGCGTCTTCACGCCCGACCTGATCGAGACCTGGGTCGCGATGAAGCGTGAGAACGAGATTGCGCCGATGGCACAGCGTCCTCACCCCTTCGAATACGAGCTGTACTTCAGCGTCTAAGTTCGAACCTTCTGGCGGGTCCTATCGTGGGATGGGGCCCGCCAGTTCGTTAACGGATGTCGGTTTCGTAAAACACTCTCTCGAAAACGGCACGCGCTCGCCGCGTCGCCCGAAGGTACTGGTCTTCCAGGACGCTCGCCGACAGTGGCGGGTATCCCATCAAACGCGCTGCGCCCTCCAATCCGACACGATCATCCGGCAGAACATCGGTGGAGCGTGAACCAAAGAGCGCCAAGGCGGTCCGAATTCCGGATGCTAATGTCCACGCGGTCTCGAGCTGGGTGGCATCCTCATTGCTCAGCAGTCCACACTCGCTGAGGGCTGCGAGAGCACTGATTGTGGAGGGGGTGCGAATCTCCGGGTGGGTATGTCCGTGTTGCAGCTGCAGCAATTGAATCAGCCACTCCACGTCACTCAACGATCCACGGCCGAGCTTCACATGCCGTGAGGGGTCAGTGCCCTGTGGCAACCGCTCCGCTTCCACCCGGGCCTTGATGCGGCGAATGTCTCGGGCCTGGTCTGGACCAAACTCCTGCGGGTAACGATAAGGCGCTGCCATGTCGAGGAAACGAGCGGCGAGATCCTCATCCCCCGCGCAGTGTGCTGCGCGCAATAGTGCCTGAGCTTCCCAGCCCAAAGCCCAGCGTTGGTAGTACTGCTCATACGCTTCGAGGCTTCGCACCAGGGGTCCGTTCTTGCCCTCCGGGCGCAACCCCGCGTCCAATTCCAACGGGAACAGGACATCCTCCCCATATTTTTTGACATCGCGAACGATGGCGTCTGCCAGTGCGCCTGCCTGGTCGCCAGCACCCGCGTCCTGGTAGACCCAGAGCACATCCAAATCCGAGGAAAAACCAATCTCGCGACCACCCAGGCGGCCCATGCTGATCACGGCAAAGTCCACGCCCGTGACGCCCTCGCGGGCGAGCGACAGGAGCCCCTCTACATGTGCTGCTGCCAGATCAGTGAGCCCCGCAGCGGTTGTTGAAGTCTCAGAAATCCCAAGAATGCTCCCCAGAGCCAGCCGAAGCAGCTCACGACGCCGGAAGGTGCGCAACGCCCCAGCAGCGGCGTCACTATCTACGCGGTGACGCTGCAGGGTGGCCTGAACCTCCTCCGCAAGAGAGTCCAGGCTCCGGGGCACAAGATCCTCGTCGTCATCCAGCCATTCAGCGCCCTCCGGGACGCGAGCAAAGAGTTTTTGCACAAAGCCGCTGGTGGAGAGTACCTGGGTGAGACGTTTCGCAGCACCCGACGAGTCCCGCAGCATCCGCAAGAACCAATACGCCTCTCCTAGGTTCTCGCTGAGGTTCCGAAACGCCAGCAATCCCCCGTCGGGGTCCGTTCCCTCTGCGAGCCATTGCAAAATGACCGGTAACAGAGCGCGCTGGATCGCTGCCCTGCGCGAAACTCCCTGGGTAAGTGCTGCCAGGTGGTGGAGGGCACCTTCGGGGTTCACAAACCCCGAGGCGCCCAACCGAAGGGCTGCCTGGGAACTGGTAAGCGAACTCCCAGATTCGTCGAGGCTCGCGACAGCGGAGAGCAGAGGCCGGTAGAAGAGTTTTTCGTGCAGGCTACGAACGTGACGACGAGTCGTTCGCCACACCTCTCCAACCCCCTCCGCAGTGTCTGCCAATCCGGTGCGACGGGCCAGGAGGCGCAGGTCTTCCTCGCCTTCGGGCATGACGTGGCTACGCACCATCGATCCCAGCTGGATCCGGTGCTCCAGTAACCGCAGGGTTCGATAGGCGCCATCGAATTCCTCGGCTTCCACGCGGCCCACATAACCGGCATGCGACAGGGCGCGAAGCGCACCCAGGGTGTCTCGTTGGCGAATGGACTCATCGTTCGCGCCATGCACGAGTTGCAGCAACTGAATCGTGAATTCGATATCGCGCAGTCCGCCAGGCCCCAGCTTCACCTGCCGGTCCCGCTCGTCCGCAGGGATGTTGCTGGTCACCCGCTCACGCATTCGCTGCACCTGCTCCACAAAACCCGGCCGCTGTGAAGCGCCAAACACCAGGGGGTGGAGCGCCTCCACATAGCGCTCCCCCAAGTTCTTATCCCCCGCGATCGGGCGAGCCTTCAGTAGCGCCTGAAACTCCCAGTCGCTGGCCCATCGGTCGTAATAAGCCAGGTGAGACTCCAGCGTGCGCACGAGCGCACCGTCTTTCCCTTCGGGACGCAAATTGGCGTCCACCTCCCACAGACCCGGCTCTGCACCAAACTCCATGAGATTGCGGGCGGTCTCCCGCGCCAACAGCGTCGCCCCCTGCAGCACCGTCTCGCTCGGCGCGCCTTCGGGAACTTCAGTGACGTAGATGACATCGACGTCACTGAGGTAATTGAGCTCTCGCGCCCCGGTTTTCCCCATCCCGATAATCGCAAGTGGTACCTCCTCCGCGGGGAGTGAGTGCTGGCGACGGGCAATCTCGAGCGCCACCTCGAGGCACGCTCCGGCCATATCAGCCAGACACGCTGCCACCTGCGGCAAGACCTGCCTGGGGTCCTCCGCCAGGGCGTCAAACAGAGCGAGCTGGCAGAGGTTTTTGCGGTACTGCACCCGCAGTGCCACAACAGCCTCCGTGGGTTCCAGGGCCTGGGTAACGGAGGAAAACAGCTCCACCCAGCCCTGTGCCGCCGGAAGCACCGTCAGAGGCTCGGCAAAAAGTGTCCACTGTTCGGGTCGCCGCAACAAAAAATCGGTCAGGCCCTGGCTCATACCGGTCAGCACAATGAGGGCATCTCTGGCACGGGAAGTTTTGACGAGCGCGGTCCAGGACCGTGGGTGGGCATCCCTCAAGGCCAAACACGCGGCGAGGGACGCATCTGGGTCCGCGGAGCGCTCGAAAACACCAGGCTCCCAGCCGAGGTTCCCCAGCCGTTCCTGTGCGGCACTCAGGTCGCTAAAGCCGGCTTTAGCAAGGACCTGGAGAGTCGATCGCTCCCTAGTCATCCCCGCACGTCATTACAGCAACTCGAGGTTGCTGGCGAGCTCGTAGGGCGTGACCTGGGCGCGATACGCCTCCCATTCACGCTTCTTGTTCAGCAAGAAGTAATTGAACACTCGCTCGCCCAGCGTTTCGGCGACCAATTCACTGTTTTCCATCTGCACCAGTGCCTGGTCAAGGCTGGCGGGCAGCGGTTCGTAGCCGAGAGCCCGGCGCTCCCCTTCGCTGAGCTCCCAGACGGTGTCTTCAGCCTCAGCCGGCAATTCGTAGTTGTTTTCAATGCCCTTCATTCCCGCTGCTAAGAGGAGAGAGAACGCCAGGTAAGGGTTCGCCGCCGAATCGATGCCGCGATATTCGACGCGGGCACTTTGGCCCTTGCTGGGCTTATACAGCGGCACCCGGACGAGTGCTGAGCGGTTGTTGTGACCCCAGGTGACATAGCTGGGGGCTTCGTGACCGCCCCAGAGACGCTTGTAGGAGTTCACGAACTGGTTGGTGATGGCGGTGAACTCAGGCGCGTGCTTCAGCACACCAGCGACGAAGGATCGGCCCACCGCAGACAGCTGGTACTTACCGCCAGCATCAAAGAAAGCGTTGGTGTCGCCCTCGAAGAGAGAGAGGTGGGTGTGCATGCCGGAGCCTGGATGCGACGCCATGGGCTTGGGCATAAACGTCGCGTAAACGCCCTGCTCGATTGCGACTTCCTTCACCACGGTGCGGAAGGTCATGATGTTGTCCGCTGTGGTGAGCGCGTCGGCGTAACGAAGGTCAATTTCGTTTTGTCCAGGGCCCGCCTCGTGGTGGCTGAACTCCACGGAGATTCCCAAGTCTTCCAACATCCGGACCGCTCGGCGCCGGAAATCGTGCGCCGTACCACCGGGCACGTTATCGAAATATCCGGCCGAATCAACCGGTTCGGGCCCATCCGGTCCGTAAGAACTGGACTTGAGAAGATAAAACTCCACCTCGGGGTGAGTGTAGAAAGTGAAGCCCATGTCCGCAGCCTTTTCAAGCTGACGCTTGAGGACGTGACGAGGATCTACGGCCGCGGGCTGGCCATCAGGGGTCGTGATGTCACAAAACATCCGGGCAGTGGGGTCGACCTCTCCGCGCCACGGAAGAATCTGAAACGTTGTGGGATCGGGGTGCGCGAGAACATCAGCCTCAAACGCTCGCGTGAAGCCCTCAATAGAGGAACCATCAATTCCCAGACCCTCCGCAAAGGCACCTTCGATTTCAGCAGGTGCTACGGCGACCATCTTCAACGTGCCCACCACGTCTGTGAACCAGAGTCGAATGAATTTGACCCCACGCTCTTCGATGGTGCGCAAGACAAAGTCGCGTTGTTTATCCACTGTTTCCCCCAGATTGGGCGCTCAACGGCGCAGAAAGCTCTGCCATTAGGCTACTGGTTATGCCCCGTTTTCGCTTAGCTCTGGCGCAAACCAACCCCATCGTGGGTCACCGATCCCACAACGCTCAGACTCTTCTGGATTGCGCCCGTATCGCGTATGACCAGGGCGCTCAACTCATGCTGAGTGGTGAGCTGTCGCTTACCGGCTACCCCATTGAAGACCTGGCGCTCCGCGACAACTTCCTCGAACTCTCGCGGGCTTCGCTCGCCGAGCTTGCGAACGCTCTGAATGAGCACGGCATGGGCGACATGGCGGTCGTGGTGGGGCACCCCGACGGCCCGCGCCCGGTGGCTGATGACGCGACGGTTCTCCACTCGGCGGCCCGGGCAACAAATAGCGCAAGTGTCCTGGTGGGCGGACAAGTGCAGGCCACGTATGCCAAGCACCATCTGCCGACCTACGCCGTCTTTGATGAGTCTCGCACCTTTGTGCCGGGCACCCAGACCCTCATTTTGCGCATGGCCGGGATTGATGCGGGATTGCTGATTTGTGAGGACCTGTGGCGTAGCGACGGGCCTGTGGAGGCTCTCACTGGGTACCCGTTGGGGCTGCTCTTAGTTCCCAACGCCTCACCCTTCCAGCGCGATAAAGCCACGGTGCGCGAACCGCTGGTTACCCAGCGCGCGAGGGAAATGAACACTCACGTGGCATACGTCAATATCGCCGGCGGACAGGACGACCTGGTTTTTGACGGCGACAGCATGATCGTCTCTCCCACCGGCGAGCGGATGGCCTCTGCGGCATGGTTTGCCGAAGATGTTGTGGTGGCAGACCTCGAGATTCCCGAGGCAACTCCGGGAACACCATTGCCTGATGATGCTCTGCTCGTGGAAATCGACGGGGTGCGAGGTCCCGGGTCGCAACACTTACCCGCGCGACAAGAGCGCACCGATGACTCGCTAGAACTGGTGTGGCAGGCGATCACGACCGGTGTTCGCGATTATGTGAACAAGAACGGCTTCCCTTCCGTCA
>JAHEGA010000032.1 GCA_024639925.1 Microbacteriaceae bacterium
GAAGCTCCAAAAGTCGTGGTGTCACCGTCTTTCGTGCTGACGCCAACGGCAAGTGCCTGGTCAGCAATGAAGGCGCGCTCAGCGATGACGGGTCCTTCGTACTTGCGCACGTAGTCAGCGTCTTCCCCGGTGAGGTCGGCGACCTGGGTAGCTGTGAGACCGCGTCGAATGTGGGCCTGGATGTCACGGGGGCTGACGCGACGAGGTGCTGCGGGACCCGGAGAAGGTTTACGGACAGCATCTACGAGAGATTGGGTGAGGGGGATATGGAAGCGTTCGCCATCCTCCGTCACGACCACAAGGTGGTCTTCTTCTGTCCCCACGACGCTGAGTAGTTTCATCCTGGCTACCTCTCTTCCCGGTTTAGCTTGCCACGAATGCCGACTGTGATTCGCGATATTCCGGGTGTGGCGTCACCCGAAGTCGGTGCTGGGCGTTACTGTGTAGCCCGTTAGCACCGTGGGGTTTGCGGTTTAGCAGGTTAATCCGGCAAACTGTCGCCCGACTTTCCACCACATTCTTATTTCAGGGAGCAACAGAACGATGGCTACCGACTACGACGCCCCGCGGAAGACCGAAGAGGACACTGAGTCAATTCAAGCTCTCCAAGAGCGGGTTCCCGACAAGCTCTCCGGAGTCGTGGACACCGAGGATGCCGACAACCTGGGATCCCTCGAACTGGCGGGCCAAGACCTCGCCAACGTCGAGTTGGATGTCGTTGTTCTTCCGCCCCAAGCCGACGAGTTCACCTGTGTGGAGTGCTTCCTGGTGAAGCACCGCTCACAACTCGATCACGACACCAAGCTGGGTTCTGTTTGCCAGGAGTGCTCGCGCTAGTTGTCGCGTGCCGCCTGTAGCGCGGTGATGAGCGCCTGAGGTTTTTTGCTCGAGACCAGCCAGTAAGGCGTGGGGTCGAGAGGATCGTTGAGTTCTACCTTGACCACGGGGTCCACCCACGGGCGCAGCGCGAGCCATGCTCTGGCGTCGAGGTTCACTCCTCGTTCTGCTCGAGCCTCCTCCTTCTCAAAAGCAGAGGCCGAACCGAGTGACGAGATTTCGATCGTTGCACGTCCGGCATGAAATTGTCCGTCTGCGACCATAAGTGAGGGTGCGGACCACCACAGCAGACCCACTGAGCCCACCCAGAGGGCACTGCCGACCGCAATCCCCAGAGGTAGATTGACCGGCAGGAAAATGAGTGCTGTCGCGGGTATCACCAGACCGATGGCCAGCATCAGCCACGCGCTGGGAGACAGCTTCTCTCTGTAGGACGGCACCCCCCTATTGCACCACGTATAGCCTTGGAGGATGTCTGTCTCTCGTGTTGATGTGTTGGTAACCGGGGCTACACCCCTCTACGCAAAGCCCGGCGATGCCGGTGCCGATCTGAGCGCCACATCAGCCCACACGCTTCAGCCGGGGGAACGCGCTCTCGTGGACACCGGGGTTTCGCTGGCTATGCCCGAGGGATACGTCGGGCTCGTGATGCCTCGCAGTGGTTTGGCTCTCAAGCATGGTGTTTCGCTGGTGAACGCCCCCGGCGTTATCGATGCGGGGTATAGGGGTGAGATTCGCGTCATTGTGATTAACCTCGATGCGAGCGAACCGTTTGTGATTGAGCCTGGCGACCGGATAGCTCAGCTAGTGATCCAGGAGGTTGCTCGCGCTCACTTCCATCATGTTGAGACACTCCCGGGGAGCGAACGCTCCGATGGTGGTTTCGGTTCGACCGGAGTATCCGCCCAGTAGGGTGTTTTTGTGAGTGACATTGGAGGTTCCCCCGCTGAGGGCGAACGGGAATACGAGAAGTCGGCTCCTGCTGATCGGTCGGTCGCAGGGCCTCTGGATGAAAACGAATCCGGGGCAATCAAGCCCTCTGTTGATTTAGGCAGTCTTCGCATTGAACCCCGTCGGGGAATGCAACTTCGGATGGAAGTTGACAAGTCGAATGACCGCGCGGTCGCCGTCACACTCGAATACCAAGGTTCCACCGTTCAACTCCAACCATTCGCGGCACCCCGATCCAGCGGACTGTGGCACGGGATCCGTGCTCAAATTCAGCAACAAGTCTCGACCCAGGGCGGGACGGCCACTGAGGCTGATGGACCGTTCGGACCTGAGTTGGTCGCAGCTGTCCCCGTGCAAGCGGAGGGTCAGTTTGGGACACGGAGGGTTCGCTTTGTCGGTATTGACGGGCCCCGGTGGTTCCTTCGCGCGGTGATCGGAGGCGAGGCGGCCTCGGATCGAGATGCCGCTGAGGCCATTCACAGCATCATCCGCAGTGTCGTTGTGGTGCGCGGGAGCACCCCGCTTCCACCGCGAGATTTGCTGCCTCTTCAAGTTCCTGTGACGCCGGAATCCGCGGATAGGAAGCCGGAGTAGCCGGTGGTGGCATCGCCCCGCGAGTCAGACGCGGCCTCCGAGGCGGCGGCGCAAGCGTTGCGAGATTCTCGCCTGGGCGAGCTCGTTGATTCAGAAGCCCCGATGGGGGAAGCAATTTGGGCGGCGGTGGGGAAAACCCGTGGGGTGGTGGAGTCAATCACGCCTGGGGTTGGCTTTCTCACGGTGTACGCGCTCACCACAGACGTATTCCTTTCTGTCAGCGCCCCGGTAATACTCGCCATCGTGTTTATTGCCGTGCGATTACTGACGCGAACCCAGGCGCTCCCCGCGGTTGCCGGCTTGATTGGTGTCACGGCGTCGGCGACAGTGGCGATCACCAGCGGGAGGGCGGAAGATAACTTCATTCTGGGTTTGGCAGTTAATGCGCTGTGGGTTGCTGGCATCCTGCTGTCGCTGCTGTTTCGTCGGCCTCTCGCGGGGTGGCTTTACGGACTCTTGAAGGGTGAACCGACCTGGCGCTCCCAGCCCAGACTCGCTCGGATTGCCTACGTTGCGACGTGGATGTGGGTGGGGATCTTTGGGCTCCGTCTCGCGGTCCAGGTGCCTCTTTATCTGGCGGGAGAGGTCAGCGCTCTCGCGATCGCCAAACTTGTGCTCGGGGTGCCGCTGTACGCCGCGGGTCTGTGGGTGACATGGCTGATGTTTATGCACCCGCGGTCGCCGAGCGTGGCAGTCTCGAGATGATAAGATTTATCTCGACGTAAAGATAACTGGGGAAACCCAGCAGAAGGAGTCGGCGTGAGTTCTCTCGATAGTTTCCAGTCCCGTTCGGATCTCGAGGTAGCGGGTTCCCGCTACGAGATCTTCCGCACTGACGCCGTTGACGGGCATGAGACCCTTCCTTTCAGCCTTAAGGTGCTGCTTGAAAACCTCTTGCGCACGGAAGACGGGGCAAATATCACCCGCGAGCAGATTTCAGCGCTCGGCAACTGGGACCAGACAGCAGAGCCCTCGACGGAGATCCAATTCACGCCGGCGCGGGTCGTGCTTCAGGACTTCACCGGTGTGCCCTGCATCGTTGACCTTGCCACCATGCGCGAAGCCATCGTTGACCTTGGGGGAGACCCCAGCAAAGTGAACCCGTTATCGCCGGCAGAGTTGGTCATTGACCACTCGGTGATCGCTGATTTGTTTGGTCGCCCGGACTCCCTCGAGCGCAATGTCGAAATCGAATACGGCCGAAACGGCGAGCGCTACCAGTTCCTTCGCTGGGGCCAAGAAGCTTTCGAGAACTTCAAAGTCGTTCCTCCGGGAACAGGAATCGTTCACCAGGTGAATATCGAAAACCTGGCGAAGGTCACCTACACAAAGGACATCGACGGGGTCACCCAGGCCTTCCCCGACACCTGTGTGGGCACCGACTCTCACACCACCATGGTCAACGGTTTGGGAATCCTCGGCTGGGGCGTTGGCGGCATCGAAGCAGAAGCAGCAATGCTGGGCCAGCCGGTGTCGATGCTGATTCCTCGGGTTGTCGGTTTCAAGCTCACCGGCGCCATCCCCACCGGTGTGACGGCCACCGACGTGGTCTTGACCATCACCCAGATGTTGCGCGAGCAGGGTGTGGTCGGCAAGTTTGTCGAATTTTACGGCGCTGGCGTGTCCCAAGTGCCACTAGCCAACCGGGCCACGATCGGAAATATGAGTCCGGAGTTCGGCTCCACGGCTGCGATGTTCCCCATCGACCAGGTCACCCTGGATTACTTGACTCTCACGGGTCGCTCGAGCGAGCAAATCGCTCTTGTTGAGGCGTATTCGAAAGCTCAGGGTCTGTGGCACAACCCTGACATCGAGCCTCGCTACAGCGAGTACATGGAGCTTGACCTGTCCACTGTTGTGCCCAGCATCGCCGGGCCTCGTCGGCCCCAGGACCGCATTGAGCTCAGCGGCGCAAAGGAGAAGTTCCACAGCGACGTTGCCGACTACCTCTCGGCGGAAACCGCCCGTGACGCTGTGTCGGTCACCAGCGGTGGCGACACCTACGATCTGACCAACGGTGCTGTCACCATCGCGGCGATCACCTCGTGCACCAACACTTCTAACCCCTCCGTGATGCTGGCAGCCGGTCTGCTCGCTCGGAACGCGCGAAACAAAGGTTTGAAGTCAAAGCCTTGGGTCAAGACCACCCTCGCTCCAGGATCCAAGGTGGTCACCGACTACTACGAAAAAGCCGGACTCATGGATGACCTCGAGGCTTTGGGCTTCTACCTGGTGGGCTACGGCTGCACCACGTGCATTGGCAACTCCGGTCCACTCGCTGAGGAGATTTCGCAGGCCGTGTCAGACAACGACCTCGCCGTGACCGCAGTCCTCTCGGGAAACCGCAACTTTGAGGGCCGCATCAACCCCGATGTGAAGATGAACTATCTCGCAAGCCCCCCTCTGGTCATCGCGTATGCGCTAGCCGGGACGATGGACTTCGATTTCGAGCAGCAGTCGCTGGGCACAGATTCTGAGGGTAACGACGTATTTTTGGCGGACATCTGGCCCGAGGCCAGCGAAGTCCAGGCCACAATCGACTCGTCCATCAGCACGGAGATGTTTGCCACTCAGTACGCGAGTGTCTTCGAGGGAGACGAGCGCTGGCGTTCACTTCCGACTCCGGAGGGAGACACGTTCGAGTGGGATGGGGAGTCAACCTACGTTAGGAAGCCACCGTATTTCGAGGGTATGACGTTGTCCCCGCAGCCGGTCACGAACATCTCTAACGCGCGGGTGTTGGCGTTGCTTGGCGACTCGGTCACGACGGACCACATTTCCCCCGCCGGGTCCATCAAGGCGGACTCTCCCGCAGGTCGTTATCTCAGCGAGCACGGGATCGAGCGGGTTGATTTCAACTCTTATGGATCCCGTCGCGGAAACCACGAAGTCATGATTCGCGGAACGTTCGCGAACATTCGTTTGAAAAACCTTCTGCTTGATGGAGTCGAAGGTGGATTTACGAGAGATTTCACTCGGGATTCGGGAGAACAAAGCGCCATCTATGACGCCAGCGAACGGTACCGTGAAGCGGGAGTGCCGTTGGTGATTTTGGCCGGTAAGGAGTACGGATCGGGCTCGTCTCGTGACTGGGCCGCAAAGGGAACGAGCCTGCTCGGTGTTCGCGCGGTGATCGCGCAGAGTTTTGAGCGCATTCACCGCTCCAACCTGATCGGCATGGGAGTCATCCCGCTGCAGTTCCCGGAAGGTGAATCCGCTTCGTCGCTCGGTCTTGACGGGACAGAGAGCTATGAGATTGCCGGGATTGAAGCAATCAACGCGGGTGATGTGCCGCGCACGCTGACCGTCGTGGCTACACCGACCGATCATTCACCCTCAGGCGCCAGTGTGGTTTCTTTTGAGGCGCGTGTGCGCATTGATACACCCGCAGAGGCTGACTACTACCGCAACGGTGGAATTCTCCCTTACGTGCTGCGACAACTGCTCTAGGTCATCAGTGTCCTGGCAGGCAAGCCAGGAACAACCCGTTTAGGCTGGAACCGTGTCAATCCTTGATTCTGTGAACTCCCCGGAAGACCTTCGGGGCTTATCCGAGGCTGAGCTAGGCACACTCTCGCAGGAGATTCGGGCCTTTCTGGTGGATAACGTTGCCAAGACCGGCGGACACTTGGGTCCGAATCTGGGTGTAGTGGAACTCACCGTTGCTCTCCACCGGGTATTTGATTCGCCGCGTGACCCCATCATCTGGGATACCGGCCACCAGTCCTACGTTCACAAGCTCCTGACGGGTCGTAAAGATTTCAGCGAGCTCCGACAAAAAGGTGGCCTCGCAGGCTACCCACAGCGACGCGAATCCGAGCACGACATTGTGGAAAGCTCCCACGCTTCGAGCTCTCTGAGCTGGGCCGAAGGAATTTCCCGCGCGTTCCACCTCTCGGGTGAGCACGATCGTTACGTCGTCGCCGTGGTGGGTGACGGTGCGCTTACCGGGGGGATGACGTGGGAAGCCCTCAACAATATTTCCCATGACAATGACCGCAATCTCATTTTGGTGGTCAATGACAATGGGCGCTCATATGCTCCCACCATTGGCGGCATGGCCCGCTTCCTCGGCAACGTTCGAGGACGGGACTCCTACCGGGTGTTCAAGCGTGCTGCGGAGTCCCTCTTTGGTCTCTTTGGCGCTCCGGGCAAAGCGCTGTTCCGAGGCCTACGAGGAGGAACACGAGGCTTCCTCTCTCGCTTTGCAGGAAATGACGCGTTGTATTCCAACCTGGATATCAAGTATCTGGGCCCAGTCGACGGTCACAACCTCGGAGACGTCGAACACGCCCTCCGACAGGCGAAGCAACGCCGCACCCCGGTCATCGTTCACGTCATCACCGAAAAGGGTCGCGGATATCAACCTGCCCGGAATGACGAAGCCGATCAGTTCCACGCGGTCGGACAGATCGATCCGCAGACGGGGCAAGCCCTCGAGTCCAGCACGTCACCTTCGTGGACCAGTGTCTTCTCAGAGGAAATGGTTTCACTCGCGAAAGAAAACGAAACACTGGTCGGGATCACGGCAGCGATGCTCGCGCCCACAGGGCTTCACGCTATGGCCAAGGCTTTCCCCAAGCGCGTCATTGACGTGGGTATAGCCGAACAGCACGCGGTGACGAGTGCGGCAGGTCTGGCCTATGGCGGCATGCACCCGGTGGTCGCTGTCTACGCAACCTTTATCAATCGGGCTTTCGACCAGGTGTTGATGGATGTAGCCCTGCACCAAGCCGGCGTGACGTTTGTCCTTGATCGTGCCGGAGTGACGGGCCCTGATGGCCCTAGCCACCACGGAATGTGGGACCTTTCCATCTTGCAGGTAGTTCCGCACATTCGATTGGCAGCTCCGCGGGATGCCGCGAGGCTTCGAGAGGAACTTCGGGAAGCAGTTGCGGTATCTGATGCCCCCACGGTGATTCGGTTCCCGAAAGGTTCCGTGTCTGCCGAGTTAGACGCCGTTCGGCGGACTGCGGATGGGGTGGATGTGCTCGCTGAGGCAGCCCATAAAGATGTGCTAATCGTGGCTGTAGGGTCCATGGCGCACCTCGCCATGGATGTGCGTGAGCGTCTCGCCGCTCAGGGTATTGGTGCCACCGTGGTGGACCCACGGTGGGTGGTTCCGGTTGCGCCGAGCATTATCGAGATGGCGAAAGCCCACCGAATTGTGGTCAGTATCGAGGATGGCGTGCGCGTTGGGGGAGTCGGTACACGGATCCGGCAGGAGCTCCGTGCCGCGGGCGTCGATACTGCCGTGGATGAAATCGGGCTTCCCGACGAGTTCTTAGACCATGCCTCCCGCAACGAAATCCTGGAAGAGACGGGTCTCACGGCGCAGAACATCGCGCGAAACCTCGTAGCCCAGGTCCTCGGAATGAAAGTGCCGTTTGCTCGTCCCCTTCCGGATGACATCAGCTCTGAGGCTGAGAATGCCGATGCGCGTCGAGGAGAAGATTCCCGCTAGCTCACACCTTTGATGGGGGGAGTGTGGAAAGTCTTGCCGCGTACAGCCTCGCTGGACCCTGATCGGTCCAAATAGGGCGTAATACCGCCCATCAGGAAAGGCCATCCGGCCCCAAGAATCATGCCGACATCAATATCCTCGGCGCTCTCAACGACCCCTTCTTCCAGCATCCGCCAGACTTCATCGGCGAGACCCTCGTGGACGCGGTGGCGGAGCTCCTCGGCGCTCAGTCC
>JAHEGA010000005.1:0-10404 GCA_024639925.1 Microbacteriaceae bacterium
ATGTCGCCACCGAGGTCGACGGCGATGTGGCTGAAAATTGCCCCCTCACCGATCGACGCTGAATGCGTCGCGTATTGGATTGCTCCCGGTGCCCAATCCCCCACAAATACCGCGTGAAGTGCGGAACCTTGGGCCAAGTCAAACTCGACGGTTTCGCCAAGGAGTGCCACTCCGCGGGAGCGCATGACCAACGTGGCCTTCGCTCCGGGCGCCAACGAGACCAACGTGTGCGCAGCGCGAGCGGTGTCCCCCAGCCCGTCGCGGGTGACAACAACCGGGGCCTCAGATTCGCCCGAGAGCTCGATGACGAGCACCTCCTTGACCTGACCCCAGGCGTTCGCGCTGAGTCGTTCCTCGGGGAGCCCGGTGTGCCCGCGGGTGACGGAGTCAACGGATTCGAAGCGAACGCTCGCGTGGGGAGAGTCAGATACGTCGAATGGGTACGCGGAGCCCTCAAGGTGACCGTTCAGCAGCGGAGCCAGTCGGGTCACGGGGCTGTGCTTCCACTGTGCTTCGCGCCCGGTCACAGTGTCAAAGTCATCCACGTGTTCGGATTGGAAGAACTCCGACCTGCTCTGCACCGGAGGCACATCGGTCGCGCTCATGTAGGAAGCCGCTGTCTGCGCGGCTGGCGTTGCACTACTCATCTAACCGACAGAACCTTCCATGTTCATTTCGATCAGTTTGTTCAGTTCCAGGGCGTACTCCATCGGTAGTTCCCTGGCGATGGGCTCGATGAACCCTCGAACAATCATTGCCATGGCCTCATCTTCGGGCAGCCCGCGACTTTGGAGATAAAACAGTTGTTCTTCGCTGACCCGAGACACCGTTGCTTCGTGACCGAGCTGGACATCATCCACCCGAATGTCGATGGCGGGGTACGTGTCACTGCGAGAAATGGTGTCCACGAGTAGGGCGTCACAGCGCACTGTGTTCGCGGAGTGGTGTGCAGACTCGTCCACCCGAACCTCACCGCGGTAGCCAGCACGGCCTCCACCGCGGGCAATGGACTTCGACACGATGGATGACGTCGTGTGAGGCGCCATGTGGATCATCTTGGCGCCCGCATCTTGGTGCTGGCCAGGGCCTGCGAAGGCGACAGACAGCGTCTCCCCTTTGGCCCGCTCGCCGACCAGGAAGACCGAGGGGTATTTCATAGTGACCTTGGAGCCCAAGTTCCCGTCAATCCACTCCATGGTTGCGCCCTCGTGGGCAATCGCACGTTTGGTGACCAGGTTGTAAACGTTGTTCGACCAGTTCTGGATAGTTGTGTAGCGAACCCGAGCGTTCTTCTTCACGATGATCTCGACGACAGCGGAGTGCAACGAGTCTGACGAATAGATCGGTGCTGTGCAGCCTTCGATGTAGTGAACGTAGCTTCCCTCGTCAGCGATGATCAGGGTGCGTTCAAACTGTCCCATGTTCTCCGTGTTGATGCGGAAGTAGGCCTGCAGGGGAATTTCCACATGGACGCCGGGCGGCACATAGACGAACGAACCCCCCGACCACACGGCGGTGTTCAGTGCCGAGAATTTGTTGTCTCCTGAGGGAATGACCGAGCCGAAGTACTCGGTGAAGAACTCGGGGTGTTCCCGTAGCGCCGTGTCGGTGTCCAAGAACAGCACACCCTGAGCTTCCAGGTCCTCGCGAATCTGGTGGTAAACCACTTCAGATTCATACTGAGCCGCGACCCCCGCGACAAGGCGGGAACGTTCTGCTTCCGGGATTCCCAAGCGTTCGTAGGTCTCGCGGATTTCCTCGGGAAGGTCCTCCCAGGTTTGAGCCTGCCGTTCGGTGGAGCGCACGAAGTACTTGATGTTGTCGAAGTCGATGCCGGAGAGGTCAGCTCCGAACTGCGGCATGGGCTTTTTGCCAAAAAGGTCAAGGGCTTTGAGGCGTGTCTTGAGCATCCACTCGGGCTCGTTCTTGAGCTCCGAGATTTCACGCACGACAGCTTCGGAAAGACCCCGCTTGGCGATGGTTCCCGCGTCGTCTTTGTCGTGCCAACCAAATTCGTATTGACCCAAGCCTTCGAGGTCGGGTCGGTCCAGTAGAACGTCAGACATGGTGTTCCTTCCTGGTGGGCGCCCTTTACAGGACTCTCTCGTGATGCTCTTCTACACTCTCAGAAAGAGCTGAATGAGCCGTGTGAGCAACAACGCTCGTGCCTCCCAGAGTATCGGTTTATCCCCGGAAAGAGAAGGGTTTCACGTGTCCTCCTTGCTGAAGTGGCTGCCCGAGACCACCAACCGAGCAGTGCGGTTTTTTGCGTGGGCGTCTCTGGTGAGCCAGGTGCTCATAATTGGTACCGGCGGCGCCGTCCGGCTCACGGGTTCCGGCCTTGGCTGTCCGACCTGGCCGCGCTGCACAGAGGACTCGTTTGTATCCACGCCAGAGATGGGTTTTCACGGAATTATCGAGTTTGGTAACCGCCTACTGACCTTTGTTCTGGCAATTATTGCCATCGTGATGGTGGTGCTCCTGATCCGCCTGCGCCGCGAGCGGCCCGAACTTTTTCGTCTTTCGGTCGTCTTGGCGCTCGGAATTCCTGGCCAGGCTGTGATCGGCGGGATCACAGTCCTCACTGACCTCAACCCCTGGATTGTCGGCCTCCACTACATCTTGTCGCTTGTGCTGGTTGCGTTGGCAGCCGTGTTGTTGTACCGGGTACGCAAGGGTCCCAAAAGCTCCCGCTGGGCCGTCCCCGCGCCGTTTCGCCTTCTGAGTTCCGCCCTCATCGGCGTGCTCAGCATTTCGCTAGTGATGGGTGTTATCACGACAGGGTCAGGCCCGCATTCCGGTGATGGCGGAGTGTCTCGCAACGGCTTGGACTCGTGGTTGCTGCAACACTTCCACTCGTGGCCCTCGTACGTCGTGTTTGGCCTCATCCTGACCATCACCATCGCGACGTGGACGGGCAACATTGGCACCCCGACCCTGAAGCGAGCTTCGATGGGAGCCCTAGCGATCACCGCGGCACAGATCGCAGTGGGCCTTTACCAGGCCCGAAACGGTCTTCCTGAACTGGCGGTAGGGGTTCACATGGTTCTGGCAGCCGTATTGCTGGCTGTCGTGACCACCACGCTGCTCGCTCAACGCTCGAGCGTCACCAAGGAAGAAGCGGGTCTACCCCCACTGCGACAAACAACAGTGTGAGATAGCTAATACTCGCACCGAAGACTTTCATCGGCTTCATGTCGGCACCGGTGAGCGATCTCGCGTAAAGCCTGTGCGATTCGACAATGAACCAGCCGCCGCTCACCAGAGCCACGGTTGTGTAGAGCACTCCCATGGGGGCAAGAGGCACGAGTAAGAGCGATGCGGCCACAGTCGCCCAGGCATACAGAATCACCTGAACTCCGACGACGGGTGCCTCTCGAACAACAGCCAACATCGGGACATCGGCATTGCCGTAGTCATCTCGATATTTCATCGACAGCGGCCAATAGTGGGGTGGGGTCCACAGGAAGACCACAAGAAACAAGATCCACGCCTCCACGCTCAGATCCCCGGTAACGGCTGCCCACCCAATCAGAACCGGGAAACAGCCCGCGATTCCACCCCAAATAATGTTTTGCTCGCTGCGGCGCTTGAGCCAGAGGGTGTAGACAACGACATAAAAGCCGATCGCGGCAAAGGAGAAAATGGCGGCAAGAGGGGTGGTGAGCACCCAAAGCAGCACCACCGAGCTGACAGCAAGAACACTGGCAAAAACTAGGGCGGCACGCGGTGTAACGGCGCCAGTAACAAGCGGACGAGATTGGGTCCTACCCATGACGGTGTCGATGTCTTTATCGATCACCATGTTGAAGGCATTCGCGCTTCCTGCGCTTAGCGCACCACCGACGACGGTTGCCACCACAAGCCACAGATTGGGAAGGCCACGTTCAGCAAGAACCATCACGGGAACCGTGGTGACTAAGAGGAGTTCGATGACCCGTGGTTTCGTCAACGCCACGTAGTTACGGAGGGTGGAACCCGATGTCCCCGTTGAGGAAACGGCGTGCGTCGTCATGGAGCCCTTCGTGAATGCGTGGCCTCATTCTAGAAGATGGGCCCAGGGTTCCCCTGAGTGGTCTCTCGTCGAGTCGGGGCGCCCCAGCTAGAATGAGGGAGCAGTGGGGTTGCCGCTCCTCTGCGCTCACAACGGACTCAACGCAAAGGTTTCGCGGGTATGGCTCATATCTTTTCTGCTCTGGACAAAAAAGCCGTCGATATTGCGAAGGGCTTGGCCGCCGATGCCGTCGAAAAGGTGGGAAATGGGCACCCCGGGACGGCGATTAGTCTCGCTCCCCTTGCCTATCTTCTGTATCAAAAGGTCATGGCTGTCGACCCGACAGACCCGCAGTGGCTAGGGCGCGATCGGTTCATCCTGTCTGCTGGACATTCGTCTCTCACCCAGTACGTCCAGCTTTTCCTCGGAGGATTCGGTCTCGAAATTGAAGATCTCCAAGCACTGCGCACCTGGGATTCGTTGACCCCCGGTCATCCTGAGTACGGTCACACAGATCACGTTGAAATCACGACGGGTCCTCTGGGCCAGGGCATTGCGTCCGCAACAGGGTTCGCGTGCGCCCAGCGTTTTGAGCGGGGACTATTTGACCCGGACGCGGCGCCGGGGTCCTCGCCGTTTGATCATTACACTTTCGTCATTGCCGGTGATGGCGATCTGCAGGAAGGTGTTTCTGCTGAGGCTGCATCGTTGGCGGGCCACCAAGAGCTTGGCAATCTCATCGTTTTTTACGATGCCAACCAGATTTCCATTGAAGACGACGTCGATATTGCGTTTTCTGAGGATGTGGCGGCCCGGTACGAGGCCTACGGCTGGGACGTTCACACCGTCGACTTTCACCAAGGCTCGGACTATGTCGAGGACGCGGATGCCCTGATGGAGGCCATCAACGAGGCGAAGGAGCAGACGGGAAAGCCCTCGCTGATCACGGTGAGAACGATTATCGGCTGGCCCTCCCCCACGAAGCAGAACACGGGAGGAATCCACGGTTCCGCGCTGGGCGCGGATGAAGTTGCCGGCCTGAAGCGCGAAATCGGGCTTCCCGAAGACGAGGCCTTCTTTGTTCCCGAGGACGTTCTCCAGCACACCCGGAGCTTGCATTCCCGGGCCGCAGATCAGCGCGCACTATGGGACGAGTCCTTCGCAGCGTGGGCGACGCAGAATCCGGATCGGAAGGCATTACTGGACAGGTTGCTGGCGGGCGAGGTTCCTAGTCTTGAGGAGCATCTCCCCGTTTTTGAGTCAGGTTCATCGGTGGCCACCCGCCAAGCGTCAGGTACGGTCCTCAATGCCCTTGCAGGCGTCCTCCCGGAGATGTGGGGAGGATCAGCAGATTTGGCGGGATCAAACCTCACCACCATCACTGGCGCACGGTCGTTTGCGCCCTCCCACCGGTCAACAAGTTCCTGGGAAGCAGACCCCTACGGTCGAGTCCTGCACTTTGGGATTAGAGAGCACGCAATGGGCGCAATCCTCAACGGGATTCTTCTGCATGGCCCTACGCGGGCATTTGGTGGCACCTTCCTCATCTTCAGCGAATACATGCGACCGGCGGTCCGACTCGCAGCGCTCATGAAGATCCCCGCACTCTACGTGTGGACCCATGATTCGATTGGGGTTGGTGAAGACGGCCCCACCCATCAACCGATCGAGCAGCTCGCAAGCCTCCGCGCGATACCAGGCTTGGACGTCATCCGTCCCGCGGACGCAAACGAAACCGCATGGGCCTGGAAGACCATCATGGAACGCCAGCATGTTCCCGCCGGGCTTGCGCTCACCCGTCAAGGTGTCCCGACTCTCGAACGAGGTGACGGTGAGGCCACCGCTAACTCAATGGCGCATGCTCGCCTGACCGCGCGCGGCGGCTATGTCCTGGCGGAGGGATCGCGTGAACCCGAGGTGATCCTCATCGCGACGGGATCTGAAGTCGCCCTGGCATTGGAAGCCCGGGACACGCTTGAGCGCGACGGCATCGCCACCCGCGTGGTGTCCATGCCTTGCGTTGAATGGTTCGATGAGCAGGATGCCGCCTACCGCGCTGACGTTCTTCCCACCGCTGTGCGTGCCCGCGTGACGGTCGAAGCCGGCGTTTCGCAAAGCTGGCACCGATTCCTGGGCGACCACGGCAGGTGGGTCTCGCTGGAGCACTTTGGAGCCTCCGCGGACGCCGCAACACTCTATGAAAAATTCGGAATCACCGCTCAGGCGGTTGTCGAAGCGGCCAGGGCCAGCCTCGATTCCGTTGGAAAGGCATCGCAATGACCACTCCCACACAGGAACTTTCTGAAATTGGGGTCAGTATTTGGCTGGACGATCTCTCGAAGGATCGCCTCACCAGCGGGTCGCTGCAGACGCTGATGAGTGAACGCAACGTAGTGGGCGTGACGAGCAACCCGACGATCTTTGCGGGCTCGGTGGCGGGAAGCGATGCCTACAAACCAGATATCCGTGCCCTTGCAGCGAAAGGTTTGGGACCCGAGGAAACAGCCTTTGGCGTGATGGTGTCTGATGTTCAGGGTGCCTGTGACCTGTTGAAGGGCGTCTACGACGCCACAGCAGGCCAAGACGGACGCGTTTCCCTCGAGGTCTCCCCCACCCTGGCCCACGACACCGAAGGGACGATTGCCCAAGCGAAAGAGCTGTGGGAGCGCGTGGGTCGTGAAAACCTGATGGTGAAGATTCCCGCGACGCTTGAGGGTATCCCGGCGATTACGGAAGTGATTGCCGCAGGGATCTCGGTCAACGTCACCCTGATTTTCAGCTTGGACCGCTACGCAATGGTGATCGACGCCTATCTCGAGGGGATTGCACGAGCGCTGGAGAGTGGACACGACATCCGCCACATCCGCTCGGTAGCGTCATTCTTCGTCTCTCGTGTGGACGCGGCGATTGATCCTCTGCTGGATCGCATCGGAACGGAAGAAGCAACGGCCCTTAAATCCCGTGCCGCAATTGCGAACGCGCGCCTGGCGTATGAGCTTTTCACACAGAGGCACTCTTCTCCTGCGGCCGAGAAGCTGGTTGCGGAGGGAATGCACCCACAGCGGCCCCTCTGGGCCTCTACAGGCGTGAAGGACCCAGCGCTGCCGGAAGCCCTCTACGTCACGGAATTGGCAGCCCCCCATACCGTGAACACAATGCCTGAAAAGACTCTCCACGCGACGTTCCGCGACGGTGGAGTCGCCGGAGACCGGGTCAGTGGAGCAGCAGATGAGTCCCGAGCCGTGCTTTCGCGACTGGAGGATCTGGGCATCTCACTATCCGAGGTGACGGAAGAGCTTGAGCGCGAGGGAGTTGCCAAGTTCATTGCATCTTGGAACGAGCTTTTGGAGACTGTTTCTCACGCAATTGGGGAGTCTTAGGCCGTGAAGGTTCAGCTCAGCGAGCACATCGCTGCGGCCGCGGGGCCGTTGATCAACCAGGCGGTCGAACGTGGCTTTGCCGGCCAGCTTTTTGAGGCCAACCCTGAACTGTGGGGCAAGAAGGCCCAGCCTGAGTCCGCACGTCGACTGGGGTGGGTTGCCCCGGTGGATCGCTGGCTTCCCCTTGCGGAAGAAGTAAGCGGTTTGCGGGAAGAGCTCGCGGCAAAGGGCGTGCATCAGGTCGTGCTGTGTGGAATGGGTGGGTCATCGCTGGCTCCGGAAGTTGTTGCCGCCCACTTCCACGTGCCATTGACTGTGCTGGATACCACCCACCCCAACCAGTTAGCGCCAATCCTCACCGGTGACCTCTCTGCCACCGTCGTCGTCGTGTCTTCGAAATCTGGCGGAACTTTGGAGACCGATTCACAACGACGGGCCTGTGAAGCAGCGTTCCGCAACCAAGGAATCGAGCCGGCCGACCGAATCATCGTGGTCACCGACCCTGATTCCCCCCTTCATCTCTCGGCATCCCAGGCGGGATACCGGGTCTTTCTGGGTGACGACACCATTGGCGGCCGTTTCTCTGCTCTGAGCCCCTTCGGGATCGTGCCCTGTGTGCTTGCGGGAGTCGATATGACCGCTGTGTTGAACGAAGCCCACGCCGCGAGAGTGCAGCTCTCGGCTGACGTGCCAGACAATCCGGGTCTACTTCTGGGTGCGGGGATGGCTGCTCAGGCGCCTGAGGTCAACAAGCTCATCCTGCGCGAACACAGGCCATTCCCCGGATTTGGCGATTGGGTTGAACAATTGGTCGCCGAGTCGTCCGGCAAAGACGGCGTGGGGCTTGTGCCGTTCGTGGGGTCACGGGGCGCACACTATGACGATGCGCTCAGCATCGGTGGCCAGGGGTCAGACATTGTCGTGGATGCGAGCTTGGGCGAGCTGTTTCTGCTGTGGGAAGTCGCCACCGCGTTTGCCTGCCAAATCCTCGGTGTCAACCCGTACGATCAACCCAACGTTGAGAGTGCCAAAGTAGCTGCGAAAGCTCTTCTTGAACAGCCAGACGTCGTGGGCCGCGACGAGAGGGGTGTCGACGGATTTTCGGTATGGGGTTCGCCCGACTTACTTGACGGGGAAACGCTTCCTCAGCTGATTGCGCAGTGGAAGAAGCATCTCCGCGGAAATTCCTACGGAGCGGTGTGTGTGTTCGGGAATCAGAAACTTGCGGGGGCATGGTCCCAAGCGGTCCGCGGCGCCGAAGGCCAGGTCCACCGGCCCGTCAGCCTCGGTTTTGGGCCACGATTCCTGCACTCAACGGGTCAACTCCACAAAGGCGGGCCTGCCCAAGGAGTCTTCCTTCAGATCATCCAAATCGCCGATCGGTCCGTGGACATCCCCGGGCGAGAGTTTGATTTTGGAACACTGTTTCTTGCGCAGGCTCATGGCGATGCACAGGTGCTGGTAGAGGCGGGGCTTTCTGTGTTGAGTGTTACAGCCAGCACGGACCAACTCCCCGCAGTATGGGCTGCTCTAGAGGGCTAGCGACGACCCTTTTTCACCCGGAGGCGCTCGAGAGCATCGTCCAGAATCTGCTTTGCCTCTTTCTCCGTGCGCCGCTCTTTCACATACGCAAGGTGCGTCTTGTAGGGCTCGTTCGACGCCACTACGGGCGGGTTGTCCTTGTCGCGTCCGGCCGGAAGACCGGTGGTCGGAGAATCGATGAGCTCAGGGATATCTTCGGGCTCTACTTGGGCTGAGAAGTAGCGTACGGTCTCGTTACCCATGGCGTCCCAATAGGACACCGAAATCCGCTCTGCTTGCACTCCGCGGTCCTGCTCCCCCATGGGGCCAGAACCGACACGCGTTCCCCGAATCGCACTTCCACCAGATGCCACAACTATCTCCTAAACGTCAAACCGGGTAAAGAGGCCCAAGGTCACGATCGTGGTCACCCAAATGAGCGCGACGATCACCGTGATGCGGTTCAAGTTGCGCTCAGCAACACCCGACGAACCGAGGTTTGAGGTCACCCCGCCACCGAACATGTCGGAAAGCCCTCCGCCGCGCCCGCGGTGGAGGAGAATCATCAGTGTGAGGATGATGCTCGTCAGGGCCAGGATGACCTGAAACACAACACGCAGAATTTCCACACAAACCTCCCGGGTAAACACCCAGCCTAAACCCTCAGGTGCGGCTATGAGTCTAACGTCACGTGCTTTGGGAACTGAATCAAAGCGCTGAACTCAGCCACATCCAAACTGGCGCCTCCGACGAGGGCGCCATCGACATGTTCACGGGACATGAAGGAAGCAATATTTGCCGCCTTAACAGACCCGCCGTAGAGGATCCGGGTGGCTTCTGCCTTGTCGCTGCCGTGAATCTTGGCAATGGTTTCGCGTAGGGCTTTCGCCACATCATTTGCTTGGTCAGCCGTCGCGGCCTGGCCGCTGCCGATGGCCCATACCGGCTCGTAGGCAACGACGTAGTCGTCGTCCTTCGACAGCGCCTCCAACACAACGGTGAGTTGCTCGACGGGCACTTTGCTCGCACCGTGGAGCTCCAAGTCCTCTGCGGTTTCACCCACACACACAATCGGGGTTACCGAGTGACGGCGGGCCGCCACCGACTTAGCAGCCACCACCTCGTCTGTTTCGAAGTGGTCCGCCCGACGCTCAGAGTGTCCCACGATGACGTAGGAGCATTCCAGGGCCTTCAGGAAGGAGCCGGAGACATCGCCGGTGTGCGCGCCATCATCATGCACAGACAGGTCCTGCGCACCCAGCTCAAAGGGCAGAGAGTCCGCGTTAATCAGCGTCTGTAGTGACCGAAGGTCCGTGAAGGGTGGGAAAAGGGCCACCTCGACGTCCGCCGCGATGTATTTGGCGTCTTTGAGAGCCCAACCGAGTTTCTGGGTAAACGCAATCGCCTGGAGGTGATCCAGGTTCATTTTCCAGTTTCCGGCAATAAGCGGCCGTCTTATCGCTGCCATCCCAATATCTCCAATCCCGGCAAAGCCGAACCTTCCAAAAA
>JAHEGA010000005.1:10504-15378 GCA_024639925.1 Microbacteriaceae bacterium
CCGCCGCCAATCACGATGTGATCGATGGCGGGAAGCAAAGCTGAGATCACACCGAGTTTGTCGGAGACTTTTGATCCGCCCAAGACGACGGTGTAAGGCCGTTCCGGTTCGGCCGTCAATGCTGTGAGGACGGCCACTTCAGCCTCAACAAGCTGGCCAGCAAAACTCGTCGTCAGGCTGGGAAGCTCATAGACGCTGGCCTGTTTACGATGAACAACCCCAAAACCATCCACCACTGTCGCGTCGATGTGGTCGGCCCACTCCATCGCCCAGGACAGCCGCTCGGCAGGATCAGCTGACGTTTCCCGGGGGTCAAAGCGGAGGTTTTCGACCATGCACATCTGGCCCGGAAGAAGGCCATCCACGGTTTCCCACACGCTCGACCCGGTCACAGCGGGAAGCATGGTCACTGGAGCCTCCATGAGCTCAGAAAGCCGGCGCGCAACCGGCGCAAGGCTGAGCTCAGCGTCTTCTGGTCCCCGTGGTCGCCCGAGATGGCTGGCAATGACCACCGCCGCATTTTTCGCGAGCAGCCAACGAAGTGTCGGAATAAACGCTCGAATTCTTCCGTCGTCAGCAATAACGCCGCCTTCGAGGGGAACGTTGGCGTCGACACGAAGGAGGACTACCTGACCGTCGAAGTCGAGGTCGGGCGTGAGGGTTCGCAGTCCCACCGGTTAGAGCGAATCTGCCATGTAGGCAGCGAGGTCCACCAGGCGGTTTGAGTAACCCCATTCGTTGTCGTACCAGGAGCTCATCTTCACCTGGTTGCCGATGACCCGAATGAGTCCCCCGTCGATAATCGAGGAATAAGGGTCTCCAACAATGTCACTCGAGACGATGGGCTCTTCGGTGTAGCGCATGACCCCCTTGTAGGCACCCTGGTCTGACGCCTTACGGAAAGCATCTTGAACCTCTTCGAGGGTCAGGTCGCGGCTGGTCTCGACAGTCAGATCCGTGATGGAGCCCGTCGGAACGGGAACACGGAGGGCGAAACCGTCAAGTTTTCCTTTGAGCTCTGGCATGACCAGCCCAATGGCTTTCGCAGCACCTGTCGAGGTGGGAACGATATTCGCCGCGGCAGCTCGCGCACGGCGCAAATCGCTGTGGGGTCCATCCTGCAGGTTTTGGTCCGCAGTGTAGGCGTGCACAGTGGTCATGAGCCCCTTTTCGATGCCAAACGCATCGTTGAAGACTTTGGCCATAGGAGCCAGACAGTTAGTCGTGCACGACGCGTTCGACACGATGTGGTGGTTAGCCGCGTCATAGTCCTCGTGATTAACCCCCATCACGACGGTAATGTCTTCACCCGACGCGGGGGCCGAGATGATCACCTTCTTCGCTCCTGCATCCAGGTGGGCGCGAGCCTTGGCCGCGTCGGTGAAGAATCCCGTCGACTCGATGACGATGTCAACGCCTAACTTCCCCCACGGCAGTGCCCCAGGGTCTCTCTCGGCATACACCGGGATGGTCTTGCCTCCCACCACAATCGAGCCGTCGCCCGCTTCCACAGTGTCGGGAAAGCGACCACCGACAGAGTCATATTTGAGCAGATGCGCAAGAGCCGTTGGGTCGGTCAGGTCGTTTACCGCAACGATGTTGACCTCGTGCGAACTCGCCTGAACAGCTCGAAAAAAGCTTCGACCGATACGACCAAAGCCGTTAATTGCTACCGTGACCACAGAAATCCCCTTTTTGTCTCTGTCACCTACCGGGGACAGCGGATTACTGCGCCCCAGGCTAAGAGATTAGCAGTGATGCCGAGGCGCCCGAGCGAGCCGCCTCGAGACGCAGGGCAACGTTCTCCCAGTTGACAATGTTCCAGAAAGCTGCGACGTAGTCAGCTTTCACATTCACGTAGTCGAGGTAGAACGCGTGCTCCCACATGTCGAGCTGCAGAAGCGGGATGGTGCCCTGTGCGGTGTTGCCCTGCTGGTCAAAGAGCTGCTGAATGATCATTTGCTTACCGATGGGGTCCCACGACAGAACGCCCCAGCCCGAGCCCTGAATCCCCATTGAGGCGGCCGTGAAGTGCGCTTTGAAAGCATCGAAGCTTCCGAAGAATTCCGTGATGGCAGCGGCCAGCTCACCCTCGGGGGCACCCCCACCGTCGGGATGCAAATTGGTCCAAAAGATGCTGTGGTTGATGTGTCCACCCAGGTGGAATGCGAGATCCTTCTCCAGGCGATTGATGTTGGCAAAGGCACCCGTTTCTCGAGCTTCGGCCATTGCTTCCAGTGCACCATTTGCTCCCGTCACATACGCCTGGTGGTGCTTGGAGTGGTGAAGCTCCATGATGCGCGCTGAGATGTGCGGCTCGAGGGCCGAGTAATCATAAGAGAGTTCGGGCAGTGAATAGGACATAGTGACCTCCATCGTGGTGTTTCTAGCTTATGACTGGGCAGTAAAGAAAAGCTGGGTGTTAGTCGATTTCCTCAGGCACGCTCTCGAGCGTATTCGGGACGCCTAGGTCCTCTGCTTTCTTATCCGCCATGGCGAGCAACCGCCTGATTCGACCGGCTACTGCGTCTTTCGTGAGCGGCGGATCGGCGTGGTGGCCCAGCTCGTCGAGGCTGGCGTCGCGGTGCGAGAGACGGAGGTCTCCGGCGTACTTGAGGTGTTCAGGAATATCGTCACCGAGCAGCTCCATCGCCCGTTCAACCCTCGCACACGCGGCTACAGCGGCCTGCGCTGAGCGGCGGAGGTTGGCGTCATCAAAGTTCACCAGCCGATTGGCCGTGGCGCGCACCTCGCGTCGTTCGCGAAGCTTTTCCCACTCGCCTACTGCACCGGGTGCTCCCATACCCACCAGGAGCTCTGAAATCGCGTCACCGTCACGAACCATAACGCGATGGGCGAGACGAACTTCGCGAGCTTTGGCGGCAACGCCGATCCGGGCGCCAATACCCACCATGGCCATCGCCGCTTCACCGGTGGGGGCAACGATTTCGATTGCTGCCGAACGACCGGGTTCGCTGATGGATCCGGTAGCAAGAAACGCTCCCCGCCAGATGGCAGGAAGGTCTCCGACCGGTGATGTCGTAAGTTTGTTCGGCAGGCCGCGAACGGGGCGCTTCCTGGCGTCCAGGAGTCCGGTTTGGCGGGCCAAAGTTTCTCCGCCTTGACGGACTCGAACCACATATAGAGGGTGGGTTCGCGAGCCTGAAGGTTGCATGACGGCGGCGTCGGTGGCCATGCCAAAGACGTCGCGGATATCTCGGCGCACGCGCTTGGCTGCCTCCATGTGGTCGAGCTCAACCTCGACAGCAAGATTGCCGCCAATGACGTGTAAACCGCCGGCAAAGCGCAGGATCGTGGCCAACTCCGCGACGCGATGGCTGGTCTGAGTGGCGGGTGTCGAGACTAACTCGTCCTTAACGGCAACCGTCAGTGAGTGCATGTGAACCTACTCGCGGCCGAGGTCGCGGTGTTTGACCGAAACCTGAATGTCGTGTCGGGAACCAAGGCGTTGGCGGATCTCCTCGGCCATCGCTACGGAGCGATGCTTTCCACCGGTACAACCTATCGCAAGGGTCGCATACGTCTTATTTTCCCTGACATACCCGGGAAGCACAGTATCCAACACCTTGAGGTAGTGCTCAAGGAAGCGTTGAGCTTCGGGCTGGGAGGTCACATATTCCGCTACAGGTTCATCCTGGCCTGAGGAATGGCGCAGCCCTTCCTCCCAGTACGGATTGGGAAGGAACCGCATGTCGGCCACCATGTCTACGTCGCTGGGCAACCCGTACTTGAAGCCAAAACTCATGACGGTCAACCTTGTGGTGGCTTCCCCCTCTTCGCCGTAGGCGGCTTTCACCGCAGTGGTGAGCTGGTGGATGTTCATCTCCGTGGTGTCAATGATGAGATTGCTTTGTTCGCGAATCGAGCGCATCAATCCTCGCTCGCGTTCAATGCCGTCCAACAAAGTTCCGTCTTCCTGGAGGGGGTGGGGGCGACGTACCTGTTCGAAGCGCCGCACCAGCCTGTCATCGGTGGTGTCGAGGAACATGACCTGGATGTTCGGGTCTTTAGCGAGGTCGACGATGACTTCGGTCGCCCGACTGAAGAGTGCGCCTCCTCGAACATCGATAACCGCGGCAAGCTGCGGCATGAAAGTCTCGGGCTCCCGCGCCAGCTCCACGAGCGGCGGCAACATTTGCGGAGGCAGGTTGTCGACTACGTACCAGCCAAGGTCCTCGAGCGCGTTCGCAGCCGTAGAGCGGCCTGCCCCCGACATTCCCGTAACGATGAGCACACGCTGTGGCGTGGCTGATGCAGACATGACTGCCTTTCTGTGGCTAGGGCTCTAGTTTACGTTGGCCACTCTGGGTGGCATGCAGGGATGAGTGGATTTTCTCCGCCAAAACGGCCCCTACCTTAGGAACCTGCCGAATCTCGTCAACTGTTGCGGCTCTCACTCCTGCCACCGAGCCGAAGTGGCGCAATATTGCCTTGGCAAGCTCCGCCCCAACCCCGGGGATATCCGTAAGCTCGGTGGCGAGCGAGCGCTTTCTCGTTGAGCGTTGGTAGGAAATTGCCACCCGGTGGGATTCATCCCGAATGCGTTGCAGGAGAAACAGCGACTCGGAGTTACGGGGGAAAATTACCGGGTACTCCTCCCCCGGGCGCCAGACTTCCTCGAGCTTTTTAGCGAGACCACAGACCGGAATGTCGACTCCCGCGTCCTGCAGAGCGCGTCGGGCGGCGTTCACCTGCGGAAGGCCACCATCGACCACAATCAACCCTGGTGGATAGCGGAAACCACGAGCCGAATCCGAACCGTCATCCGGTGCGGAAAGCCGTGCCACACGGCGCGAAATGACCTCGTAGATGGCCTCCGTGTCGTCGCGAGCCTCGCGGATTGCATACTTTCG
>JAHEGA010000005.1:15478-23282 GCA_024639925.1 Microbacteriaceae bacterium
GGAGGCCGTCACAGCGCTGTCTTGTCCTGCCATGAAGCTCGAGAGAGACAGCGCTAGCGCTTTATGGTCGGCGGGCGCGATCCTTCCGACACAGGGTGCGGCGCATTTGCCGATATCGCCCAGCAGACAGGGGCGTCCGGCCCGTTGGGCGCGGTTATAGACGGTCTGAGTGCAGGAGCGAACAGGGAAGGCCTTGAGAATTGTCGACAACGTCTCTTTGAGAGCGTAAGCAGTGGGGAACGGCCCAAAGTATCGGGCGCCCTTGATACCCCTTTTGCGGGCGAGGAACACCCGAGGAATGTCTTCTTCGAGAGTAACCACGAGGTAGGGATAGGACTTATCGTCGCGAAACCGAACATTGAATTCGGGCTGGTATTGCTGGATCCAGAGGTATTCCAGGTGAAGTGCTTGACGCTCTGAGGGGACCAACGTCCAATCAACGGAACCCGCAGTCGACACCATCCTCCGGGTCCTCTCGAGGAGGGCCTCCGGTTTCTGGAAGTAGCTTGTGAGACGCGCACGGAGGTTCTTCGCTTTGCCCACATAAATCACGCGACCGCGCTCGTCACAGAAGCGGTACACCCCCGGCGTCGTGGGGATATCAGAGGTAGCGGGCTGCCACGGGTGGCGTTGTGGCATGGGCGCTACCCCAGCACCTCAGCGAGAAACGCGCCGGTGTGAGAATCGGGATCCTTTGCTATGTCTTCAGGTGTGCCGGTAGCGACAACCGTCCCTCCTCCAGCACCGCCTTCAGGCCCCAGATCGATCACCCAGTCAGACGCGGAAATCACATCGAGGTTGTGTTCGATCACCACGACGGTGTTTCCCTTATCGCCGAGACTCTGCAGTACCTCCAGGAGTTTTTTGACATCGTGGAAGTGAAGACCGGTAGTCGGTTCGTCCAACACATAGATGGTGCGTCCCGTTGAGCGCTTTTGCAGTTCCGTGGCCAGCTTGACGCGCTGCGCTTCGCCGCCCGACAGTGTGGTGGCCGCTTGGCCCAGTCGCACGTATCCCAGTCCCACGTCGACCAGGGTCTTGAGATACCGGTGAATGGTGGATATCGGTTCAAAAAACTCGGTGGCCTCCTCGATGGGCATATCCAATACATCGGAGATGGTTTTGCCCTTGTAGTGGACCTGGAGGGTTTCGCGGTTGTACCGGGCTCCGTGACAGACCTCACAGTCGACATACACATCGGGCAGGAAGTTCATCTCGATGGTGATCGTTCCATCACCCGAACAGTTCTCACAGCGACCACCCTTCACGTTAAAACTGAAGCGTCCCGGCTGGTATCCGCGCATCTTCGCTTCCGCCGTTTCGGCAAAAAGCGACCGAATTTTGTCGAAGACTCCCGTGTATGTCGCGGGATTGCTTCGCGGGGTGCGCCCGATAGGCGCTTGATCAACATGAACGATCTTGTCGAGCTGCTCCACGCCGCGAATTCGTGTGTGCAAGCCGGGAACATGCCGCGCTCCATTGAGCGTGTTGGCGAGAGAGCGATACAGAATGTCGTTCACAAGAGATGACTTACCGGATCCGCTTACCCCGGTGACAGAGACAACGACACCCAGCGGGATATCGACCGAAACGTTTTGCAGGTTGTTGGCCCGGGCTCCCTCCACGGTGATCACGCGGTCATGGTCCACGACACGACGGTCCCGTGGCGCGACCACCCGAGACGTTTTAGCCAGATATCCCGCTGTGAGGGATTTCTTTTCTTTCAGCAGGCTGGCGAGTGAGCCCGAGTGCACCACTTCTCCCCCGTGTTCGCCAGCGCCGGGGCCGATGTCGACGATCCAGTCAGCTGTCTGAATTGTCTCTTCATCGTGCTCCACGACGATGAGCGTGTTTCCGAGATCCCGCAGCTTCACCAGTGTTTCGATGAGCCGGCGGTTGTCGCGCTGATGAAGCCCAATACTGGGCTCGTCGAGCACGTAGAGCACACCGGTCAACCCCGACCCGATCTGAGTGGCCAGTCGGATGCGCTGAGCCTCACCGCCCGAGAGAGACCCCGCAGAACGGGCAAGGGAGAGATAGCTCAGACCCACTTCAAGCAGGAACTCCAGGCGAGCGCGAATCTCTCTCAAAATGGGCTCGGCGATGGCGGAATCTCGCTCGGAGAGCTCGAGGTGCGCCATGAACGCGTGCGCGCCCTGCAGACTCATGTCGGCCACGTCAGAGATGGAGGCTCCGTCAACGGTCACCGCAAGGATTTCGGGGCGAAGCCGTTGACCTTTGCACGCGGAACACGTGATTTCCCGGAGGTAGTCAGCGAACCGCTGTTTTGACCACTCGCTGTCTGTCTCGTGGAACTTCCGCTCAATGTAGGGAATGACGCCCTCAAAACCGCTGGAGTATTTCACGTCACGCCCAAAACGGTTTCGGTACCGAACCACCAATTCGAAGTTGTTTCCCCGAAGAACAGCCTCCTGAATACCCTCGGGTAGCTGATTCCAGGGTGTATCCAGGTCAAAATCGAGCTCCTCAGCGAGGCTTGTCAGCAAGTTGCGGAAGTAGCCGTAGAGACCCTTACCCGACTGAGTCCAGGGGCGAATCGCCCCACCCGCAATGCTGAGTTCCGGGTCGCCGATGACCATCTGGGGGTCCACGGCCATCGTGAAACCCAGCCCCGAACAGCCCGGGCACGCGCCAAACGGAGAGTTGAAGGAAAAAGTCCGGGGTTCGACCTCGGTCAAGGACACGGTGCAACCGCTCGGACAGCTCAGTCGCTCACTGAAGCTCTGTTCGGTCTCGTCATCAACTCCGTGAAGCACGACCGTTCCGTCCGCGAGCTTTAGCGCGGTCTCGAGAGAGTCGGTGAGGCGACCCAACACATCCGGACCCATCACCAATCGGTCCACGACCACGTCGATGTCGTGTTTCTTGGTCTTGGCTAGGGCGGGTGCATCAGAAAGGGTGACAACCTCACCGTCAATGCGCGCACGGGCATAGCCCTGAGAGTTCAGACTGCGCAGCAGGTCGACAAACTCCCCCTTTCGGCCGGCCACGATCGGTGCGAGCACCTGAAAGCGCCAGCCTTTGTCTTTGGTCATGACCGTGTCGGCAATGGTTTGGACGCTCTGACGGGCGATCGCCTCGCCGCAGGTCACGCAGTGCGGAATCCCGGTCCGCGCCCACAGCAGGCGGAGATAGTCATAGATCTCGGTGATGGTGCCCACAGTTGATCGGGGGTTGCGGTTGGTCGACTTCTGGTCGATAGACACCGCGGGTGACAGGCCCTCGATGACGTCGACATCAGGCCGATCAACTTGGCCAAGAAACTGGCGGGCGTAGGCCGACAGGGACTCGACGTAGCGGCGTTGGCCCTCAGCAAAGATCGTGTCGAACGCAAGAGAGGATTTTCCTGACCCGGAAAGTCCGGTAAACACCACAAGAGAGTCCCTCGGGATGGTGACGTCGACGCCTTTGAGATTGTGAACCCTTGCGCCTTTGACGTGAAGAACCGACTCGGTTCTGGGAATCTCGATAGGCACCTGCACAGTCTAGGCAGGGATTGCTGGGTGCCCCGCTCTACGCGCTGGCGCTCGTCATCTCCCGGAGCTCCTTCTTCAACTCGCGCACTTCATCACGAAGCTTGGCTGCGAGTTCGAACTTGAGCTCCCCGGAGGCCTGCATCATCTGTTCGGTGAGGGTGGCAATCAGTGAACCCAGCTCCTCAGGACCATCCTGCAGACCCTTACTTCGCGAGTAGCCCTCACCGGTTGCCGTGGTGACGCCATCAAGCAACTCCTCGGAATCAGCTTTCTCACGCGCCAGCACAGAGGTGATGTCGGCAATCTTTTTGCGCAGCGGCGTCGGGTCGATTCCGTGCTCGGTGTTGTAAGCGATTTGCAGCTCCCGGCGACGTTCCGTTTCTGAGATTGCCTGCTGCATAGAGCGGGTCACCCCCGAGGCGTACATGTGAACCTCGCCAGAAACGTTCCGCGCCGCTCGACCAATGGTCTGAATGAGAGACGTCGACGACCGCAGGAAACCCTCCTTATCCGCGTCAAGAATCGCCACAAGTGACACTTCCGGCAGGTCAAGTCCTTCCCGGAGCAGGTTGATACCCACCAGCACATCGAAGACTCCGGCCCGAAGCTCCGTGAGGAGCTCAATCCGCCGCAGCGTGTCAACATCGGAGTGCAGGTATCGGACCTTCACCCCGGCATCGTCGAGGTAGTCGGTGAGGTCCTCCGACATCTTTTTGGTCAGAGTGGTGACGAGCACGCGTTCGTTCTTCGCCACCCGCAGTCGAATCTGTTCCAACAGGTCATCAATCTGACCCTCAACAGGTTTCACGACAATGCGCGGGTCAATCAAACCGGTGGGACGAATGATCTGCTCCACGACGCCGTCTGAGACGCCGAGCTCATAACTCCCCGGGGTTGCCGAAAGGTACAGCTTTTGGCCGGTCCTGCCCAGGAATTCATCCCACCTGAGGGGCCTGTTATCCATCGCGCTCGGGAGCCGGAACCCGTGCTCCACGAGGGTTCGCTTGCGCGAGGCGTCCCCCTCGTACATCCCGCCAATCTGGGGAACAGTGACATGGGACTCGTCGATTACCGTGAGGAAGTCCTCGGGGAAATAGTCCAATAGACAGTTCGGTGCTTCTCCGGGCTGGCGGCCGTCGATGTGGCGCGAGTAGTTCTCGATTCCGGAGCAGAACCCGAGCTGCTCCATCATTTCCAGGTCGTAGGTCGTCCGCATTCGGATTCGCTGAGCCTCGAGCAGTTTCCCCGCTTTTTCGAGCTCGCCACCTCGGTGTTTCAGTTCGTCTCGGATGCTCCCCACGGCACGTTTCATCGTCTCTGGTGAGGCGGCGTAGTGGGTGGCAGGAAACACACTCATCGTCTCCTCGGTGGAGAGGGTCTCTCCGGTCAGTGGGTGCAGGGAACTGAGAGAGTCGATCTCGTCGCCGAACATCTCAATCCGAAGCGCCAATTCTTCGTAGACCGGGATGATCTCGATCGTGTCTCCCCGGACACGGAAGGTTCCCCGCTCAAAAGCGATGTCATTACGTTCGTATTGCATCTGAACAAAAGCCTTGATCAGCGCTTCCCGAGAGATTTTCTGGCCCACCTGCAGCGACACCATCGCCTCAAAGTAGTCCTCCGGCGCCCCGAGTCCATAGATGCAGGAAACGGTCGACACCACCACCACATCGCGCCTACTCAAGAGCGAATTGGTGGTGGAGTGGCGCAGCCGCTCTACCTCAGCATTCACGGACGAGTCCTTTTCGATGAACGTGTCCGTCTGAGGAACGTACGCTTCTGGTTGGTAGTAGTCGTAGTAGGACACAAAATATTCGACAGCGTTGTGGGGAAGCATCTCGCGTAACTCGTTGGCTAACTGAGCCGCGAGGGTCTTGTTGTGGGCGAGCACCAGCGCGGGCCGCTGCAACCGCTCAATCAACCACGCTGTGGTTGCCGACTTACCTGTCCCGGTTGCCCCCAGGAGCACGACGTCGGACTCTCCTGCGGTCAGACGCTTTTCCAGTTGATCCAGTGCCCGCGGCTGATCCCCGCTGGGGGTGTATTCGCTGACGACCTCAAAGGGACGGAAAGCCCTGGTGGATTCCATCGTCCGAGCCTACGTCTCGGGCTGCGGAAAAAGCTGGGGCACCGAGGCCAGTCGGTCAGGCCACGCGTCTTGCACCGCGTCATAGAACTGACGGGCAGCGGTGCGTGTCCTCTCGAGACTCTGTGATGCGTCAATCACCACGTCGGCGAATGCTTGCCGATCTTCGTCGGATGCTTGGGCCAGAACCCGGGCTGTGGCCTCTTCTCGAGTCATCCCTCGCTCCACTTCTAAACGGGAACGCCGCTGGTCTGCGGGAGCGTCGACGAGCACAATTAGATCAAACTCCCCCGGGTCTCTCGCCTCCGCTAGTAGGGGAATGTCATAGATCAGGACCTTCTCAGGATGCTCCTGCGCAGCCGTACTCACCGCGTCGGAAGAAAGCTTCCGCACGATGGGGTGAATGATTGCTTCCAGCTCGGCTTTAGCGACCGCATCGCCGAACACGCGCTGGCCCAGAGCAGCTCGATCAAGCCCACCTTCGGGGGTCACGACTTCGTCACCGAAACGCTGTCGCACCGCCTCGAGCCCAGGTGAGCCGACACTGACCGCTTCGCGCGCAAACACATCGGCGTCAAGGACTACGGCCCCGCACTCGGCGAGTACCGCAGACACTGTCGATTTGCCCGCAGCGATACCGCCTGTTAAAGCAACAACAGTCATGGTCACACCCTAGCCAGCGTTAACGAGGTGTGGCCCCGCCGCAGCGGGGCCACACCTGGAGCGATTACTCGCCAGAACCAATCAGTTTGTCGCGCAGCGCGGACAGCGCCTCGTCATCGGCGAGCGTGCCTTCCTGCTCTGCGACGGCAGGCTGGCCGATCATCTCCTCTGCGTCTCCCTCAGAAGACTCGACGGGCACGATAACCATCGCTGCCATGTGAGCGACTTGAGCCTTGTGCGACTGCCAACGAGCCTGGGCGTCAGCGTACTGACCTTCCCAGACCTTGCGCTGGTCGTCAAAGCCCTCCAGCCATTCACCGGTTTCGACATTGAAGCCCTCAGGGTAGGCGTAGTTGCCCTTCTCGTCGTACTCGGTGGGCATGCCATAAAGAGCGGGATCAAACTCGGTGCCTTCGGGATCCACACCTTCGTTTGCCTGCTTGATAGACAGCGAGATCCGACGGCGTTCGAGGTCGATGTCGATAATCTTCACGAAGACCTGGTCTCCTGTTGCGACGACCTGCTCGGCAAGCTCGATGTGCTTGTCGGAGAGCTCGGAAATGTGAACCAAGCCTTCGATTCCGTCAGCAACTCGCACGAATGCACCGAATGGCACCAACTTAGTGACGGCTCCCGGCGCAATCTGACCGATCGCGTGAGTCCTGGCGAAGATCTGCCAGGGGTCTTCCTGGGTTGCTTTGAGCGAGAGCGACACTCGTTCGCGGTCCATGTCCACTTCGAGAACCTCGACGGTGACTTCCTGACCGACCTCAACGACCTCACTGGCGTGCTCAATGTGCTTCCAGCTGAGCTCGGAGACGTGAACAAGGCCGTCCACTCCTCCGAGGTCGACGAACGCACCGAAGTTGACGATCGAGGACACGATGCCCTTGCGCACCTGGCCCTTGACAAGGCCCTCCAGGAAGCTGGAGCGGTTCTGGCTCTGGCTTTCCTCGAGGAGGGCACGACGGGAGAGAACCACGTTATTGCGGTTCTTGTCGAGTTCGAGAATCTTGGCCTCCACCTCTTGACCCAGGTATGGGGTGAGGTCGCGAACGCGGCGGAGTTCAATGAGGGACGCGGGGAGGAACCCACGCAGACCAATGTCGACGATGAGGCCACCCTTGACGACCTCGATGACTGTGCCGGTAACGACACCATCGGTTTCTTTGATCTTCTCAACGTCGCCCCACGCACGTTCGTACTGCGCGCGCTTCTTGGACAGAATGAGACGGCCTTCTTTGTCCTCTTTCTGGAGCACCAGGGCCTCGACGGCGTCGCCCACAGTAACGACCTCAGAGGGGTCAACGTCATGCTTGATGGACAGCTCGCGGGAGGGAATCACGCCCTCGGTCTTGTAACCGACATCGAGGAGGACTTCGTCTCGGTCGATTTTGACGACAGTACCCTCGATGAGGTCGCCATCGTTGAAGAATTTGAGTGTTTTCTCGACTTCAGCGAGGAAGTCTTCGGCACTGCCGATGTCGTTGATAGCGATTTGCTTCAGTCCGGCAGTTGTTGATTTAGTCATAGGGATAGGGATTGGGCGTTTCTACTT
>JAHEGA010000005.1:23382-34810 GCA_024639925.1 Microbacteriaceae bacterium
GATGTGGGAATCGAGAGCTGCTTGGCGAGGCCAAAGGCTGAGAGACCGTAGGCAAGCCCGTAGCTCATGGCTTTCACCTTGGTGCGCATCTCAGGGGTCACTTCGCCTGGAGTCACATCGAAGATACGAGCGCCAACAAACCGGTGAAGGTCTTCACCCTGCTGGAATGCGTCGATGAGACCCTCGTCTCCGGACAGGTGAGCCATGATGCGCATCTCGATCTGCGAGTAATCCGCTGTAAGCAGGGCGGTCGCGGGCTGTTGAGCGACAAACGTTGCGCGAATTTTGTGGCCCATCTCGGTCCGCACCGGAATGTTCTGCAAGTTGGGTTCGAGCGACGAGAGCCGCCCTGTACTGGTCCCGGTTTGATCAAAAGTGGTGTGAATCCGACCATCCGGTTGGACGGCCTGTCGCAGGCCCTCCACGATTTGCCTCAGCTTCGTCGCATCACGATGGGCTAATAGCGCCCCCAGGAAGGGGTGCGGATTCGTCAGCTGCAGCTCAGACAGTGCCTGTGCATCCGTGGTGTAACCGGTCTTGGTAGCCCGAGTCTTCGGCATTCCGAGTTCGTCAAACAAGACACCCTGTAGCTGTTTGGGTGAACCAAGGTTTACTTCGTGACCCAGTGCCGCAAAAGCAGCTCCCTCGTGAGTTGCCACGGTCTCGCCGAGCTCTCGCTCGAGGCGATCAAGCTCCTCGAGATTGCTGCCAATTCCCCGCGTTTCCATGTCCGCAAGGATTTTCGACAGCGGCAGTTCGATTGTCTCTAAGACGTGTTTGGTCCCGCTTTCTACCCCGTCGATCAGCGTGGACCAGAGAGTGAGCGCACACCACGCATCAACGCCCGGCCCGAGAGGCTCATCCTCGGGCACCAACTGGTTAGCGTTGCCCACCGGGATCTCTAAGCCGAGGTGTTTCTCGGCAAGCGTTGCCAGGTCTGGCGACTTACCCGATGGCTTCGACAGCCAGTGGGTCAGCAACACATCCCCTGCGGGAGCGGACGCGTCAATAGCGACTTGCGCAAGTGTTTTCAGGGCTGGCTTGGAATCGAAATAGACGAAGTGATGATTCGCTCCCGACAACGCGTCGATCGCAGGCCGGTGGTCACTACTGCCCTTTGTGACGGGCACACGAATAGCGTCGTTCCCGTGGGCCAGTCCAATCGCTATTTCGACCTCCGTGGCGGATACTGAGACCCCCACGTGTGCGCCCTCCCGTTTGCCCAGCCAAGCCGCAAGCTCTTCATCTACAAGGGTTCGCTCGGTCGGAAGCTCCACCGATGGCGTCACCAAGGCTTCGGACTCCGGGACCGCGGGGGCTCCCCCCGCTAAGGCGAGCACCCGGTCCTTCAGTGTCCGGAAGGCGAGTTTGCCGAACACATCCTGAATAGCCGCGGCGTCCATAGGCCCCCGCTGGAGTTCCGTCAGTTCGATTCCGAGATCTACATCGGTCAGTAGGTGGTTGAGTTGACGGTTGAGCACCGCCCGATCTCTCTGCTCGCGCAAGTTGTTGCCCACTACTCCGGGGATGTCGCCCGCCGCCGCCAGGACCGCGTCGAGTGACCCGTATTGGGTGATCCATTTCACCGCGGTCTTCTCGCCGACCTTGTCAATACCGATCAGATTGTCGCTGGTCTCCCCCACCAGGGCGGCAATCTCTGGATACTGATGGGGTTTGACGCCATAGCGCTCCTCAACTGCTGCTGGCGTGTATCGCTTCAGCTCGGAAACCCCGCGTGCACTGGGGTACAACACCGTCACGCTGTCGTTGACTAGTTGGAAGGTATCGCGGTCGCCCGATACGACAAGAACGTCAAATCCCTCCTGAGCTCCGGAGGTGGCAAGCGTGGCGAGGATGTCGTCGGCTTCAAAGTCTTCCTTTTGAAGGGTAACTACACCCATGGCCCGCAACGCTTCCTGGAGTAAAGGAACCTGTCCGATGAACTCCGCGGGAGTCTCCCCACGAGTGCCCTTGTATTCGGGATAGATCCGGGTTCTGAAGGAGAAGCGCGAAATGTCGAAAGCCACCGCGACGTGTGTGGGGTTTTCCTTTTTCAGCAAGCCCAGGAACATCGAAATAAACCCATGAATGGCGTTGGTGTGCTGCCCTTCCGGTGTAACGAAGCTGTCAACAGGAAGCGCATAGAAGGCCCGAAATGCCAGAGAATGCCCGTCAATGACCATCAAGGTAGGCTTGTCGCTCACGAGGTCAGCCTACCCGGCTCGCCTCCCGTGTCAGGAGCAAAAATGACCATTTTCCCCGCAGACCTAGACCCCGAGCTGGTCACCCGTCTCGTGGAGACACAGGGGGGACAGCTTGCCCAGAAGATGGGCATCGAGCTCTTAGAGCTCGGCGCTGAACGCTCTGTCGCGACGATGCCGGTCGAGGGTAATCGTCAGGTGATTGGCCTCTTACATGGTGGTGCACACGTGGTACTCGCTGAGTCCCTAGGTTCGCTGTCTTCGGCCGTCCACGCTGGTCCAGGACGGTTCGCTGTGGGCATCGAAATCAACGCTACCCACTCAAAATCCGCCACGGAAGGCCTCGTGACGGCCACCTGTGAGGCACTGAGTCTGGGTCGCACGCTGGCCACCCATCAGATCACTATCCGGGACGCCGAGGGTGCGCGCCTGTCCACGGTCCGAATGACCAATATTTTACGCGACCAGCGCTAAACGTCAGGGTTTTCCGACTTTTCCGCCAACTGGTCGATGACCGTCTGAGCCACTTCTCTCATCGTCAGACGCCGATCCATGGAGGCTTTTTGTATCCACCGGAAGGCTTCGGGCTCCGGCAGACCCATGGTGTTGTTGAGGATGCCCTTGGCCCGATCAAGAATCTTTCGCGTCTCCAGCCTTTCGGCGAGGTCACTGATCTCATCCTCAAGTGCCTCAATCTGCGTCGCTCGCGATAGCGCAACCTCAATCGCGGGGATGAGGTCATTAGGTGTGAAAGGCTTCACCACATACGCCAAGGCCCCCGCCTCCGCAGCGCGCTCCACAAGCTCACGCTGCGAAAAAGCGGTGAGCAACACCACTGGTGCAAGTTTTTTCCGGTTGATAATCTCGGCAGCAGAAATGCCATCGAGCAGCGGCATCTTCACATCCATTACGACCAGATCGGGTCGCAACTCCTCGACGAGCGCGACGGCTTTTTCACCATCAGCGGCCTCGGCAATCACCTCGAACCCGTTGTCTTCGAGGGTTTCTACGATGTCAATCCGGATGAGGGATTCGTCCTCGGCCACGACGACGCGGCGCTTTCCGGTGGCTGACGCTTCGTTTTCACTCACGAGACAAGCCTAGGGTATCCTCGGAGAGCGCTTACGGGCGTGGCAAGCCGGATTGGCGGAATGGCAGACGCGGAGCACTCAAAATGCTTTGTCCGAAAGGGCGTGTGGGTTCAAATCCCACATCCGGCACGATTAGTCTTTTTGCCACGCGGGAGCGGCGCCGTGTTCGGCATCCCCCACCACGTGCACACGCAAATCGTTGGTGGAACCCGGTGTTCCCGGAGGTGAGCCGGAAATCACCACGACTTTATCCCCCACACTGGCAAGGCCACTGGCGAGCAGCGTCTGGTCAACTTGGGGATACATCGCATCCGTGTGGGTCACCCGCGGCACCGCGTACGAGTCGATTCCCCAGCACAGCGCAATCTTGCGGCGTACCTCCTCCGAGGGCGTGAAGGCAATCATCGGGATACGAGAACGTAGCCGCGACATCCGTCGGGCGGAATCACCAGATTCGGTGAACACGCACAGGAACTTGGCTTCGACAAACTCAGCCACTTCGGCTGCAGCAAGCGTGATGGCGCCGCCCTGGGTGCGTGGCTTCGACCCCAGAGGCGGAATCCGATCCAGTCCGTGGGTTTCTGACGACTCGAGGATGCGTGCCATCGTGGCGACAGTCACCGATGGGAACTGACCCACACTGGTTTCTCCGCTGAGCATCACCGCATCGGCACCGTCCAATACAGCGTTTGCTACATCCGACGTTTCCGCGCGCGTAGGAACGGGCGAGTCAATCATCGACTCAAGCATCTGGGTGGCCACAATCACCGGTTTCGCCATTCGGCGGCACAACTCGATAGCGCGCTTTTGTGCGATGGGGACAGTTTCTGGAGGAAGCTCCACACCAAGGTCACCGCGGGCCACCATGATGGCGTCAAACGCATCGATGATTTCTTCGAGTGCTTCGACAGCCTGAGGCTTTTCAATCTTGGCGATGATGGGGACGCTGCGTCCTTCTTCGCGCATGATTTCGCGCACTCGGGTGGCGTCCGAAGCGTTTCGCACGAAGCTCAAGGCGATGAAGTCACACCCTAAGCCCAAACCCCAGCGGAGATCGTCCTCGTCCTTTTCGGACAGCGCAGGCGCCGAGACAGCAACGCCCGGAAGATTGATCCCCTTGTTGTTGGAGACCATCCCACCGACCACAACGGTGGTCACGACATCGGTCCCGTCAGAGCTCACGGCTTCCAGTCGAATCTTGCCATCGTCAATCAGTAACGTGTCCCCGGGATTTACGTCTCCGGGAAGCCCCTTATAAGTGGTACCGACTAAGTCTTTCGTGCCGGGCACATCCCGAGTCGTGATGGTGAACGTATCCCCCGTGCGAAGCTCGTGCGGTCCGTCAGCGAACTTCTCCAAGCGGATCTTGGGGCCCTGCAAATCCACGAGCACACCGACCGGCTTCCCAGAATCCTCTGCCGCCCTCCGAACGTTGGCGTAGATCTCTTCGTGGACGTCGTGAGAGCCGTGGGAGAGGTTCATACGCAGAACGTCGGCTCCTGCGTCCAGGAGAGACCGGATGTTGTCGTAACTAGCGGTGGCTGGCCCCAACGTGGCGACGATTTTGGCGCGTCTCATGAATTCCTTGGCTCTAGGCGTGAAGAGCGCGGTCGTGTGCAGTGACCGGCGCGGGTAATAGCGTAGCGCCTTCCAGGTACGCATCTACCTGTGCCGCGACGGCTCTTCCTTCTGCGATGGCCCAAACGATGAGGGAAGCTCCTCTGCCCGCATCGCCCGCGACGAACACGCCCTCAACATCAGTGCGGTAGTCACCGGAGCGATTCACATTACCCTTGGCATCCACGTCCACGGCAAGCTGCTGGGTGAGGTTTTCGTGCTCCGCGCCACGATAACCCAGGGCAAGCAGAACGAGGTCAGCCGGGATTTCGTGCTCGGTCCCCGGTTTCGGGAATCGACCACCGTCGCGGTACTCCGTTTCGGCGACCACGACAGCTCGTACTTCGCCGGCCTCGTTACCCAGGAACTCGACCGTGGAGGCGAGGAACTCTCTAGATCCACCCTCCTCGTGGGCACTTTGGACCTCGAACAGCACCGGATCAAGAGGCCAGGGGGTCTCCTCCGGTCGCTCTGTGGGTGGCTTCTTGCCAATCGCGAGCATCGTTGTTGAGAGGGCATGCTGGCGGTGAGCGGTACCCAGGCAATCCGCACCGGTATCTCCGCCGCCAAGGATTACCACATGCTTGCCCTCTGCGGTGATTAAGGTCTCGACAGTGTCTCCCGCTTGAACGTGGTTGCTCGGCGTGAGGTAATCCATCGCGTGGTGGATGCCGAGCAGATCACGTCCCGGAATGTCGATTTCCCGAGGAACGCTCGCACCCGTGGCGACGACAACCGCGTCGTAGCGTTCGTTGATCTCTTCCCAGGTGATGTCCACGCCAATTTCGACGCCTGCACGGAAACGAGTTCCCTCTGCCTGCATTTGCGCCAGCCTTTGGTCAAGGTGACGTTTTTCCATCTTGAAGTCAGGAATGCCATACCTCAGCAGGCCACCAATGCGATCGTCGCGCTCAAAGACCGCCACCGTGTGTCCTACCCGGGTCAGTTGCTGCGCGGCGGCCAAGCCAGCGGGACCGCTGCCGACGACAGCTACGGTTTTGCCACTCAAACGGTCCGGCGGAACCGGCTGAACCCAACCATTCTCCCAGGCCGCATCAATGATGGAGACTTCGATGTTTTTGATGGTGACCGGCGGCTGATTGATCCCGAGCACACACGACGACTCACAGGGTGCAGGGCACAAGCGACCCGTGAACTCCGGGAAGTTATTGGTTTCGTGGAGGCGTTCAATCGCCCCTTTTCCATCGCCTCGACGGACCAGGTCATTCCACTCGGGGATCAGGTTCCCGAGTGGGCACCCTTGGTGACAAAAGGGAACACCGCAATCCATACAGCGGCTCGCCTGCCGAGTCAGCGCAGAGGGGTCACCAGCACCATAAACCTCTTTCCAGTCGCCGATCCGGACGTCGACTGGCCTCCGAGCGGGAAGTTCCCGCTCGGTGTACTTCATAAATCCACGGGGATCAGCCACCGGTTACCTCCAGAATTCGTGTCCAGACTTCGCCCCCATCGGGGTCTAGGCCTTCTTCGGTGGCCTGCGCCCGGGTGCGCAGCACCGCCTGGAAGTCCCTTGGGGTGACTTTCGTCATACTCGCGACTGTGCCCTCGGGATCATCCAGCAGCCTCTTGGCCAGTGGGGAGCCTGTGAGGTCGTGATGCTGGCGGATGAGATCGAGCACGATCTCCCCATCCGCGCTTCCGAGCGGACCCACCTCGAGCTCACCGGCGACCATCGCTTCACGATTAAGGCGCTCGGGCCGAAGATTCCGGATGTAGGCAGAACCGCCGGACATACCTGCACCGATGTTGCGTCCGGTCTCACCCAGGATAATCGCAAGCCCGCCGGTCATGTATTCAAGGGCGTGGTCCCCCACCCCTTCGACAACAGCGGTGGCGCCGGAGTTACGGACCAGGAAACGCTCACCGACCACGCCGGAAAGGAACATGGTTCCTGACGTTGCGCCATAACCAATCACATTGCCGGCAATCACATTGTGTTCCGGCGGGAAAACAGAGTCCGGGTGCGGTCTCACGACAACTGAGCCACCGGAGAGTCCTTTACCCACATAGTCGTTGGCATCGCCCGTCAGGGTCAACGAGATTCCGCCCGGCAGGAATGCGCCAAGCGACTGACCCGCAGAACCCTCAAGGTCTACCCGGATGGTGCCTGTAGGCAACCCCTGTTCGCCATGTCTCAGCGTGACGTGGTGTCCCAACAGAGTGCCCACGGCACGCTCGGTGTTGCGGATGGGCCGAACGAGGTGAACGGCTTCGCCGCTCTCGATAGCCGCAGATGCCGCGAGGAGGAGGTCTTGGTCGAAATGCTCGAGCAATTCGTGGTCTTGGCCTTCTTCACGCTTGAGGGCGTGTGCGGCTTGGAGGTGGTCCGTGGAGAGAATCGGTCGCAGATCCAGCCCATCAGCCTTCCAGTGTTGGATGGCGCGGTCGACATCGAGGAGTCCCGCTTGACCGATTGCTTCCTCCAGCGATCGGAACCCGAGTTCTGCCAGATACTCGCGGACTTCTTCGGCGAGGAATTGGAAGAAGGTCTTCACAAATTCAGGCGTGCCACTGAAGCGCTTTCGCAGCTCGGGGTTTTGTGTGGCGACACCAACCGGACAGGTATCCAAGTGGCACACACGCATCAAGATGCAGCCGCTTACCACCATGGGTGCGGTGGCGAAGCCGTATTCCTCTGCTCCGAGCAGAGCGGCGATGATGACGTCTCTCCCGGTTTTCATCTGACCGTCCACCTGGAGTGTGGTTCGTCCACGGAGGTTATTGACGACCAGAGTCTGCTGGGCCTCAGCCAGCCCGATTTCCCAGGGGGTCCCCGCATGCTTCAGCGAGTTGAGAGGGCTTGCTCCGGTTCCCCCGTCATGCCCCGAAATCAGCACGACATCGGCTTTTGCTTTCGCCACACCGGTCGCCACCGCCCCGATACCTGATTGGCTGACCAGCTTGACGTGAACTCGAGCCTGGGGGTTCGAACGTTTGAGGTCAAAAATCAGCTGCTTGAGGTCTTCAATCGAATAGATGTCGTGGTGCGGCGGCGGAGAGATGAGACCCACACCGGGAGTGCCGTGGCGAAGGGACGCAATCCACGGATACACCTTGTTGGCCGGAAGTTGTCCACCCTCCCCGGGTTTAGCACCCTGCGCCATTTTGATCTGAAGATCCTCCGCCATGCTGAGGTAATAACTGGTCACGCCAAAGCGACCGGACGCAATCTGCTTGATTTTGCTCCGACGATGCGGGTCCATCAGACGCTCGGGGGACTCGCCGCCCTCTCCGGTATTGGAACGACCGCCCAACTCGTTCATGGCAATGGCAAGTGTTTCGTGCATTTCGGGGGAAATGGCTCCCATGCTCATGGCACCCGTCGTGAATCGGGCAATGATCTCAGAAGCCGGCTCCACCTCGTCCAGAGGAATTGCGGGCCGCTCCCCCGTTTTTAGCCGGAACAAACCACGGAGGGTCATCAAGTGCTCCGCCTGATCGTCCACGCTCTTGGTGTACTTGCGGAAAACATCAAAACTCTGGGAACGAGTCGCGTGCTGAAGTGTGAAGACCGTCTCGGGGCTGAACAGGTGCGGGGGCCCTTCGCGTCGCCACTGATACTCGCCGCCTACCGGCAACACCTCGTGCGGGTTGGCACCCGCCGCAATCGGATAAGCGAGTCGATGGCGCGCCTCGTTTTCCCGAGCCAGCACTTCGAGCCCCACCCCACCGATGACAGACGTGGTCCCGTGGAAGTACGCGTCGATGAGCTCTTTACTCAGGCCGATGGCCTCGAAAGCTTGGGCTCCTGCGTAGGAGGCCACCGTCGAAATTCCCATCTTGCTCATGATTTTCAACACGCCCTTGCCCAGCGCTTTGATGACATTACGCACGGCAATCTCGGGCTCGACGCCCTGAATCACACCGGTTCTGGCCAACAACTCGACCGTTTCCATCGCCAGGTAGGGGTTGACAGCTGAAGCACCAAAACCGATCAGGAGCGCTACGTGGTGTACCTCGCGGACGTCACCGGACTCGACCACGAGGCCGACCTGCATCCGCTTATTACCCCGAATAAGGTGGTGATGAACAGCCGAAAGCATGAGAAGCGACGGGATGGGAGCAAGGTCTTTGTGGGAGTCCCGGTCGCTGAGAACGAGGAATAAGGCGCCAGCATCAATGGCCTCATCCGCCTCCCGACACATCTGCGCAAGGCGCTCCTCGAGCCCTGCAGCGCCTTCCTCGACACGATAGAGACCACTCAACGTATGAGTTGACGGTCGCCCATCGCTCAGTTTCAGGTGGTCAATCTTTGCCAGTTCGTCATTGTCAATCACCGGGAAATCGAGTGAGACCTGTGTGGCGTGCTCAGGAGTCGCATCGAGAAGGTTGCGTTCGGGACCTAGGCCGCTGCCCATCGACGTGACGATTTCTTCGCGAATAGAATCCAATGGCGGATTCGTAACCTGCGCAAACTGCTGGGTGAAGTAATCGAACAACAACCGCGGACGGTCCGAAATTGCGGCAATGGGTGTGTCGGAACCCATTGCACCAAGAGGTTCGGCGGCGTTTTGTCCCATGGGTCCGAGCAACACGCGCACCTCTTCTTCGGTGTATCCGAAGGTCCTTTGGCGACGTTGAATGGAGCTCGGGGTGTGAATAATATGCTCACGCTCGGGTAGTTGAGCAAACTCGATTCGGTTGTCTTTTACCCATTCACCCCACGGCTTTTCGTGGGCGAGCTGCTGTTTGAGCTCTTGGTCTTCAATCAGACGGCCTTCCACGGTGTCCGCCAACAGCATCGACCCGGGTCGCAGGCGACCTTTACGAACAACCGTGGACGGGTCCACGTCCAAAACACCGATTTCGCTGGCCAGAATGATCAGACCGTCGGAGGTAATGACGTATCGACCGGGGCGCAAACCGTTTCGGTCCAGCGTCGCTCCCACGAGCGATCCGTCGGTGAAGACCAATGCCGCCGGGCCGTCCCAGGGCTCCATCATCATGGAGTGGTACTCGTAGAAGTCGCGGACAGCGGGATCCATGTCGCTGTGGTTTTCCCAGGCTTCGGGAACCATCATCATGATGGCATGTGGCAGCGAACGGCCAGCAAGCGTCAGGAGCTCTACGACTTCGTCGAAAGATGCCGAGTCAGAGCCACCCTCGGACACCATTGGCAGGAGAGGCTGAAGGTCACCCAACAGAGGTGATTCAAGCTGGTCCTGGCGCGCACGCATCCAGTTCCGGTTGGCACGAATGGTGTTGATCTCGCCATTGTGAGCGATCATTCGGAAGGGTTGGGCCAGCGGCCAGGACGGGAAGGTGTTGGTGGAAAAGCGCGAGTGAACCAGAGCGAGGGTCGAGTGGAAGTCGGGAGAACTGAGGTCCAGGTAGAACGGCTCCAGCTGAAGAGTCGTCACCATCCCCTTGTACACGATGGTCCGCGCTGAGAGGGAGGCTAGGTAGGAACCCAGTTCGCGCTCTGCACGCTTGCGCACCCGGAACGTGAGGCGGTCGAGTTCAATCCCTGCCAGATCCGCGTCTACCGAGGAGACAAAAAGCTGCTCGATAGCAGGCATCGCCTCACGCGCCAGATCCCCCAGGATCTCCGCGTTGACGGGGACCTCACGCCACCCCAAAACCCGCAGGCCTTCTTGCTCAGCAATCGCGGAGATGGCGGACTTTTCTGCTTCACGCGATGCAAGCTCCGTGGGGAGAAATACATTGCCCGCAGCGAAGCGTCCTTTGGCAGGGAGGTCGAACGCCACCACGGACCGGAAGAACAGGTCAGGAATTTGCGTGACGATACCGGCACCATCACCGGTGCCCTCATCAGACCCCACTGCACCTCGGTGCTCCAGGTTGCGCAGAGCTTCCAACGCTTTTTCGACAATGTCGTGACCGGGAGTACCGCGGAGAGTAGCCACCATCGCCAAGCCACACGCGTCGCGGTCATTGGCGGGTTCGTATAGTCCGGAAGCCGCTGGGGCTGAGCTCCAGCGTTGAAAAGGCGTGCGGGAAGACATGTCACCATCCTGAGGAATTGAAGAGGTGGGACGACATTGGCCCGGGAAAATTAGGGGCGAGAACCCTTTCGGTTTGTGGCCGGATTCTCTTGTGGTGTCACACTGTCTGAAGGGTCGTCCAAGACGGTGTAAAAATCGTCCTCGGAGTCTAGCGCAGGCTCCTGAACCCACTCTCGGCTGCGACGATACGGACTCGGTTCACTCCCGGTGTGGCGGCGCCCCTGAACAACAACGATGAGCAGACCCAGCGCAACAGCGGCGAGTGCGCCCCAAATGTTCACCCGGACTCCAAGAATCAACTCGGCGGGATCCAGGCGAAGGGTCTCCAAGAAAGCCCGCCCTACGCCGTACCAAACCAGGTAGAGGCCCAATTGCCTGCCCCACTGCAGCGAAAGCCTGCGGCCAAGCCATACAAGCGCAGCAGCTCCCAGCAGGTTCCAGAGCATTTCGTAGGCAAACGTGGGGTGGAACAGGGTATCTGCGGGCAGCCCAACGGGGATTGCCGCATTTGGTCGGTCGATAGCCAGTCCCC
>JAHEGA010000013.1:0-6330 GCA_024639925.1 Microbacteriaceae bacterium
TGGTCAGTCTCAACATCCGGCACGTGGGGCCGGTAGCCGCCAGGCTGTTGGCGCAAGAGTACGGGTCCCTGGAGGCCATCATGGCCGCCACCCCTGAACAGCTCGCCGCGATAGACGGTGTCGGTGACACCATTGCCCAGTCGATTGTTCAGTGGTGGGAGGTCGACTGGCATCGCCACATTGTGGACTCGTGGCGAGCGGCAGGTGTGGCGTTTGTCGATGCACAGATACCCCGAGATTCTGGCTCCACCACGCTGGCCGGGTTGACGGTAGTCGTCACGGGGGCAATACCCGGGCACACTCGCGAAAGTGCTGAGGAAGCGGTCCGAGCGTGCGGGGGGAAGCCCACCTCGTCGGTGAGTAAATCCACCTCCGTCGTGGTGGCAGGCGCTGGCGCCGGGTCTAAAGCCCAGAAAGCCGTGGAGCTGGGAATACCGGTAATCGACGCGGAGAATTTTGCTTCCTTCTGTGCGGAAGGCCTATCGCCCAGCGCGCTTTAGACTGGTGGCTCACCAAAGGAGATACATGCCGGACATGACCCCCGAGGCGATCCGCCACCTAGCGTCGCTGTCGCGAATCGCCCTCAGCGACGAGGAAATCACACGCCTGAGCGGTGAACTTCCCGCCATTGTGAGCGCTGTGGAGGCGGTGCAGAAGGTTGCGGGGGAGGACGTTGTTCCCACGTCTCACCCGATTCCGCTGGGCAACGTGTTCCGTGAAGACATCGTCGGCACCCCCTTGACCACCGAGCAGGCGCTCGAGGGTGCGCCTGACCATGATGGATCGCGTTTCCGGGTGAGTGCCATCTTGGGAGAGGAGCAGTGAGTGACCTGATCTCGATGCGCGCTTCTGCTGCATCGAAAGCACTTCAGGACGGCTCAATTTCGAGTGTTGAGCTCACCCAAGCGCACCTGGACCGAATGGACGCCACCGAGGGGTCGCTCGGGGCATTTCTTGCCCGCTCCAGCAGCGCATTAGACGCGGCTGCGGCCATCGATCAGCGTCGGGCAGCCGGCGAGAGCCTGCCGACACTGGCTGGTGTGCCCATTGCGATCAAGGATGTGCTCTGCACGACAGACATGGTGACGACCGCCGGGTCACGAATCTTGGAAGGGTGGACTCCGCCCTATGACGCCACCGTGGTGTCCAAACTGCGCGAAGCGGGAATGGTGGCGCTTGGGAAAACCAATATGGACGAATTTGCGATGGGTTCGTCTACTGAGCGCTCGGGCTATCACCCCACGCACAACCCGTGGGATACGGGCGTTGCGCCAGGAGGTTCCGGAGGGGGCTCGGCGGCGGCTGTTGCTGCCAGGCAAGCGCCCCTGGCGATCGGAAGTGACACCGGAGGATCCATTCGCCAACCGGCCTCCTTCACCGGCACAGTGGGCGTCAAACCCACCTACGGTGGCGTTAGTCGCTACGGCGTGATTGCTTTGGCATCCTCGCTGGATCAGGTGGGTCCCGTGTCTCGCACGGTGCTGGATTCGGCTCTGCTGCATGACGTTATTGCCGGGCATGACCCCCGCGATGCCACGAGCATCCCGACCCCGTGGGCCAGCATGGCCGCTGCGGCCGAGCGCGGCATCAGTGCGGAAAGCCTTTCTGGTGTGCGAGTGGGCGTAGTGAGCGAGCTCGTGGGAGAGGGGATCTCTGCTGCAGTTCGCCAACGCTTCGATGAGGCCGTGGAGCTCCTGAGCGCTCAGGGTGCTGAAGTCATCGAGGTCAACCTCCCGCATTGTGAGTACGCGGTGGCTGCCTATTACCTGATTTTGCCAGCGGAGGCCTCCAGCAACCTGGCGAAATTTGATTCGGTCCGTTTTGGTTTGCGGGTAACCCCCGAGGGCAACCCCACGGTGGAAGACGTGATGTCAGCCACTCGGGATGCCGGGTTTGGTGACGAAGTGAAGCGCCGCATCATTCTTGGAACCTATGCCCTGAGTGCTGGATACTACGACGCGTATTACGGTTCGGCGCAGAAGGTTCGCACGCTGATTCAGCAAGATTTTGCCCAGGCATTCGAAAAGGTGGATGTCCTGATTTCTCCCTCCACACCGACCACAGCCTTCCCGCTGGGCGCGAAAATGGACGACCCGCTCGCGATGTGGGCGGGCGATGTCACCACCATCCCGGTCAACTTGGCGGGAATACCGGGGATGTCCTTGCCTATGGGGCTGAGCGCAGAGGACGGGTTACCCGTTGGTTTGCAACTGATGGCTCCTGCGTATCAGGACGCCAGGCTCTACGAGCTCGGCGCCACCATCGAGCGCCTTCTCGAAGAGCGCGATGGTTACCTGGTGTCCGAGCGCGTTCCGGAGGTGCAGTAATCATGGCTCAGCCTGAACTGATGGATTTTGACAAAGCTCTGGAGATGTTTGAGCCCGTCGTGGGTTTCGAAGTGCACGTCGAGCTTTCCACCGCGACCAAAATGTTTTCCGATGCGCCCAACCCCGCGGCCATGGACGACGCTCAGATCGCCCCCAACACCTGCATCACTCCGTTGTGCCTGGGGCTGCCCGGCAGCCTGCCCGTGGTCAACAAAACGGCCGTGGAATACAGCATTTCGCTCGGCTTGGCGTTGGGCTGTGACATTGCCTCGGTGTCGCGTTTTGCCCGAAAGAACTATTACTACCCGGATCTCGCGAAGAACTACCAGATCAGCCAATACGACGAGCCCATCGCTTTTGAGGGCTCGGTGTCCGTGGAACTGGATGATGGGACCCTCGTCGATGTCCCCATCGAGCGAGCCCACATGGAAGAGGACGCCGGAAAGCTCACTCACGTGGGTGGCGCCACCGGGCGCATCCAGGGAGCGGAATACTCCCTGGTCGATTACAACCGCGCCGGTGTGCCGCTCGTGGAGATTGTGACCAAACCGATTGAGGGCAGCGAACACCGCGCGGGGGAGCTGGGCCGCGCGTATGTCTCCACCATTCGGGACATGGTGCGAAGCCTCGGAATTTCCCACGCCCGCATGGAGCGTGGAAACCTGCGGTGCGATGCGAATGTGTCGCTTCGACCACGGGGCGAGAAGGCCTACGGGACACGGACAGAAACTAAGAACGTGAATTCGTTCCGGTCGATTGAACGGGCGGTGCGCTACGAAATTCAGCGTCAAGCCCACATTTTGGCCTCGGGTGGGACGATCACCCAGGAAACCCGCCACTGGCATGAGGACACCGGGGTGACCTCACCGGGTCGTCCCAAGAGTGATGCTGATGATTACCGGTATTTCCCCGAACCTGACCTTCTTCCCGTCGAGGCCACAGAGGAACTGGTGGAGTCGTTGCGGGCGAAGCTGCCGGAGCAGCCGGTCGAGCTTCGGCGTCGACTGCGGACCGAGTGGGCTTTCTCTGATGTCGACTTCCAGGCGATCGTGAATGCTGGCCTGCTGGGTGAAATGCAAGAGACAGTCGCGCTGGGTGTTTCTGCCACCGCTGCTCGCAAATGGTGGATGGGGGAGCTCAGCCGGCTCGCCAACGACCGTGGGGTGGAACCCGGGTCGATCGCGAGCGCCAAGGACGTGAAAGCCCTGCAAACCCTCGTGGATGACGGCCGACTCAACGACAAGCTCGCCCGAGAGGTTCTCGGGGCAATGGTCGAGGGTGAGGGGGCGCCGGAGGACATTGTCGCTGCCCGAGGCCTCGAAGTGGTCTCCGATGACGGTGCACTACTCGCCGCTATCGACGAAGCCCTTGCTGCCCAGCCGGATGTCCTGGGGAAAATTCGGGAAGGGAAAACCCAAGCTGCGGGAGCCATCATCGGTGCCGTGATGAAGGCGATGCGGGGTCAGGCAGATGCTGCCCGTGTCCAAGCCTTGGTGATCGAGCGGGCTCAGGCCGGCAGTTAGTCGGCGTGGAGCGCGGCTGAGAGGGCTTCGGTTATCGCGGCAAACCCGGCCGCTTTGCTCAGCGTGGCGTCGCCATCGCCGGACTGTGGCCCATAGGCCCCGAATGATCCGTGGTTTGCGCCGGTGAGTACTTGCTCGAGTGAACCGTCAGGGAGGAGAGCTTTCGCATCCTCCACCGCGATGGGGTCCGTGAGATTGTCGTTAGCGCCGAGGAGCTGAACAACACTGAGGTCGCGCTGCGACAGATCGTTGGCGCAGAAGCTCGCCAGGAGCACGAGACCCCGGATCGATTCGTCCTCGGCCATCATGCAGGCTTTGACACCACCGAGTGAGTGTCCACCCACCCACCAGTCCGTGACACCGGGTGCGGTCGCTGTGGCTTCCTCAAGCGGCGTGAGGTCAAAGAGAGCCATATTGAAGAGCGGTTCGATAATCACCACGGTCACACCCTCGGCCACGAGCTCCTGGAGCGCGGGGAGATAGGCGTAAGGATCAACTTTCGCACCCGGATAAAACACGATTCCCGTGGCGGAAGCCCCGCTCGCGGGAGTTGCCGTGATGAGGCCGCTGGAGAGCGAATAGCTAATGCGGTCATCGGCGAAAGCCTGATCTACTGCCTCACGATCAGCGGGCAAGACAATGTGGAACCAGGTCAAGAACGTCACGATGGTGACCAACAAAGCCGTCACGGCGGACCAGCCGGTGATGCGAATGCGCCGAATGACCAGGCGGGAAGTTTTTCGGGCCGGGCTCATCCGAGGGCACTTTCGTTATGGAATACTGGGGGGACCATGAACATTCTCATCGTTGTCGTGACTTCTATTATCTTCCTCGCATCGTTTCCGATGTTCACATATTCCTTCGTGGTCCCGGAAGTTTTCGCCCCCTGGCTCTTTGGGGCCGGTGTATTGACGGCGTGCGCGGCGTTTGCCATTCCGATGGTGTTTTTGGGTCGACGCCGCTAGGCAGCATCCGAGCGAACGCTTTTCGAGAAGTTCCAGAGGCGATCTTTCATCCCTCGGGTTTTGTGGGTGACGATGGCTTCAGGCTCTGGGATTTCTGCAGACGCGACGGGGAGCACCCGGATCAGTAACGAACAGGCGAGATCCGCGCACAGGTAGGTACCCACAGAAGCGCCTCTGGCGCCGGCTTCTCCGGTCTTGGGCGCCGTGAACAGGCTCACCTGGGGTGCTGGCTGATGCGTGTGGCAGAGGACACACATTGCACTGCGACCCCCGGGCATCGGAGAGGCGGCCGCCCGGACCATCAGACCCCAGAGCTCTTCTCCCGCCCAAAACACCAGGTACCCGCGGGTCTTGTGGTGGGCGTCGCGCCAGCCCAAGAATTCGCGTTCGTCCCACACGGTCTCGTGCAAACCGGGGACGGTCATGACCTCCAATTCGTCTGCCGACATGTTGATCATGCTGGCTCGAATCATGTCCTCGGTTACCGCGCGCATCACCTCAGTGTAGAACGGGTGTTAACGACAGAGCGGGCCTGCCCGAAGGCAGACCCGCTCTGGTGCGTCTTGCAGGAAGACTAGAGGGGGCGGATGTTCTCCGCCTGAGGGCCTTTTTGACCCTCGGTTACATCGAATTCGACCTTCTGGTTTTCTTCCAGCGAGCGGTAGCCGCTGGACTGGATTGCCGAGAAGTGTGCGAAAACGTCAGCCGAGCCATCATCAGGAGTGATGAAGCCGTAGCCTTTGTCACCGTTGAACCATTTAACGATTCCGGTTGTCATTCTGTGTCTCTTTTCTGTGGTGCTGTGGTGCGCAGTTTCGACGCTCGAAACCAACGGTCGAAACTTCAGGGAACCCTGCCCCTTACGAGGTGCACTGCATCCAAAGACCCAGTAGGGAAATCCGTCTAACAAACGACTCTCTCAGCGTAGCGGTAGTGGGGTGGCAAACCTAGGACCGTTACCACTCAGTTACCAAGAGTTCAGCAAAGGTACAGTGTCAGCCCAGAGCAAAGGAGTCGCGGTGGAAAGAGAAACCGAGTCGGTCTGGGACTATCCGAGGCCTCCGCGCCTGGAGCACACCACCGATCGAATCGTGGTGACCCATGGCGGCGTCGTGATTGCCGACACGACAGCGCCCCTCCGGGTTCTCGAAACGTCCCACCCGCCGACCTACTACTTGCCTTTTGCCGACGTGGATATGTCGCTTGTTGAACCTGTAGAGGGCGCAAGTATGTGTGAATGGAAAGGAGTCGCCAAGTATGGCGACATCGTTGTGGGGCAAGAAAGGCTCTCGCGTGTCGCCTGGTGGTACCCCACCCCGACCCCGGGTTTTGCGGACATCGTCAATCACTTGGCTCTCTACCCGGGCCGGGTAGAGCGCTGCACGGTCAACGGCGAGGTGGTGACCGCCCAAGAAGGCGATTTTTATGGTGGGTGGATTAACTCGTGGGTGACGGGGCCATTCAAAGGCGCCCCGGGAACATGGGGCTGGTAGTCCTGCCAAGATAAGGGCATGC
>JAHEGA010000013.1:6430-33252 GCA_024639925.1 Microbacteriaceae bacterium
ATTGTCATTCCCGCCTATAACGAAGAATCCACGATCCGCTCGTGCGTTCTTGCGGCATTGAATCAAACGGTGCCAGCACACGAAATCATCGTGGTCGACAACATGTCGACCGATTTGACGCCGGCAATCCTCGCAGAGCTGGCGTCGGACTTTCCGGACGCACCGCTGAAGGTGATTCGCCAGGATCGGGAACAAGGCATTACCCCCACCCGAAACATGGGTTTTGACGCGGTCACCGCCGACGTGATTGGACGCATCGATTCCGATTCGGTGTTGGAGCCTAACTGGGTTCAAGCAACAGCAGCACTCTTTCGGGATACGTCAATAGACGCGGCCACGGGACCGGTCACCTATTACGACATGCCTCTTCGGCGCTATATGGCGCTTGCCGATGACTCTGCCCGAAAAGCGATTTCCCGGCTGGTGAAGCAGTATCACTTCCTGTTTGGCACCAACATGGCGCTTCGGCGAACCGCCTGGGAAGCGGTGCGCGAGAGCATCTGCCTGGATGCGGATGCGCACATGTTCGAAGACATTGACTTATCTGTGCACCTTTATGACGACGGGTTTTCCATCGTCTACTCGCCGGACATGGTGGTCGGCATGAGCGCCAGGCGTCTCGATGACTCGCCGAAAGACTTCCTGGCGTACATCACGCGCTTTGACACCACCTACAACCATCACGGTTTGCGTAAAAAGCGCTTGCGCATTCCCCAGTGGGCCTATCTGGGGGTCTATCCGATCGCGAAAAGCCTTCGCTGGAGTCTGAAAATCCGCGAAGCGAGAAAAGCGTAGACTTTCCCTCGAACACGGGAGTCCGTTGGTGGACTGAGAGGAAACCGCAAGGTTTCGACCGTCGAACCTGATCTGGGTCATGCCAGCGAAGGGAGGACATCTCGCCCCGTGCCCCATCCCCATAAAGGAAAGGCACGATATGAAGAAAATCGCTCTACTCTTGCTCGCCGCAATCGGTCTGACCGGGTGCCAAGCACCCGAGAACACGCTGGTGCGGCTCGCCGCCCATGATTCGTTTGTCATCAGTGACGAACTCACTGCGGCATTCGAATCGGACACCGGATACGAACTAGAAATTTTGCGCCTGGGCGATACCGGGTCGCTGACGAATCAGTTGGTCCTCACGAAGGGGGCTCCGGTTGCTGACGCCTTCTTTGGTGTCGACAACACGTTCCTCGGTCGAGCGGAGGCAGAGGGTGTCGTGAAAGACGCTGCTGTCGCCATCGACTATTCCGACGTGTGCTTCAACTACGACATTGCGTGGTTTGAGGAGCAAGGTGTGACCCCACCGGAGCGCTGGCGCGATTTGGTCAACCCGGAATACGCGGACCTCACCGTCATCACCAATCCGAACTTTTCTTCACCAGGATTGGCGTTTCTTGCCTCGACACACGCGGCTTTTGAGGCTCCAGGCGAACTCAACGAATTTTGGGAGGCTTTGCGCGACAACGGCGTGAAAGTGGCTGGCTCGTGGGAGGACGCGTACTTCTCGGACTTCACCCGCTACGGGGGCACCCGACCGATTGTGTTGAGTTACGCTTCCTCGCCGGCTGCGGAGGTCAACGACGATGGATCTGCGGGTTCGCGGGCTCTTCTGGTGGAGTGCTTCCGCCAGACTGAGTTTGCCGGTGTGGTGGCAGGGTCTGCTAACGAAGAGGGTGCGCAAGTGTTGGTGGATTTCCTCCAAAGCCCGGACTTTCAAGCATCTGTGCCGGAGTCGATGTATGTCTACCCCGCAGTCGAGGGAACACCGATCCCCGAGAGCTGGTCTGCGTTTGCGACCCCGGCAACCTCGACGCTTGGGGCGGACCTGGACATCAATTCCTTCCGTGATGCCTGGTTGGGGGAGTGGTCAGAAGTCTTTGATGGCTAGCCTCGAACTGCTGGCAACCACCGCGCTCATTGCTGTTTTGAGCGCGGTGGTGTCGCTGGCCGTGGGCTACCCTCTCGGGCAGTGGCTGGCCACCCTTCGCAGGCTGCGCCGGGTAGTGACCGGGGTTCTGTTAGTGCCGTTTCTGTTGCCCGCGTTCCTCGTGGGGCTGTCGGTGCGACCGCTCCTGGGTGATGCACTCGCTCACGAGGGTGTCGCCTTAGCGGCGATTATTGGCTCTCATGTCGTGATGAATGCGGGGTTCCTCGCCATTGTCACCGCGGCCTCGCTTGTGCCCCGCGATCAGTACGAAGCAGCTCTGCTGGATGGTGCTAATCCTCGTGAGATTCGCTGGAGCGTGCAGTGGCCCCAACAGGTGCCGGCCCTGAGCGCCGCAGCGTTGCTGGTCGCTCTCTATTCGGCGACCAGCTACGGACTGGTCATCACCCTTGGTCAGGGATCGGTGGAAACGCTCGAGACGGCGATCGCGCAGGCTGCCCTGCAAAGTCTGGATCTTCCTCTGGCAGCGACACTGGCAGGCCTCCAAACCCTTGTGACACTGGGGTTGTTTTTAGCGGCCCGTCGCGCCGGTGCTGCTCCCACCGTTCTGTTTGGAGAAGGCGAAACACGTGCGGGTAGTTCTCGATGGGGTGGTGTGTTGGGGTTTGCGGTGATCGCCGTGGTCGTGTGGATTGTGGGGGGAGTGTTTGTTCGGGCAGTGCTGACAGGCGGTGGACTGGTCGAGAACGTCGCCAATTTGGCGGGCCGGGGCACCCGGGACATCTTGAACCTCAGTGTTGGCGAGGCGCTGGGTAACTCTCTTCGCACCCTGCTGGTCGCGGCCACGATATCCCTGGTGATGGCCTGGTGGCTCTCGAGGCGCCGGGTCGGACTACTGGTTCTTCTACCGATTGGTATCTCCCCGGTGGTCATGGGCCTGGCGGCACTCGTTGCCTCCGGCTATCTGCCCTCCGGGATGGCCGGTAGCTGGCTGGTTCTTCCTCTCGTTCAGGCTGTTTTTGTGACACCACTGGCCTTTCAGGTGCTGGCTCCCGCCAGACGGGCCTTGTCGCCAGACATTGTCGATGCTGCGGCCCTGGATGGTGCGCGACCGCGCCAAATCCTCTGGCACATCGAACTGCCTTCACTGGCTAAACCGGTCGGTGTTGCTGCCGCGCTGGTGAGTGTCGCCTCGCTGGGTGAATTTGGTGCCGCCAGTTTTCTTGCCTACGGGTCACAGCAAACGCTGCCACTGGTGATGTTCCGTCTGATGTCTCGCCCAGGAGGAGAAAACCTTGGAATGGCGATGGCCGCAGCCAGCCTCTTCATTCTGGTGGCTTTTGCGGTCGTCTGGGCGGTGTCCTCCTTGCGGGAGGACACCCACGTTCAGGACGGTGTGGCGCGTGGATAAAGCATCGATTGTGCTCGTGGATGGGCGCTCGGGAGCGGGGAAAACGGAGTACGCAAGGCAGTTGGCAGAGAAGAGCGGCGCCGGAGTGGTGAGTATCGATGCGGTGTATCCGGGCTGGGATGGATTGGATGCGGGCAGCGCACACATCTACCGGCATCTGTTACTTCCCTTGAGCCAGGGCAGGCCCGGTCATTACCGGCGCTGGGACTGGCTCCGGGCATCACCGGGAGAGTGGGTAGAGGTTGCCGAGGGAACCGCGCTCGTGGTTGAAGGGTGTGGCGCTATTCGGCACGACGCCGCACACTGGGCGGTGGAGTCCGTGTGGCTGGAATGCCCCGATGGCCAGAGGCGCCAACGCGCGCTCGAGCGCGATGGTGAGATGTATCGACCCCACTGGGAGCGGTGGGCCAGACAGGAAGAACGTTTCCTGCAGATTCACAAGTCGAACGAGCGCGCCCTGCAGAGAATTTGGGGTGAGTAACGGGGCTTGAACCCGCGGCCTCCTGGACCACAACCAGGCGCTCTACCAACTGAGCTATACCCACCGCGACCGCGGGAAGACCCACGGGCGTCCTTAGTGTATTACAGCTGGCTGTCCCAGTGCGCAGTGACGGTTTTTGCGAGCTCACCGAGATCCTTCTTGGCAAGGCCGGGAGCGGGCTGGAAGACAGCCTCGCGGTAATACTGTAACTCGCGAATGGATTCCCGAATGTCCGCAAGAGCGCGGTGGCCCCCGTTCTTGGCCGGGGCCATGAAGTATGCCGGCGGTAACCACCGCTTGGACAGTTCTTTGATGGTGGAGACATCAATGTTTCGGTAGTGAAGGTGCTCGTGAACCCGGGGCATCTCCTTGTTAATGAACACGCGATCAGTACCAATGGTGTTGCCCGCCATCGGGGCAAGACCCGGCTCCGGCACCAGCGAAGTGATGTAGTCAAACACCAGTGTTTCCGCGGCCTCAAGGCTCTGGCCTTCGGGAATTTCCTCGATGAGGCCGCTGTCCGTGTGCATCTGGCGCACAAAATCGCCCATTCCAGAAAGTGCATCGTCAGACGGTTTGATGACCACCTGGAAACCCGGGTCCATCACGGTGAGTTCGTAGTCAGTGATGACGACCGCTACCTCAACGAGTTCGTCGTTAGCGGGGTCGAGACCCGTCATTTCGCAATCAATCCAGACCAAGCGGTCGTTGCTAGGGCTCACCATCGTTGGAGTCTAGCGCGCCGGGTGTGCACGACTGAGGGGCCGCGATTGCCGGTGGTTTCATAGAAAACATATCGGCGGATGACAGTAGTTGCCAAGACTCGCGCTGGCATACTTAGGGCTTGTGCCGCATGGGCCAACCGAGGAGCAAATCAGCATCGTGAAAACCAGAACCAAAGTCATCACCGGTATTGCCATCGGCGCCGTCGTCATCGCGGGCGGAGCGGGTATTGCGATTGCCTTAGCGCCACAGCAAGAAACTACGGTACTGACCGAAGAAGTGGCCGTCCGTGATGTGGACGTGACAGTTGCCGCTTCTGGCACCGTGTCACCCGCTGTCGAATTTGGTTTGCAGTTCCCCGGTGCCGCAACGGCAACGCTCGCATCGCTGAGCGTGGAAGTCGGGGACACGGTGGAAGCGGGAGCTACCCTTGCCGCGATCGAGACAGCCTCGCTGGACGCTGCGGTCACTGCCGCGCGGGCCTCGGTTGCCTCCGCCCGGGCCAGCATCGCCAACGCGGAGACGACCGCTGATCAGGCTCGTCAGGCTATTTCCTCCGCCGATCAGGCGATTACTGCTGCAGAGCTCGCGATCGAAAATGTGGTCGACGAATATCCTTCCACCGCCTACCCTCAACCCAACGAACCGTTGGCTCTCTTGAACGCGCAGAAACAGAAAGTAACCGCGGAAGCCTCTCTGGAGACCGCTCGCCGGCAACTCGAGGCGTACTATCCCCTGAAAGCGTCTGCCGAAGCATCACTGCGGTCGGCTCTTGACCAACTGGATTCAGCGCAGGCCAACTTGGCTCGCGCCACCATGACTGCCCCGGTAGCGGGCACGGTTGTGGCCATTGCCTCGCAGCTGGGGGAGCCGATCGGCACCACTAGTGTCGGCGTGAACGGGACTGCCGGTTTCATTGTGCTTGCTGCCCTTGACACTTTCGTGGTCGAAGCCGACTTTGCCGAGTCCGACGTCGTGGGCATCGCGGATGGTCAGAGCGTCACGCTGGAGTTTGATGCGCTTCCCGACGAACAACGTGAAGGAACGGTGACAGAAATCGACTCCTACGGGAGTGTCGACCCCACCGGTGGTTCCATCACCACCTACGGGGTCACCATCAGCATTCCGAACCCACCCGCTGAATTGAAGGCCGGAATGACCGTCCAAGCAAGCATTACGACGGAGGAAGCCAACGGCGTGATCTCGGCACCCGTCACCGCCATTAGTGAACGCGAAGATGGATACATCGCACTCGTTCAGTCAGCCGATGGCGCTGTCGATGAGGTTCCCGTCGAAATCGGTGTTCGTGGCGGATATTACGTGGAAATTGTCTCGGGTCTCTCCGCGGGTGACCGCGTGGTGACCGGCTCCGATGGTGAATTGCCCCCGACGTCGTCGGGCTTTGGCGGCCCCCCTGAGGGAGTTGAAGACTAGTGAGCGATCTCGTTGTTGAGCTCACCAACGTTCGGCGCGAGTACCAAACCGGCGAGGTTCCCACCGTTGCGCTAGCCGATGTGAGCTTGCAGGTTCGCAGAGGCGAGTTTGTCGCGATTGTTGGGCCCTCGGGCTCCGGGAAGTCAACCTTGATGAACCTCATCGGCTGTTTGGACCGACCGAGCTCGGGCACGGTCAAAATCTCTGGTCGGGATATTTCCACCCTGGACGACAACGAGCTCACGGCGTTGCGCTCCAAAGCCATTGGCTTTGTGTTTCAACAGTTTCAGCTCCTTCCCCTAACCTCAGCGGTCGACAACGTGGCGACACCCCTGCTTTATCAGGGTGTGCGGCCACGAGAGGCCACAAAGCGTGCCGGCGAGATGCTCGCACGGCTCGGTTTGGGAGATCGGCTCGATTTTGACCGCGGGCGACTTTCGGGTGGACAACAGCAGCGGGTGGCTATTTCGCGTGCGCTTGTCACAAACCCTGATCTCGTGCTTGCTGATGAACCAACCGGAGCACTCGATACCGCTTCTGGCGCAGCGGTGATGGATGTCTTCCGCGAAATCCACGCGGACGGTCGAACAGTAGTGCTGATTACGCACGATCTTGAAGTGGCGGCTGCGGCCAATCGGCGTATCTACATCCGCGATGGCCTGATTGAAAGAGACGAAGTTGGCACGATGGCGGGTGCGCGATGAATCTATGGCTGACATTTTTGCTCTCGCTCTCCCGGATCGCCGCCGCAAAAGTGCGCTCAGCGCTCACCATGCTGGGAATCATCATCGGTGTTGGCGCGGTTGTTGCTCTCACAGCTGTCGGCCAAGGTGCGGAGCAAGGCATTGACTCGTCATTGGCGTCGCTGGGGGCCAACCAAATCACGGTGTCGGCGACCACCGCCACCGGTTTGGACGAAATTGACGCAGAAGCAATCGCGGGTATTGAAGGCGTTCTTCAGGTGAGCTCCCAGGTGAACTCACGGGGCACCGCAAGCTACGGGTCTGAATCGATTGGCGTGGGGATCATCGGAGTTTCGCCCACATACGCTGATTTGGCAGATCCTGAAGTCTCGATCGGTACGTTCCTTCCGCAAGCTCCAGGCCTCCAAAACACGCGAACTGTCGTGGTGTCGGCAGAGGGTGCGGATGACCTCGGTTTTACGGTGAACTCGATTGGTGACGAGATCCGACTCGATGGTGTCGCCTTTACCGTTGTAGGCCTACTCGATGACGCGGATGGCTTCGGTGCTGGGGCCAACGTGTACATCACCAAAGAATCTGCTCGCAGCCTCTTCTCAAAATCCCCCTACCTCTCGGCGATCAACATTCAAGCGGTCTCCCAGGAAGCTGTCCCTCCGGTGGAATACCGGGTGGAACAATTCCTGCGCTACTCCAAAGGTGTTGTTGACGACGAAGATGCAACCTATTCCATCTTCAACCAAGCAGCCCTTCAAGACACCATCAAGACAGTGACAGGGACGCTCGGGATCTTGATTACCGGAATCGCCGGGATTTCACTGGTGGTGGGTGGCATTGGAATCATGAACATCATGTTGGTGTCCGTTCGCGAGCGGACCAGGGAAATTGGGGTTCGACGGGCGATTGGTGCCAAGCAATCTCAAATTTTGACCCAGTTTTTGATGGAAGCGGTCGTTCTCTCCGTCTTGGGCGGTTTGATTGGACTGATTATCGGGCAATTGGCGTCCTACGCTTTCTCCATCCTCGGCGGGTGGGAATTCTTCATTGACCCTGTCACTGTGGCGGTTGCATTGGGCTTCTCTGCTGCGGTCGGCGTGGTGTTTGGAGTATGGCCCGCACGGACTGCCTCCAAACTCCAACCTGTGGAAGCGTTGCGTTTCGAGTAAGCAGTGCTAGTGACGAGCTCTATATCGCTGCGCGACTAGGGCTTTCTGGGCCAGAGCCGCAGTCGTTTCTGCACGATCAGTGCAGAAACGAGCACCAGGGCTCCGCCGACCCACTGGAGGGGGCCCAGACGCTCCCCAAGAATCAGTAGCCCAAGAATCACTGCGATCACGGGGGTGACATAGGTGACCGAGGAGGCAATGACACTTCCGGCGAGCTCGATGTTGCGATAGTTCCAGACGTAAGCGAATCCTGTGCCGAGAACTCCCAGGGCAATGATTCCTCCCACAGCGTTCACCGTGAGTGGGGTATCAGCTATACCGAGAAAGAGCGCAGGAATCGCGGCAATGAGAGCCGATGCCGATACCTGGGCCGTTGCCAACACATACGGGCTGTAGGGCAGAGGGGACACGAAGCGCTTGGCGTATGGCATGGCGACCCCGTAGCACAGCGTCGCGAGCAACAGGAGGACAATGCCCCAAGGCGAGGACACCGAAAGTTCTCCTCCGCCCACTCCCACAGCAACCACTCCGAGGAAACCGAGGACGATACCCAGTTTCTGATTCAGCGTTGGTTTTTGTTCCCGAAAAGCCAGGGCAATCACGAGCAGCGTCATCATCGGGGTTGTTGCGTTCAGAATGCCGGCAATCGAGCTGGAGACGTATTGCTGGCCAAACGCAAACAGAAAGCCTGGAGCCGTATTCAGCAGCAGGGCAACAACGGCGATGTGCAACCAGTGGCGAGGGTTGCGCGGCAATCCCTGGCGAAGCACGGCTATCACCACGAGCAATGACAGTGCGCCGAGGGCCCCGCGAAGAAAAGCAATCCCGAGCGGCGTAAAGCTCTCCAAAGCAAGCTCGATAAATAGGAATGAAGCCCCCCAGACCATCCCGAGGGCGATAAAGCCGGGTAGCCACCGCCTAGTCATGGACTGGTGCGGCCAACCTGGGGACGGAAAAAGCCACCCGAAGGTCCGTTTGTTGCCCACGGGGCCTACAGGCCACGTCCATGTAGTTGGCGGTTGCCGATGTCACGCGTCCAGCGAGGGCAGACTCACGCATCGCTGCAGCACGTCACGGGATTTGCTTTTCCGGACCGCGGATTGGACCAGGAGCAATGCTGCGTCGGTACAACCAGAACCCCGCTCCCGCTCCACCGAGCACCAAGACACCGGAGATAACCCAGACGGTGATGATGGCAGGGGAGACGTATCCTGGGCAGGTGGTGGCTCCGAGCCCAAGAGCTTCGTCACACACATAGGCCTTCGAGGAACCAGCCGAAGGAACAAAAGTGCCCACCGGAGCAGGCCTGCAGGAGGATGCTCCCGCTTGTTGCGTAAACGTCCCTGGCGCGCACTCAGTCTGGTTTGTTGCACCCGCGGCGACCACGGCGTAACCCGGTTCGGCTTCAACGCAGCCACCAGGCGCGGTGCTCAGCCCGGTCTCGGACCAGGTTCCTGGTAGGCACTGCAGCGGATCGGCCGGGGTCGCTTCTGCCTGTTGCATATCGGGAGTGGTCACAGGGGCCGGCTCAATATCTTGGACATCGTCCGAGGCGACACCGGGCTCAGCTGCCACGGGACAGCTGGTGGCTGTAGTGCCCACTGCCGTGGCGCAGGCAACTCGTGCCGTCGCTCCGGCCTTAGCGACAAAGTAGCCGGCTCCCGCATTGAGACATGTGCTTGCGCCTTTGGCGTTTTGGTAGGTGCCCGCCTTGCACTGGGACACAGAGAGGGAGCCTGTCTTCGCGACAAAGGATCCTGCCGGAGCATCAATGCACGACGCTTGACCGGCGCTTGGCTGATACGTCCCGACCGTGCAGAGTGTTGAAGCAATGGAGCCAGTAGCCGCAACGAACGAACCGGCGGGTGCCTGAATACACGATCCTTTGCCAGCATCTGGCTGATAAGTCCCAGCAGCACACACTGTTGCTGCGCTTGCTCCTTCAGCGGCGTAGCGACCGGCAGGAGCGGTCAGGCACGTCGTCTTGCCCGCCTCTGGTTGGTAGCTGCCTGCTGCGCACAACGTTGCAGCAGCCGCTCCTGTTGACGCCACAATTGATCCGGCAGGTGCGGGGGTGCACGAGCTTTGACCGGCGTTCGCTTGGAATGTTCCTGCTGCGCAGGAGCTGACGGTTGTAGATCCCGTGCTCGCAACGAATTGTCCTGCTGGCGCCGAAATGCATGACCCTTGAGCAGGGTTGGGCTGATAAGTCCCCACTGCGCACGCAGTAGTGGCGGTCGCCCCCTCGGCAGCAAAATATCCCGCAACTGTCGGTGTGCAACTCGTGCTTCCCGATGAACCCTGGTAACTGCCTGCTGCACACAGTGTTGCCGAGGTGGCACCTGCTTGATCAACATACGAGCCTGCGGGCGCCGACTTGCAGGAGGTTTGACCGGTTTCATCTTGATAAAGACCCGCTACGCAGAGGGTGGCGGATGTCGCGCCGTTAACCGCGGTGAAACTACCGGCAGGCGCGTCTACACACGCCGCACCATCGAAGTACTCTCCGGCAACGCAGTCTGCGGCGGTGACGGCGTGCGCCGGCGCGGGGGCAAGCGATAGCCCCAAGGCGACCAGCAGGCTCGCAATGATGGTGAAAGCGAGATGAGGACGTCTTGCAGAGAGCATTCCTCTACGCTAACCCAGGTGTCTCCTGAGTCGTGGCAACGCCTCTCGCATTCTCACACGGTGCTGTTGCAAGGAGGGGTGCATTGAGGGCTCGCTCAAGCGCTGGGTTTGATTTGATCTGTTGAAGCCACTGAATTTCTTCGAGGGAGCTGGGTCACAACAACCGCTGTGGGTCATGGGCGGGTGGATATTCGTGGCGCTCGCTCTGTGGTTCATCCCGAAGATGAAAACGCGAGAGACTCTGATCACCCTCTACGCCCGTGGGGCAGCCCCTCCAGCGGTGGGCCCATCGAGCATCGTCGTCGGTGCAGCATGGCGCCCGCTAGTCCCGCTCATTTATCCGCCTGTACACTGACATCTGAGGGAATTTATCCCTCAGAGCCCTCGTAGCTCAGCGGATAGAGCAGAAGACTTTCCGACTACTTAGCCCGCCCCTACATCGCACTACCTATGAGGGTAGTAGGGGAGAGGTGAGGAGTCGTGCGATTGGCGTGCGATTACCTCAGCATCTAGGGCGCAGTTTTCCGTATTCATTCACTTCGTTACCGAACACCTCATGGAGCGGCCAGAAGGTGTATTCGAGGTCGTTCTCGACCATTTCTTGCGTCCATTCATAGTTTTCCCACGAAACAAAGCCATCCCCATAAAAGAGCCAAATGATGAGCTCCTGCTTACCTGACGGCTCAGAAAAGAATAGCTCTGGGTATCTCCTCAAATATTCGTCATTTCGAGCCGCAAAACTCTTCCATTCCTCGATAGACGACTCAAAGTCAAACTCGTTGCGTAGCTTCGCCTTCCATTCTTGGTGAGGGACACTTGCATCAAATTCGATTTGCCCGAAAGTGGAACACCACGTGTCTATGTAGTCGTTCTGTACGGCTGAAAACTCTGCTTCTTCGGCTTTAGTTTCCTGAATTGCCTGGTAGGAAAAGAAACCGACCGCTCCTGCCGCCATGAGCGTTGAGCGCGATTGCCTTATTCGCTCAGCGAAATTCCCCAGCGGCCACCCCACCTCTCGGCCGGTTCAAGCCATTTCAGGTCAGTGCCGGAGTTAAGTGCATCAGGGGGCGCCGTCATCGGCTCAACGGCCAACGCGGACGTTAGGCTATCTGGCCCGGGGAATTCATCGGTGAGAAATACTTGCAACCAGCCAAATTCTTCGCTTTGCCAAAGAGAAACCTTTTTGCCATCGTGCGCCGCAAGGGTCGTTGTGTAGGGAGCGTCGCCTCCTAAGCGGAAGCCTGTATCTAATTCGAGCTTTTCAAGGGAGACCCGGGAGCTGATGTCTACATTGCTACCCGCTATGGCTTCTTCTGCCACAGGGATCATTTGGGTATCGGTGATGAGGTGTGAGACCACGGGGGCTTCGATTGTTAGAGATCGAATCGGAGCGTCGCCAATAGTGAGGTACGGGTGGGCCCCCAACGCAACTGGAGCGTTAGCGACGCCTTCGTTTCGCAGTGACATTGCGCACTCAAGTCCCTGGTCGCTCAACTGGTAGCTAACTGTAACCGTCACCGAAAAGGGGTATCCGGCGGCTGGGTCAATCAGGTTCTCGAGCGTCACGGAAGAGTCGGACTGGTGCAAAACGTCAAAGGTGCCGTCAGTAACCAGACCGTGAATTGCGTTGTGACGTGCCTTATCCGTGATCGCAAGCTCGTATGCGTTGCCATCTTGCGTCCACCGTCCATCACGAATCCGGTTGGGCCACGGCGCCAGCAAGACGCCCGCAAAAAACGGTCGCGGAGTGTCTTGGGGAAACTGCTGAACCAGTTCAGTACCGGCTATTGACAAGCGATCGAGGCAAGCTCCGACCCGGGAAATGTGGGCAATGTTGATGCCAGCGCTGAGGGAGATGTCAGCCGACGAAGGGCGGGAGGACGCTGACATGGGGTCAGCCTAATCGTCGAGAGTGTGCCGAGGGCAAACGCCTGTTAGGCCAAAACTGCTCTGAGCTGTTCGGCTTGGGTTTCTGGATTGACGTCCAAAATGAACGCCCCCATTGCGGTTTCGGAACCAGCGAGGAATTTCAACTTGTTCTCCGAGCGCTTTGGGGAGGTGACGCGGAAGTGGAAGCGGAATTCTTCACCGCTTAATCCACTGGGAGCCTGATACCAAGCCGCGATGTATGGCGTTTCAGATTCGTACAGGCCGTCGACTGCGTTCAGCATTTGTGGCACCAGAACACCAAGTTCTTTCCGCTCGGAATCGGTGAGCTCGGTGAAGTCAGCAACTGGACTATGTGGCACAAGAATCATCTCGACTGGCCAGCGTGCAGCGTAGGGAACGAACGCCGAAAAACTGTCGCCGCGGATGACGAGGCGCTCTGAGCGGGACTCAAACTCCAGATAGTCCTGGAAGAAACCTGTTCCGTGTGCACGTGAGTTTGCGAGTAACGCCGATGTGCGGGGTGGAATGAAAGGATAGCTATAAATCTGTCCGTGAGGGTGGTGGAGAGTTACTCCGATTTCTTCACCACGGTTTTCAAACGGGAAGACAGTCTTCACGCCAGGAAGTGCTTTTAGTTCCTCGGTGCGGTGAGTCCACGCGGCTATGACGGTGTCAATTCGCTGGGCGTCAAGGCCGATAAATGAACCGTGGTGATCTTGACTAAAGACCACAACCTCGCAGCGGCCGACCGCATCGGTGTGAGCTCCAAAGGTTTGCGAGGGAAGGGAGCTACCAGGTCCCAGAGCGGGACCAAACGATGGGCTCTTGTTTTCGAACACGGCAACATCAAAAGGACCGGGAACTTCCGAAGGGTTTGCGTCAGTCTGCGCACAGAGTGGGCAAGACTCTTCCGTGGGGAGGAAGGCTCGCTGGTTGCGCGCCGGCGCGATTGACACCCACTCCCTGGTGAGGGGGTCGAGGCGCATCTTTGGGGTCGCAGATCGCTCTAAAGCCTCACGGGCGTCGGATGCTCGAGTCGTCGAAGGCGTAGTCACGTCGTCGAAGTACATGAGGCTACGAGAGTCACTCAACTGGGTCACCGTTACGGCGTGGCCAAGGAAGGCTCGCCGCTCAGCCAGGGCAGTTGTAGCCATTCTGCTCCTTTGCAAAGTGTCGGGATATGAGGGCACTCATCAACCCGTGAAATCTAACACTAACGAGAGTTTTTGACTAAAAATGCAAAAAAAGATAACAAAATAATTACATCTGATTGTTTTTGCACACTTTTGGTTAAATCTGACTTAGGGTATTCATAACCCCGTCAAAGGCGAACGGACTAACAGTGAGTGACCTGATAAGGCTCTTCCAGGGCAAGCGGCAACGAAGCGACTTCCTGCCCGCGTTGGTCTTCATGGGCCCCGCGCTGGTAGGGCTTGGAATCTTCGTCCTCTACCCCGGGATTCGGGGCATCTACTTAAGTTTCACGGAATACAACATCTTCCGAGATCCAGAATTTATTGGTCTCGACAACTACGCCAAGGCAGTTAACGACCCATTTGTATGGAACGCTCTGTGGGTCACGCTCCAATACGTTGCGATCAACATCGGAGTCCAAACCGTCTTCGCATTGCTCCTCGCAGTATTGATGCATCGATTCACGAAGTCGGTGTGGGTGCGAGGCGTCATGCTGCTTCCCTACCTGGTCTCAAATGTTGTGGTCGCGTTGGTCTGGCTCTGGCTACTTGACTACAACCTCGGCTACGTGAACGCAGCTATCGAATTCATGGCATTGGATCGAATTCCTTTCTTTGGTGAGTCGACTGCGATGGGCACCATCGCATTGATTAACGTGTGGCGTCACCTCGGCTACACGGCGCTGTTGATCTTCGCCGGGCTGCTCACTATCCCGAAGGATGTGTACGAGGCGGCTGAGGTCGATGGGGCTGGGGAATGGCGCACCTTCTTCGGTGTGACCTTGCCACTGCTTCGTCCCGTGATGTTCTTTGTACTCGTCATCACCATCACAGGATCGTTCCAAGTCTTCGACACCATCGCCGTGACCACCGGTGGTGGCCCCGTAAACGCGACTCGAACATTCAGCATTTTGATTACGGATAAGGCCTGGAACTCAAACCAGTTTGGATACGCGGCCGCAATTTCGGTGATCTTGATGCTGATCCTGATTGTGATTGCGTTGCTTCAAATGAGACTGCTTCGCGGTAACGAGTCGGATCTGGAGCGATAGATGGCGACCATGACTAAGACAAAGGAATCTCGCGAGACCGAGGTGGTCTTGGGCAAGCGCAACTCGGCCTTCACCCGCACCACTGCAAACATTGCGCTGACGGGATTTGTCCTCGTCACCCTTTTCCCGTTCTTTTACATGATTCGTACGGCGCTATCAACGACGAGGAAGCTCTCGTCAGACCCGCTATCGGTGTTGCCGGTTGATTTCACCTGGGGTGCGTTCGCACGCGTGTTGGGAATCGCCTCTTCTGAACAATCAGTCGCCGAAGGTGGCTCTGGCCAGTCGCTCGACTTCCTGCAGTACTTCATGAACTCGGTGATTTCCACCACCGGAGCGACCGTCTCTCAGATTGTCTTTAGCGCGGCAGCGGCTTATGCATTCGGAGTGCTGAAGTGGCGCGGTCGAGACGCAGTCTTCTTCGTGTTCCTCTTCGCCCTCACCGTCCCCGCAATCTTCCTGGTGCTCCCGAACTACCTCTTTATAAGAGAAATCGGCCTCCTCAACACCCTTTTGGGTGTGATGGCACCAAACCTCTTGATGGCACCATTCGCGGTCTTCTTTCTGCGGCAGGTGTTCCTCGGCACCAACATGTCAATTGTGGAAGCTGCCGTCATTGACGGTGCGAACCACTTCCGCATCTTCTTCCAAATCGTGTTGCCGATGGCTAGGTCCCAGGTAATTACCGTGTTCATCCTGCAGTACATCACCATTTGGAACGACTACCTCTGGCCGCTCTACATCGGTAGCTCCGAGGAGACGTCGAAGACTTTGACCGTTGCGCTTGGAATTTTCAAGTCGCAAACTCCGCAAGGAAACCCCGACTGGGCAGGCCTGATGGCGGGATCGTTAGTAGCAGCACTTCCGATGCTGTTGCTCATGATCTTCTTAGGTCGACGCATCGTCGGATCAATTCAGGATTCTGCGGTCAAGTAAGACCCGCAGGACTTTCTCACAACCGTGAGAAAAACCCATAAGAGAAAGGAACACGATGGTAGTCATGAAGAACTCTCGTCGTTCAGCATTGGCAGCAGTTGCGGGTCTCCCGCTCGTGCTCGCTGCGTGTGCTGGGGGAGCTGCTGACAACGGTGCAGCTTCAGGAGACGCTGTTGCAGGAGACTCTGCATCCGGTGTAACACTGGAATACGGTCTGTGGGACGCAAACCAGCTTCCTGCTTACGAGCAGTGTGCTGCTGACTTCACCGCCGCTTCCGGAATTAACGTCAAAATCGAGCAGATCGGTTGGGACGACTACTGGGCAAAGGTACGCGCAGGTTTCGTATCCGGTGACGGCTACGACGTATTTACCTCGCACCTCGCGTTCTACCCAGAGTTCGTCAACAACGGTCAGGTTCTGGAACTCGACAGCTACATCGAAGCTGATGGCTTCGACGTGAACCAGTTCCAGCCAGGTCTTGCTGACCTGTGGACTGACCCAGCAGGTGCTCGTTACGGTCTTCCTAAGGACTTCGACACCATCGCACTCTTTGCTAACCAGGACATGCTCGACGCAGCTGGTCTGACCGCAGACGAGATGAACAACCTTGACTGGAACCCACAAGATGGTGGCTCCTACGAGGCTGCAATCGCTCGCCTGACTGTTGACGCAAACGGTGTTCGCGGTGACGAGCCTGGCTTCGACAAGGACAACGTCGACGTCTACGGAATCTGGATGGAAAACTCCGGTGGTGGAGATGGACAGACCCAGTGGTCGTTCCTCGCCGCTGCTAACGGTTGGAAGGTCAACGACGGGCCGTGGAACGACAACTACCACTACGACGACGTTAAGTTCCAGGAGACCATCGACTGGTGGTACTCGCTCGCAGAGAAGGGCTACATGCCTTCCTTCGACATTCAGTCCGGTACTGGATGGGCTGACCAGCTCATCGCAGGAAAGGTTGCTCTCGCATCCAACGGTTCATGGATGACTGGCTACATCTTCAGCCAGGGCAACGACCAGTTCACGCCTACCCTCGTTCCAACTCCAGTTGGTCCTACCGGAGAGCGTGCTTCGATGTACAACGGTCTTGCTGACAACATCTTCGCGGGAACTGAACACCCCGACGAGGCATGGCAGTGGGTTAAGTACATGGGCACCACGGACTGCCAGGATGTCGTGGCTAGCTACGCAGTTGTATTCCCTGCAATTCCTTCCTCGACGGAGAAGGCAGTGGCTGCAATGGGCGAGCTCGGCATCGATGTGGCTCCGTTCTACGTCCACATTGAAAACGGCACCACCTTCTTGTTCCCGATTGCGGACAAGAAGTCGCAGGTTCAAGAGTTGATCACCCCAGCTATGGAGGCTGTAATGAGCGGAAACGCTCCTGCTTCCTCGCTGACCGCGGTGAACGACCAGATCCTGGCGCTGTTCGAGTAACAACTAGGTAGCACCAACACTCTGGGCGGCAGACTATTCTGTCGCCCAGAGTGGCTTCCACGAAAGAATCGAGAACTCCCATGGCCAAAATGGCCCCCTTCTTCCACCTTGCTTCGGGCTCCGCATCGCTCGTGATTGGAACCCACGCAGGCACGCCTGAAGTACTGCACTGGGGTAGCGGCCTAGAGGGAAAGCTGGGGGATGCTGAGCTGGCCAGCGTGTTCTCTGACGTCATTGCCCACAACGACTCAGACATCGTTCCCCCCTTTGGCATTTGGCGAGAAAATGGCCGCGGCCACGTCGGCCGACCGGCCCTTCTCGCCCACCGCGACGGTGTTGATTTCAGTCCACTTTTTGAACTTCAATCTGGGGAGAACGCAGGTAATGCGCTCACGCTTAAGAGCGTTGACGCTCACGCGGGAATTGCCGTAATTGCCCAGTTTGAGGCCCTTGGGTTTGGCCTTTATCGAGTTTCGTATGCCGTGGAAAATCTTGGGTCTAGCCCTCTCACGGTGAATGACTTTGACGTGTGGCTTCCTCTGCCCGACCGCGCGGTTGAATCCATGGACTTCACGGGCCGCTGGGCTAAGGAGCGTCAGCCGCAACGCCGTGAGATTCAATACGGAGTGTGGACCAGAGAAGGCCGGGAAGGCCGTCCTGGATTCGACCACAGTATTGTTCAACTTGCGATGACCAAGAACGCATCGTTCCAAAATGGGGAAGTCTGGTCCGCGGGCGTGGAGTTCAGCGGCAACCCACGATACGGCGTTGAGCGGCAGCCCACCGGCAAGAAGGCAATGCTGGCGGGAATGGTCCTGCTACCGGGCGAAATTATTGTGCAGCCGGGTGAGACCCATCATTCTGCTCCGGTCATCGCGGGATACAGTGCAGAGGGCCTCGATGGAGTCACTTCTGGCTACCACCAGTGGATCAGGTCACGCTCCCAGCACCCCACCGCCGTGAAGCCCCGCCCGCTCACACTGAATGTTTGGGAGGCGGTGTACTTCAACCACAACCTTGAGAAACTCTCTGAGCTCGCCGACGTTGCAGCAGAAGTCGGTGTGGAGCGCATGGTCTTGGACGACGGTTGGTTTGGATCTCGTCGTGATGACTACTCAGGTCTTGGAGATTGGACAGTTTCCGACGAAGCTTGGCCAAACGGTTTGAACCCACTCATAGAGAAAATCACCTCGCTAGGTATGGAGTTTGGACTTTGGTTTGAAGGTGAAATGGTCAACCCAGACTCAGATCTGTACCGAGCGCACCCCGATTGGATTTTGAAAGTAGGAGACCGCGTCCCGCCCGAGGGAAGGCACCAGCAGGTACTGGACTTTACCAATGAGGAGGCCTACTCATTCATATTGGAAAGCGTCTCAGCTGTCTTGGCCGCTCACGATATTTCCTACATCAAGTGGGATCACAACCGCGCCCTGATTGATCCTGCGCATAAGGAACGCCCCTCGGTTGTCACTCAGACTCAGGCGATTTATCGCATGTTCGATGAGTTGAAATCCCGCTTCCCCGGTCTTGAGATTGAATCGTGTTCTTCTGGTGGAGCCCGTATCGATCTCGGCATGGTCGGTCATGCCGATCGGTTCTGGACGTCAGACTGCAACGAGGCCAAAGAGCGCCAAAACATCCAGCGGTATACCCAGATGGCAATCCCGCCCGAGATGCTCGGGACCCACGTTGGACCTACTGCCTCGCACCAGACGGGTCGAGTGTTGAGTCTGAATTTCCGTGCGCTTACCGCGTTGTTCGGCCACGCAGGAATGGAATGGGACATCACTGAAGCGACTGATGAGGAGCGAACCCAACTCGCTAAATGGGCTTCGTACTACAAAGCGCACCGCGAATTGTTGCACTCGGGCAAGGTGGTCCGTGTGGATCAACCCGACGAGTCAATTTGGCTCCACGGTGTTGTCTCGTTGGATAAGAAAGAGGCTCTCTTTGCGTATCTCGCAATAGACACTCTTTCTAGTTCGACCGCACCTCGGTTTACTATTCCTGGTCTCGACTCCACGGCGACCTACTTGGTCAAAGGCGCGTTCCCCACAGGAGTGCCGGCTCACGCGCACAACGCACTTCCCAGTTGGGTGACCGACGGTGCCCAGGTGAACGGTTCGATGCTCGAGTCGGTGGGCCTTCCCGCGCCGGTGATCGCACCCGAGTCAGGATTCGTCATCGAGATAAAGGCGCTCTAGATGGAATGGACCCCGAACCGTCTCTACTTTGGTGCCGATTACAACCCTGAGCAATGGCCCAGGGAGTCCTGGTCTTCTGACATTCGCCAGATGCAGGATTTGGGTGTCAACATGGTCACCTTGGGGGTCTTTTCCTGGGCGTTACTGGAGCCTCGCGAGGGCATGTATGAATTTGGGTGGCTCGATGAAATTGTTGAGCTACTCCACGATGGCGGCATTCGCATCGATATGGCAACTGCGACAGCGTCGACTCCTGCCTGGCTGACCGAAGCCTATCCCTCAGTAGCCGCCATCAACCGTGAAGGAGTGCGGCTTGCTCATGGAGGGCGACAGCACTACAGCCCCAGCTCCCAGGTCTACCGAGAGAAGTCTCTTCAGCTCGTCGAGCAGATGGCGTCTCGATATGCGAAGCACCCGGCACTTGAAATGTGGCACGTGAACAACGAGCTTGGCTGCCACACCCCGCACTGTCACGGCGATGAAGCGGCTGAGCGCTTTCGGCAGTGGCTCAAGAAGAGGTACGCCTCGGTTGAACAACTCAACGCACGTTGGCACACCAAATTTTGGTCTCAAAACTACGGTTCATTCGAAGAAGTTAATCCTCCGCGTCTGACCGCCGCGGGAACCTTTTCTAACCCTGGCCACTTCCAAGACTTCATGCATTTCTCGTCCGATCAGCTCCTCGAGCTGTTCGTCGGTGAGCGTGACACGATCAGGCAAATCGATGACACCCATCCAATCACCACGAATTTCATGAGCATGCGCCACATCAGCGCGATGGACTATTGGAAGTGGGCTAGAGAAGTCGACTTCATTTCCACCGATCACTATGCCGAAGCGGACAACCCTGATGCGCACGTTGAACTTGCATTCGAAGCTGACCTCACCCGGGGCTTTGCCGGCGGGAAGCCTTGGTTATTGATGGAGCATTCGCCGGCTGCAGTTAATTGGCAACCTCGAAACGCCCCGAAAGATTCAGACGAAATTCTCCGTCACGCAATGAGTCATATCGCTCGCGGTAGTAACGGAGTGATGTTCTTCCAGTTCAAGCAATCTCAAGGTGGTTCGGAGCGGTTCCACACAGCGATGGTGCCCCACATAGGTGAGGATTCGAGGGTGTATCGCTCGATGAAAGAACTTGGCAGCCGCGTTGCAGAATTAGACGCTCTTTCGTCAAGGGCGACTGCACCAGCTGAAGTTGCCATGGTCTTGGATTACCACTCCTGGTGGGCTCTCCAGCAGCCGAACCTCCCCAGCGTGGATCTCGATTACCCGAACACGCTTCATAGTTGGTACGCCACAGCCCACGACCTGGGAATTTCGGTCGATTTCATCGACCCTGATTCTCCTCTTGAACGGTGGCGCAAATACAAGGCCGTATTACTGCCGATGCTCCACATTGTTGATGAGGCGCGGTTTACGACCATTGACGCCTATGTCGAAGGTGGAGGCCACATACTCACGAGCTTCTTCTCTGGAGTGGCAGATTCTTCACTCGCGGTTCACCTTGGTGGGTATGGAGGGTCTCTTCTCTCGACCACCTGTGGAGTTCGAGTAGAAGAGTTTGTGCCTTTGCGAGAAGGCGAAAGCCTGGAGCTCTCTAATGGTTGGTCGGCGTCGCTGTGGTCAGAAAAGGCCGAGCCGCTCACTGCCGAGGTGATTGCCCGCTACTCGACCAGTGGGGTCTCGTCTTCGAGCGCTGCGGTATCGAAAAACACCCGCGGTTCGGGCGAAGCCTGGTACGTGGGAACACAGCTCGATCGGGATTCCCAACTTGTGCTTATGGAACAGTTTGTCGCCCCACTTTCGATTGAACGTGATGGTAATTCCCTGCTCGAACTTGTTCGACGTGGCGACCAGCGTGTGGTAATCAACCACGCTCGAGAGTCCGCCGACTGTAACGGTGTGGAGGTTCCGGGAGGGGCGGTGACGTGGCGATGAAGCATCAAGACCTTGTCAAGCCCATCCTTGTTAGCCTTGAAAGCTGGACAGGGGGCTGGACGTGCTAGCAGCGCAGCGCAAAGCGGCAATTCTCGATGAAGTAGCAAAGGCCAGGGCTCTGAAGGTTGCCACCCTTGCGGAACTTCTCGAAGTTTCCGAGGTTACGATTCGTCGCGACATCGATCAGCTTGATGAGCAGGGTCTGGTCGCGAAGGTCCACGGTGGTGTTACTGCAAAAGGTTTCTCCGCGACGGCAGAGCCTGCATTCTCGAAGACAAGCCAGCGAGAACAAGACTCCAAGGAAGCTATTGCTCTTGAAGCTGCCCGCTTTGTGCAGCCGGGCCAGGCTGTTGCGCTGATGGGTGGCTCATCAGTATTTGCCCTGGCTCGAGCGATTGCCCACATTCCAGGACTCACCGTGGTGACGAACTCTGTTCCCATTTCCGATTATTTCGCGAGAGAAGAGCCCACCAAGGACTGGTCAATTGTGTTGACCGGTGGGGACCGAACTCCGACGGATTCCCTTGTCGGGCCCCTTGCTGAGCAGGCGTTTCGAATGTTTAATTTCGACATTGCCTTCATGGGAACTCACGGAATGAGTCCGTCTGGAGGGTTCAGCTCGCCCAACATGTTCGAAGCAGATATCAACAGAAACGTGATCGCAACATCGGGCACAGTCGTTGTACTGGCCGACCACACGAAGTGGAACGTCCGGGGCTTCAGTTCCTTTGGCCCCCTCTCCAGTGCGGATGTGTTGATTGTGGATGACCAATTAGATTCCTCGGTAGCTAAGGAGCTTGAGAGCCAGGTCACCAAACTTGTGCTTGCTCCAACGGCAGCGACCACTCGCTAACGCCCCCCAATGTGCACTAAGTAGTGAAAGTAGAACTTCTCGGATGTCCGCAGCTTTAGTGTCACGTGTTGAAGATTTTTCGAAGAGCCTTGACATGGCTGTCGATGGAGTGTGGTCAGCGCCTGGCCGAGTAAACCTGATTGGTGAGCACACCGACTACAACGAGGGTTTTGTGCTGCCCTTTGGAATCGAACAGAGAACTGTCGTGGCGATGGGGCGTCGAGACGACCGAATTATCCGGGTACACAGTAAGCAATCTGATACAGCGGTTGAGGTCTCGCTTAATGAACTGAGTTCAGATGCCCTTAGTGGATGGTCCGCATATCCACTTGGTGTGGCGTGGGCATTGGGAGAAGCAGGCTTCGACTTATCGGGGGTGAGTGGACTCGACGTGGTTATCGATTCCGATGTTCCCCTGGGTGCTGGCCTTTCTTCGTCTGCCGCGATTGAGTGCGCGGTAGCCGTAGGTCTTCGAGACGTGTGGGGCTTTTCTACTACGGACCAGGAGCTTGCCCGAATCTGCCAGCGTGCAGAAAACATTGCCGTGGGAGCACCTACGGGGATCATGGACCAGTCGGTGTCGCTGATGGCCAAAGATGGTCACGCGCTCTTCCTGGATTGCAGATCATTGGAGATTGACGCGATTCCTTTTGACCTTCAATCGGATGGGCTCGCCATCGTTGTGATGGACACTCAGGTGAAGCACTCTCACGCCAACGGTGGATACTCTGCCCGCCGCGCATCGTGCGAGAAGGCGGTCGAAGCGCTGGGTGTGGATGCCCTCAGAGATGCCACCATCGAGCAGCTCGAGGCGAAGCGAGGTGAGATGGATGACGAGACGTATCGTCGCGCCCGTCACGTCATCACCGAAAACGACCGGGTGCTCAACACCGTCTCGGTCCTGAAGGCTGATGGCCCTCGGGCTATTGGTGACTTGCTGGTGGCGTCTCATGTGTCGATGAGGGACGACTTTGAAATCTCCTGCCCAGAGCTCAATCTTGCCGTTGACACCGCATTGTCGGCGGGAGCAGTGGGGGCCCGTATGACCGGCGGAGGTTTTGGTGGAGCAGCTATTGCATTGGTGGAATCTGCTCACGCAGAAAATCTCATTGCTCGCGTGGAAGCAGCATTTGCTGATGCGGGCTACTACGCACCCGTGTGCTTTAGCGTGATTGCGTCTGAGGGCGCGAAGCGGGAATCACTGTAAATTCGGCCCTTTGGGAGGGGCTAGAAGCCTTATTTCTTCCGCCTGTACACTGACCTCTGAGGGAATTTATCCCTCAGGGCCCTCGTAGCTCAGCGGATAGAGCAGAAGACTTCTAATCTTTTGGCCGCAGGTTCGATTCCTGCCGAGGGCGCTCGCGGACAGTGTCGTGGGCGAGTTGGGCGACATCAGGGCCGGTAGACTGGGGCACTCGGAGCCGATCCACCATTGCGGCGTCACTATGTCGCTTCTGCTCTCGTGAGCGCGGGTCTCGGGGTTTGGTTTTGTCAAAGGAGTGAGAAATGACGTCTATTGCCATGCCTGCAGACGATAAGAAACGCTACGCCGCAAGGCCGTCAGTGTGGACTGCGTTGACGACACCCCGGATCCTCACGAAAGAGGTGCTTGCCGGCCTTGTGGTGGCACTTGCTTTGATTCCCGAAGCAATTTCGTTCTCGATCATTGCGGGGGTTGACCCCCGTGTGGGGTTGTTTTCGTCGTTTGTGATGGCAGTTTCGATCGCTTTTCTCGGCGGGCGTCCCGCCATGATTACCGCCGCCACGGGAGCTATTGCGTTAGTTATTGCTCCTGTCGCCAGGGATTACGGAATGGACTATTTCATCGCCACCGTCATCCTGGCGGGGCTCTTCCAAGTGATTCTGGCGGTGCTGGGCGTCGCGAAGCTCATGCGATTCATTCCGCGCAGCGTGATGGTGGGATTTGTGAATGCTTTAGCCATTCTGATCTTCAGCGCCCAGTTGCCCCACCTGATTGGTGTTCCGTGGCTGGTGTACCCGCTCGTTGCCGCGGGTCTGGCCATCATGGTTTTCATGCCGATGATTACCAAGGCGGTGCCGGCGCCTTTGGTGGCGATTGTGGTGTTGACCTCCATCGTGGTGGTGAGCGCCCTTGTTGTTCCCACGGTGGGTGACGAAGGTGACTTACCGGAAAGTTTGCCGGAGCTCTTCATCCCCAACGTTCCCTTCACTGTGGAAACCTTCAGCATCATTGCCCCCTATGCCGCTGGGATGGCGGTAGTAGGGCTGCTCGAGTCTCTGTTGACGGCAAAACTTGTGGATGATGTCACCGACACCCACTCTCGCAAAACTCGCGAAGCGTGGGCACAAGGTGTTGCCAATATGCTCTCCGGTCTTTTCGGGGGCATGGGTGGCTGCGCCATGGTGGGTCAGACCATGATCAACGTGAAAGCCTCCGGAGCGCGGACGCGAATTTCCACCTTTCTGGCGGGCATTTTTCTTCTGATCCTTGTGGTGGCTCTTGGCGATGTTGTGGGAATGATCCCCATGGCAGCCCTGGTCGCGGTGATGATCATGGTGTCGGTAGCGACATTCAACTGGCACAGCATTGCGCCGAGCACCCTCAAGCGACTCCCCAAGAGCGAGACAGCGGTCATGGTGACCACTGTGGTGGTGACCGTATGGTCGCACAACCTCGCCATTGGCGTGGTGGCGGGTGTCTTGGTCGCGATGGTTGCGTTTGCGCGTCGCGTTGCCCACTTCGTGAGTGTTACCAGAACGCTCAGCGTGGAAGAAGATGGCCCAACCGCCCACTATGTGGTGGACGGTGAACTGTTTTTTGCCTCCAGCAATGACCTGACGACGCAGTTTGAGTATTCGGAAGATCCAGATTTGGTCAACATTGATATGTCGGCATCGCATATTTGGGATGCGTCCACCGTTGCGGCGATGGATGCGATCGTGACGAAATATGAAACCTACGGGAAATCAGTGTCGTTGATTGGTATGAATGAGGCCACCAGAGCCTTCCACGGCAAGCTCTCGGGAGGTTTGGGCGAGGGGATCTAGCCGCGGTTCCACTGCCCTAGGCGCAGCAGGATTCGGAGCCGTTGCTCCTGGCGCCCATTTCATTCTTGGAGTTGTTGACCACCTCGACCTTGGTGGCGTCGGGGTAAAAACCTTCCGGGTACGTCGGGCAGACCGCTGAATACCCGTTGTCGCGCTTGAGAATCCAGCCCGCAAAGTCTTTTTCCTCGAGATACTGCCGTGCTTCGTCAACGGAGCTGAAAGGTTTGGCGCATTTGGTGTAATTCCACTCGCTCATAGCCACACGATATCAAACTGGGCACACATCCCCGGGACTCGGGGTGAGCCGGTTAGCGCGTGCGTTGTGGCGCCCGGCGGTTCGAGGATGCGGGTCGACCCGACCGATCACGAACGGGCGCCCCGTCTTTCGTGCGGGTTCGCCGCTGTCCGCCGTTTCGTGCCCCATCACCAGCACCCTGGCTGCGTTGTGCACGTTTGCGCTGGGCATTGCGCCCCTGGGATGACCCACCACCGGTCTGGTGAACCTTGGATGAGGGCTTGACGAAGGGTGCCACGTCTCCCACCAGGGCAAGGACCTCGGGTGATTGGGCGGTGACCGCGCGGGGCGTTACCGTGATGTCTGCTTTGCGCAGCAATCCTTCGAGGTCTTTTTTCTGGGTCGGGAGACAAATCGTGATGACATCACCTTCTGCACCAGCCCGCGCGGTTCTGCCTGAACGGTGAAGATACGCCTTGTGTTCCATCGGTGGATCGACGTGGATAACCAAGTCGACGTTGTCCACGTGGACCCCGCGGGCCGCCACGTCGGTGGCAACCAGGACCTTGACGGAACCGTTGCTGAACGCTGCCAGGTTGCGGTCTCGGGCAGGTTGGGAGAGGTTGCCATGCAGGTCAACGGCGGGAATGCCGGACTCGGTCAGACTCTTAGCCAACTTTTTCGCGTGGTGTTTGGTGCGCATGAAGAGGATGCGACGCCCGGTGCCGGAGGCAAGGGTGCGAACCAGCTCTTTCTTGGTGTCGACACCGCTGGTTTCAAACACGTGGTGGGTCATTTTCGCCACGGGTGAATGTGCTTCATCGACGGCATGCATGACAGGGTTCGTCAAGAATCGATCCACCAGCTTGTTGACGCCGTTATCGAGGGTTGCGGAGAAGAGCAACCGTTGCCCATTCGCGGGGGTCGCATTCAAGATCTTGGTGACAACAGGCAGAAAGCCGAGGTCGGCCATGTGGTCTGCTTCATCCAGGACCGTAATTTCGATGGCATCGAGGTGAAGGAAGCCCTGGTTTCCCAGGTCTTCCAAGCGACCGGGGGTAGCCACCACGATTTCGACACCGTCCTTGAGTGCTTGAACCTGCCGGTTTTGCGAAACACCCCCAAAGATGGTGGTCACGCGAAGATTCATCGCCTGGGCGAGGGGTGCCATTACCTGGGTGATCTGGGTGGCGAGCTCTCGGGTGGGGGCGAGGACGAGGCCAAGAGGGCGCCCGGGGCGCCTTTTGCCACCGGCCAATTCGCCGGCAAGGCGGGCGACCAGGGGAATGCTAAACGCGAGGGTCTTGCCAGAACCTGTTTTCCCTCGACCCAACACATCCCTGCCCGCAAGGGTGTCGGGCAGAGTGTCGATCTGGATGGGAAAGGGTTCAGTGATGCCCTGGCGGGCAAGTGCGTGAACCATAGCTTGGGGGGTGCCCAACTGGGCAAAGGACATAGACATACAGAAACTACTCTCGTGTGATGAATCATCACGCAATCAATCACGCGAAGCGTGATGTGGGGCGAGGGCATCGAGTGATGCAATCGTTCGCCGCAAAAAAGTATCAACCACCAGGTGGTGAGGGAGCGTTCTACGACGCTGGGAACAACAGGTTGT
>JAHEGA010000020.1 GCA_024639925.1 Microbacteriaceae bacterium
ATGGACAATGTCCTCTACGACTACCACTGGCGGGTTCGGATGGAGGCACTGACCGACATCACCGGACATGACTTCCACGAGTTGCGCCGCCGCTGGTGGCACGACGAGGGCGAATGGAGCGCGGAAGCGGGACAACCTGATACCGGCGAAGAGTACCTCCGTCGCGTGAATGAAGCATTTGGCTCAGATATCAGCCGGGACCACTGGATTTCGCTCCGAAGAGACGCCATGGCTTTTCGCCCCGGGGTTTTGCCCGCGGTGGAGTTTGCCAGCCAACACGGCCACGTCACTCTCTTGACCAACAACGGAATGTTGATTGGGGAACATCTGCCCGAGGTCGCACCGGAGCTCGTGCCGGTCTTTGGCGAGCACATGTTTGCCACGGCGCACTACTTGGCGAGGAAACCCGATCCGGTGGTGTTCGAGCGGGTGTTGGAGCGTTACGGAGCGGACGCTCGCGACACGTTCTTCGTCGATGACACCCCAGACAACCTTCGCGGCGCGGCGGAAGTTGGCATCGCCAGCAAGTGGTTTTCACCTCATGATTCTGGGGAAACGGTGATCGACTCGATCACCGAGTTTCTGGAAGGCCAGGCTTAGGCTCGAAAACCCCGGGTGAACCGCTCGCGGTCAACAAAGTCTTTTTCGGTCGCCACGCCAAAAAATCCCTCGGCATTCAGAATTTCCCGAATGGCAGCGCCCTGAAGGTTGGAATGCTCGATGGCGAGATACCCACCTGAGCGGAGAGCGCCCACGGCGTAGTCCACGATGTCTCGAACCACGTCCAGCCCGTCCTCGCCTCCGAATAGCGCCATGGAGGGGTCAAAGTTGGCGACTTCGGGTTCGTTGGGCACCTCGGCTAGGGGAACATACGGCGGGTTCGCCAAGATCATGTCCACCAGGGGGTGTCCTCGATCGAGGTCAGTGACTTTCCCGTGCAGCACCTCCACGTGTGGTGCCAGCTCGGCCACATTGCGCTTGAGGTAGGGCAGCGCACTATCTGACGCCTCCAGCGCGACAACGTGAGCATGCGCCACGGCACGAGCCAACGAGATGGCGATAACCCCCGAGCCCGAGCAGAGGTCAAGAATGTGAAGTCCGTTTTCTCCCACGGCAATGGATTGCGCGTGGGTCATGGCAGCTTCCACCAGCGCTTGTGTTTCGGGCCGGGGAACAAAAACCCCCTCCCCCACGGAAACCTCAAAATCCATGAAGGGCGCCGTGCCGGTGATGTGCTGGAGCGGTTCGCGACCCTCTCGCCTGGAGACCAGCGCTTCCCACTGCTCAACCTGACTCGGCTCGAGGGCTTTACCCGTCTGAGCCTTGGCGAGCATTGCTCCGCGGGATACCTCGAGCAGTGAGGCCATCAGAATCTCAGCATCCACTCCCGGTGTGGGAACACCGGCTCGCGCGAAGCGCTCGGAAGCGTCGCGCAACGCGACAAGAAGGTCCATTAGCTGGGGTTGAGTGCGGCTAAGCGCTCTGCCTCATCTGCTTCCACACAGGATTTGATGACGGCATCCAACGAGCCGTTGATGACCTGGTCCAGGTTGTAGGACTTGAAACCCGTGCGGTGATCCGCGATTCGGTTTTCCGGAAAGTTGTAGGTTCTGATCCGCTCGGAGCGATCCATGCCCCGAATTTGGCTCTTTCTCGCATCAGATTGGGCCGCCTCGATCTCCTCTTGCTGGCGGGCGAGAATGCGCGCACGCAGCACACGCATGGCGGCCTCACGGTTTTGAATCTGGCTTTTCTCGTTCTGCATCGAGACCACAATTCCTGTCGGCAAGTGGGTGATGCGCACCGCAGAATCTGTGGTGTTGACCGATTGCCCACCCGGTCCGGAGGAGCGGAAAACATCAATTTTCAAATCGTTGGGGCTGATATCGAGTTCTTCCGGCTCGTCCACCTCGGGGAAGACGAGAACACCGGTGGTGGACGTGTGAATACGCCCCTGGGACTCGGTGACGGGCACGCGCTGCACGCGGTGAACTCCACCCTCATACTTCAGGCTTGCCCACACCCCCTCAGCAGGGTCGGTGGCGGAGGACTTGATCGCGACCTGGACGTTCTTGAACCCGCCCATGTCGCTTTCCGTCTTGTCGATGACTTCAGTTTTCCAACCGCGAGATTCTGCGTAATGCAGATACATCCGCAGCAAATCTGCGGCAAAAAGCGCACTCTCTTCGCCACCCTCGCCACCTTTGATTTCCATAATGACGTCGCGGCCATCATCGGGGTCCCGGGGAATGAGGAGGGAACGCAAAGACTCGGTCGCCTCCGCAAGGCTGGCCTGAAGGCCCGGAACCTCGGCCGCGAAAGCCTCATCCTCGCTGGCCATCTCTTGTGCTGCGGCCAAGTCGTCAGTCAAGGCCACCATTCGCTCGTGAGCGGCAATAATTTTGGAGAGCACCGCGAATCGACGGTTGAGTTTTTTCGAGAGACCTGCGTCAGCGTGAACCGCGGGGTCGCCAAGCTTCACTTGAAGCTCGGCATACTCCGCGATCAACGCATCAACAGAATCGAACATCAGGCTTACAAGCCCTTCGGCAAGGCAACCAGTGCCTCGACGTTGCTCGAGGTGCCCGCGAGCTGAGAGACGAGGTTTTGGATTCCCTCGACGGAGGCAGGGCCGGACACCTTCTGCCGCACGGAAGCGACAGCAGCGGCCTGGTCAGCCCCGAGAATCAGCTCTTCTTTCCGGGTGCCCGAGCGTGCGACGTTGACGGCGGGGAACACCCGGGCGCCTGCCGCCTCGGCACTCAACACAAGCTCCATCGTTGCCGCACCAGAGACCTCGCTGGCGACAACGTCATCCATGGCCATTCCGGTATCGGTCACTACGGTGGCCACCATGGTGAGTGAGCCGCCACCCTCAACGTTGCGTGCCGCGCCAAAGAGCTTCTTTGTCGGGTACACCCAGGCGGTGTCGGCCGAGCCTGAACGCGAGCCTCCACCAATGCTGAGCTGGTAAGCACGGGCCAAACGCGTGAGCGAGTCAACAAGAACCACCACGTCGTGACCGAGCTCAACCAAACGCTTGGCGCGCTCGATGGCGAGCTCGGCAATCGTCGTGTGGTCATCAACGGAGCGGTCGAAGCTCGAGGCAATCACTTCGCCCTTGGCTTCACGCTGAACCTCCGAAATGGTTTCCGGCTGCTCGTCGATCAGCACCACCATGAGGTGGGCATCCGGTGCGTTCACGGCAACAGCCTGAGCCATCGAGTGAATCAGTTCTGACTTCCCGGTCTTGGGAGCTCCGGAAACAACGGCACGCTGGCCCTTGGCCACCGGGGCGAACAGGTCCACCATGCGGGTACCCAGAGCATCCGAACTGGTTTCCATCCGGAGCTGCTCAGTGGGGTACACAGCCTGCAGGTTCGAGAACTCCGAACGAGCTGCCGCTTCCTCCACGGTTTGGCCGTTGACAGTGTCAACACTGACCAAAGCGTTGTATTTCTGGCGGCCCTGGTGCTCACCCTCACGCGGCTGGCGAATCGCACCAATGACGGCGTCACCCTTGCGCAGGTTGTACTTCTTTACCTGACCGAGTGACACATAGACATCGGTGGGGCCAGGCAGGTAGCCCTGAGTCCGCACGAAAGCGTAGTTATCGAGGACATCCAAGATTCCACCGATGGGAATCAAGACATCGTCATCCGATACTTCCGGCTCACCATCATCGCCGTAACCACCACGACCACGACGACGGTCGCGGCCTCGACCGCGAGAGTTCCCTCCGTTGCGAGAGCGGCTCTGGCTACCCTCGGAAGAGTCTTCGGACGATTCGCCGGACTCAGAGGTTTCCGCTTTTTCAGTATCGGCGTTCTTTGCTGCTGAACTCTGGCGACGACGCTTGGGGCGCTCAGCATCATCGGCAGCAGGCGCGTCGGCTGCTGGTTTCTCCGAGGACTTAGCCTCTGCGGCGGCGGGCTTGTCGGTCGGAACCTTAGGCTCACCGGAAGCTGAGCTCACACGCCGTGGGGCGCGTTTGCGGGGGGTTGACGCCTCAGCGGCATCGGATGATTCGGGGGTTGAAGAACTTTCTTGTTCCACGGTGTCTCCTCTAGTTGTGCCACGAGTGTGGCTCTTGGAATGCTGTGTACCTCGCCTGGCCACGCGGCGGGTCGATAAGGGCTAAACGCCCCTCTGTCACGAATGACCCTCACGCCAAGAAGTGCCGGCGCTGTGGTGATGAGGTATTTCGACGCGCTAACTGGGGTCAGTCGGCGAGCGTCGAAAGCTCTTCTACTGTAGCACCTCGCTCATCGACGGTCAGCATGTGGCTTGACCACACACCTCCCTGATGAGCCGCCACAAGCTTCTCAACCTCGGGCCGTTGAGCCGGGTCAGAGCACAAAATCAGCACCGAAGGTCCCGCGCCCGAGACGACCGCAGCGAAGCCGGCATCACGCAAGCTGGTGAGCAATGCGTTCGTGTCCTGCATAGCGCTCGCCCGGTAGTTCTGGTGGAGGCGGTCCTCCGTAGCTTCAAACAGCAACTCGGGGCTTTGAATCAGCGCGGCAATGAGCAGCGCCGATCGCGAGAGATTGAAGATTGCGTCCTGGTGCGGCACGGTCTCTGGCTGAAGACTGCGCGCCAATTGGGTCGACATGCTGGCGTCCTCGGGGACTGCCACCACAATCGACACCCCGCGGTGAACGCTGAGCTGTTTGTGCTTGGGGCCCTCATCGGTCATCCACGCAATGGTGAGACCACCAAACAGTGAAGGCGCGATGTTATCGGGGTGACCCTCCATATCCGTGGCCAAGGCCAGGAGTTCCTCCGGAGTGAAGTCAACCATTCCCTCGAGCAGGCCTTTTGCTGCCATGACGCCAGAAACAATCGCCGCACCCGAGGATCCGAGACCCCGACCGTGCGGAATCACGTTGTGAGCGACCAAATCAATTCCCGGCATGTCGATGCCCTTGGACGCAAAAGTGTGGGCCATCGAACGGGCAATCAAGTTGGTTTCATCCGTGGGCACTTCGCCTTCGCCGACCCCGCGGACATCGACCTTCACACCGGAACCCTCGCGCACCGTCGCACTCAAAGTGTCTTCGATCGTCAGCGCCATGCCCAGGGTGTCAAAGCCTGGGCCTAGGTTCGCGGTGGTCGCGGGAACACGGACGGTGACGCTCTTGCCCAGGGGAATGCTGGTCATGATGCGGAACCTCCCAGTCCCAAAACGTCCGCGATATGCGCGGGATCGATGGGCACCTTCGTGGGTTGAATGTCTTCGCCCTGCTCATCCTTGAGCGCCCAGTTGGGGTCCTTCAACCCGTGGCCTGTCACGGTGAGCACCACGGTCGCCCCCTGAGGCATGACACCGGCTTCGACCCGCTCCATCAAGCCGGCGACACTGATCGCTGAGGAGGGTTCCACAAAGATGCCCTCCTCCTGCGAGAGCAATCGGTGTGCTGCCAGAATTCCGGCGTCATCAATCGCCCCAAAGTATCCATCGCTGTCTTCGCGGGCCGCCAGCGCCAAATCCCAGGACGCAGGATTGCCGATCCTGATAGCGGTGGCGATGGTGTCGGGGTGGGTGACTCGCTCACCGGTAATGAACGGTGCCGAGCCCGCGGCTTGGAAACCAAACATCCGCGGCATTGTGTTCGTGGCACCGCGCTTGGCCTCTTCCTGATAGCCGCGGTGATAAGCGGTGTAGTTTCCTGCGTTACCGACGGGAAGGAAATGAAAGTCCGGTGCACGCCCCAAGACGTCAATGACCTCAAAAGAGGCCGTCTTTTGGCCCTCAATACGGTCATTGTTCACCGAATTGACCAGGTGAATGGGGTAGTTCTCCGCAAGGTCCCGAGCGATGTCGAGGCAGTCATCAAAGTTGCCGGCGACCTGAAGAACATGCGCCTTGTGAGCGATGGCTTGGCTGAGCTTGCCCATCGAAATTTTGCCATCGGGAACCAACACCGCACTGGTGAGACCCCCGTGGGCGGCATACGCCGCCGCGGAGGCGGAGGTGTTTCCTGTCGAGGCACAGATCACGGCTTTTGCGCCGTGCTCTTTCGCTTTCGTCACGGCCATTGTCATGCCGCGGTCCTTGAAGGAACCCGTCGGGTTCATGCCCTCAAATTTGACGAACACGCGAAGCCCCGTGCGCTCCGAGAGATGATGCGCCTCGATCAGGGGTGTTCCGCCTTCTCCGAGTGACACCACCGGGGTTGCTCGGGAAACATCAAGCCTGTCGGCAAATTCGTGAACCACTCCACGCCACTGACGCGAGCCCCGTCGGTGCGCTGGAGCGATGGGTCGTGACCGACCAAAGAGTCCTCTGCGTGCCACGACTATCCCTCCACTCGCAAGACGTTGGTGACGCTCACCACGGCAGGATTTGCGGTGAGAGCGTCAATCGTTTCACGCCCTTGTGCTTCGCGGGCGCTGTGCGTTTGAATGACCAGCGTAGCGGTCCCATCGTGACCCTCGCCTTCGCTACTGGCGCTTTGATGCAGCGTTTCAACGGACACGTCGTGGTCGCTAAATACCCCCGCAATGGTGGCAAGAACACCGGGCTGATCGTTCACGACAAGACTGATGTTCAAACGGCTTTCCACTCGGTCGAGCGGGAAACTGGACAAATCAGCGTGGGTACTCTCCCCCACGCCGGGGCCACCAGCCACGTGACGCCTGGCCGCAGACACCACGTCGCCTAAGACAGCGGAAGCGGTCTCCGGCCCTCCGGCTCCAGCGCCATAAAACATCAACGGGCCAGCGGCTTCTGCCTCCACATAGACGGCGTTGTTCGCACCGTGAGCGGCAGCCAGCGGGTGGGTGCGGGGAATAAGGGTGGGGTGGACCCGGGTGCTGACACCCTCCTCACCCGTGTCGTGGTCCATGCGGCGCTCACAAATGGCCAGCAGTTTGATTACGTGACCCGATTTCTTGGCCGCTTCCATCTGCGCGGCATCGACCGCCGTGATGCCCTCGCGGTAAACATCCGCGAGGGGAACAGCAGTGTGGAACGCCAGCGACGACAAAATGCAGGCTTTCTGTGCCGCGTCGAAACCTTCGATATCCGCGGTCGGGTCTGCCTCGGCATAGCCGAGGTCAGTTGCCTCGGCGAGTGCTTTCTCGAAACTCAACCCCTCGGTGTCCATTCGATCCAGGATGAAGTTGGTCGTGCCATTCACAATGCCCATGATTTTGGTGACTTTGTCGCCGGCCAGAGAGTCGCGCAGCGGCCGAATAATGGGGATGGCGGCGGCCA
>JAHEGA010000023.1:0-3287 GCA_024639925.1 Microbacteriaceae bacterium
ACACCGGCGTGGACGTGAACTCTGTCGTTCGCGCAGCACTCGGCAATGTATTTTCCGGCGGGATCGAAAGTGGTGCCTCGACACTTTCCATGCAGCTGGTGAAAAACACCTACATCCAGCGCTCGCAGTACCTTCCCACCGCTGAGGAGCGCCAAGCGGCGTACGCCACGGCGATCGAAACCAGCTTTGAGCGCAAGCTCAACGAAATGAAGCTGGCCATCGGTTTGGAAAAGGCGTACACGAAGGACCAAATCCTCGAGGCCTACCTCAACATCACGGGCTTTGGCGGGAACACCTACGGCGTCCAAGCTGCTGCACAGAAGTATTTCGGAAAGACTGCGAAAGAGTTGAATGCTGCCGAAGCCGCCAGCTTGATGGCCATCGTGCAGTACCCGACAACCAGAAACCTCGAAGACCCCAAGAACTTCCCCGCCAACCAGGAGCGACGCGACATCATCCTTGCTGCCATGTATGCCGAGGACTACCTCACGGAGGCTGAGTATCGGGCCGCCATCGCGATCCCGGTGGACGAGAACTTTGTCAATCTCTCCCCTCCGACGGCGGGGTGTTTGGCGGCAGACACCTATGCCCGCTTCTTCTGTGACTACGTGATTAAGAATGTCGAGAACTTTGAAAGCCTGGGGGCTACCCCCCAGGAGCGCAACGAACGCTGGCGCAAAGGTGGCCTTGATGTGTACACCACCTTGAATATGTCTTTGCAGATCACCGCGCAAGACCGCATCTGGGAGCTTGTGCCCAACGATGAGGAGCGGTTCCAACTCGGTAGCGCCAGCACCAGTGTGGAGGTGGGAACTGGACGGGTTCTTGCGATGGCGCAAAACAAGATCTTTGATGACTCCGAAGAGGGTGGTGGAATTGCCACGACCGCGGTGAACTTCAACACTGACCGTGACTTCGGCGGCTCAAGCGGTTTCCAGGTGGGGTCGACCTACAAAATCTTTGCTCTCATTGCGTGGTTGCAACGTGGCTATGGGCTCAATGAAGTGGTCGATGCCTCGCGAATGGAACTAGAACAGGCAAACTTCCTCGACACCTGTGGTGATGGTGGCGGGCCCTGGGCCGGCATCTGGGAGTTTCGAAACTCAGCAGACCTGATCATCCCGGCTGCCACGGTCTTCGAGTCCACGGTGCGGTCCATCAACTCCTCCTATGCGGCCATCGCCGAACAACTCGACCAGTGTGAAATTCGCTCCGCTGCAGAATCACTTTTGGTCCATCGCGCGGATAATGGCATCTTGCAGACCAACCCCTCGGCGGTTCTTGGCACCAATGAGATTGCGCCGCTGACGATGGCCGGTTCGTTTGCCGGGATCGCAAATGCGGGCGTCGTCTGTGAACCCATCGTGGTTGATCGTTTCGTCACCGCTGAGGGCGCCACTATCGAGGGTCAAGAATCAACCTGCCGCCAGGGCATCGCTCCCGATGTCGCCGCGGCGACAGCTGCCCCCATGCGTTCGGTCATCACCGGTGGAACAGGATCACGCTCCAACCCTCGCGGGGATGTTCCCGTCATCGGCAAAACGGGAACCACCGACTCCCAGGTGCAAACCTGGATGGTGGGCTCCAGTACTGAGGTCGCCACCGCTGTCTGGGTCGGTAACATCCTCGGCGACTATCGCCTGAGCAACTACCGCAACGGGACCGTGCTGCGCCACGACATTTGGCGGGTGGTGATGCAGGATGCTAACGAACAATACGGCGGCGATTCTTTCCCCTCGCCACCCGATCGTCTCCTGCGCGGAAGCGGCATTGAGCTGCCCGACATCACCGGAATGCTCATTGATGAGGCAGCGCTTCTGGTCGAAAGCCTCGGGCTCAGACTCGAGGTGACCGCCGGAGCCGCTGTTGGTCGAGTCTCGTTGTTTGAGCCTGCGGCAGGGACCTATCTTGCCCGAGGCATGACCGTCCGGGTCACCACCGGTGGCACCGGACCAGGTGGCGAAAGCCTCGGCAACATCATTGTTCCGAACCTTGTGGGACTCTCGGTTGGCCAAGCAAACGCCACACTCGATTCGTTAAACATGACCGGCGCCCGCGACTATACGTGTGGTGAGGGCAGCGTCAGCACTGACCCCTCCAGCGGAACCGTGCTCTCCCAGAGCATGGGCGCTGGCACGCAAGCCTGGGATTATGTTGCTCTCCAGATGTCGGTTGCCTGCGGGGTGATTCCGGCATCAGCGGATGAACCCGTCGAGGTGGACTAGTCATGCGTCGCTCGTCGGTTGCTCTCGCGGGATTGGGGGCAGCAGCCCTCGGCGCTGCCACCTGGGGGGTTCTCGCGGAGCGTGAGCGGTTTCAGCTCAGGAACGAAACCGTTCCGATTTTGGATGCCGGCAGCGAACCTATCCGAATCCTGCACCTCAGTGACCTTCACCTGGCCCCCTGGCACTCGGGGGCCATCTCGTGGGTTCGAGCTCTGGCGGACACGAAGCCTGACCTGGTGATCAGTACCGGTGACTTCCTTGGTCACCCCGATGGTCTCTCCGCCGTCACGGAAGCTCTGCTCCCGCTCACCGGTGTGCCCGGTGTCGTCACGCACGGTTCCAATGACCGTCACGCACCGCGATGGAAGAATCCGCTCGGATACCTCCTGGGGCCCTCGCGCCCAGGCGCCCCCGAGGGCACAGCCCTCGATTTCGGTGGCCTTAGTCGCCTCTATACCGAGGTCCTTGGCTGGCACGACATCGACAACAGTGCCGCGCGCGTGAGAATCAACGATTCCCTGCTTGATTTTGTGGGTGTGGGTGACGCTCACCACGGGCTGGACGAGCTCGCCAGTCTCCCTCGAGTCGTGGAAGACCTCCGAGAGAGCGAGGAGGGAGAAACCAGGCCGCATCACTCCGTGAGGACCATCGGTGTGACGCACGCCCCGTATCGGCGGGTACTCGACGCCCTGGTTACCCAGGGCGCTGAAGCCATTTTTGCCGGGCACACCCACGGCGGGCAGGTGTGTTTACCCGGTGGTCACGCCCTCACCACGAACTGTGACCTACCTCTCGATCAAGCCTCCGGGCTGACCACATGGCGTCACGCCGGGCGCTCCAGCTATCTCGAGGTGTCCGCGGGTCTTGGCACCAGTATTTACGCACCGATTCGGCTGTTTTGCCCTCCAGAGGCTGTTCTCGTCACGCTTGTCGGGGACGATATCGGGTACGCTTGAGCCTTGCCCGCTGGGGCAACAACACACCGCGGGGTGTAGCGCAGCTTGGTAGCGCGCGTCGTTCGGGACGACGAGGTCGCAGGTTCGAATCCTGTCACCCCGACTC
>JAHEGA010000023.1:3387-4756 GCA_024639925.1 Microbacteriaceae bacterium
TCGTAGTTGTAGGCCGCTTGCAGCAGAGCCGTGGACTTCCCGGAGTTCATCGCCCCGTAGCGGAAATAAAGTTTGGCCATCAGAAGGCTCCCTTTCGCTCTGCAGTATCCACGACGTTGCGCAACAGCAACGCTCTGGTCATGGGTCCTACCCCACCGGGGTTAGGAGAAACATATCCGGCAACATCCCATACGGACTGATCGACGTCGCCCACCACGATGGATCGGCCCTCCACAATTTCTCGGCTGACACCCACATCCAGAACAATTGCACCGGGCTTCACCATCTCCGCTGTGACCATCCGGCTCACACCCGCAGCCGCCACCACCACATCGGCCTGGCGAACCAAACCCGCGAGGTCTTTCGTCTTCGTGTGGGTGAGGGTCACCGTGGAATCTATGCCCTTGCGGGTCAACAAGAGGCCCAGTGGGCGCCCCACCGTGACGCCGCGACCGAGAACGACCGTGTGCAGCCCGTCCCATGACAGCCCGTGCCTCTCCACCAATTCCACAATTCCGTGGGGTGTGCAGGGCAGCGGGGAGGTGAGCTCCCCAGCGACCCTATTGACCAGTCGGCCGAGGTTCATCGGGTGAAGACCATCGGCGTCTTTATCGGGGTCGATTGCTTCCAACATGGAGTCGGTGTCAAGGTGATCGGGCAGAGGCAACTGAACGATGTAACCGGTCACCGCCGGGTTGCTATTGAATTCCTCGATGGCAGCAAGGACGTCCTCGGCACTCGCGTCTGCCGGCAGGTCCGTCCGAAACGAGGCAATACCGACTTCTTCGCAATCGCGGTGTTTTCCGGAGACATACCACTCCGATCCCGGGTCATCGCCGACCAGCAGGGTGCCAAGGCCTGGCTGTTGCCCCGCCGCGGTGAGGGCCGCAACGCGATCACGCAGCTCCGCTTTGATGGCTGCCGCCGTGGCAGTGCCATCGAGCTTCACAGCGGTCATGCGCGCTTAGCCCAGTTCGGGGTAGAGCGGCCACGCGTCGGTGAGCGCTGCCACGCGCGACTGCAAGGCAGCCACGTCGGGGTTAGGCATCATCGTGTGGGCAATGATATCGGCCACTTCACCAAACTGTTCGGCCCCAAAACCTCTGGTCGCAAGCGCCGGGGTTCCGATCCGAACTCCCGAGGTCACCATGGGGGGCCTCGGGTCAAACGGCACCGCATTGCGGTTCACCGTAATTCCGACGGTGTGCAGGAGGTCTTCTGCTTGCTGACCGTCCAGCGGCGAATTGCGCAGATCCACCAGGGTCAGGTGAACATCGGTTCCTCCGGTCAACACGTCAACACCGGCAGCACGCGAGTCGTCAGCGACCAAGCGCTCGGCAATGGCGCGCGCTCCCTGTACCGTTCGCTC
>JAHEGA010000023.1:4856-7173 GCA_024639925.1 Microbacteriaceae bacterium
CCGTGGGCGAGCTCAAGGCCCAAAATGGTGTCACCCGGCTGAGCGAGAGCGTGCAGCACTGCGGCGCTGGCGCTCGCACCCGAGTGGGGCTGGACGTTGGCATAGGCGGCACCAAAAAGCTTTTTCGCCCGCTCAATGGCGAGGTTTTCGGCAATATCGACAAATTCGCAGCCGCCGTAGTAGCGCTTTCCGGGATACCCCTCGGCGTACTTGTTGGTCAGAACGCTGCCCTGGGCTTCGAGGATGGCGTGGGGAACAAAGTTCTCGCTGGCGATCATCTCGAGGGTGCCACGCTGGCGCCCCAGTTCTTTGTCAAGAACGTCCTGGATCTCGGGGTCAATTTCTGCGAGACGCTGGCTCATGGTGTTCATGGTTTTCTCCCTTGTAGACATGATGAGGGTTTGTCCACTAGGCCCAGGCGCACGGCCAGCACACATTCTTTACGCTCCCCGATGGTGATCCATCTCCGCGCCAGTTGCGTCCCTCCAGCTTAGCGACCCTCTCCTCCAAAAAAACCTGGGCCCGCGGGGTGTGGAGCCTAAACTGTGGGGGTGAACACGCAACCCTCCCATTTCATTCTCACCATCTCGTGTGACGACCAGCCGGGGATTGTTCACGCGCTCAGCGCTGCGGTTGTTGAGGCCCAGGGCAACATCACCGAATCACAACAGTTCTCGAGTGCGGACACGGGCCGGTTTTTCATGCGCCTCCAGGTGGAAACGACCGCAGGGCTGGCAGCGCTCGAGGGTGCGCTTGCACCCGTCGTGGAGCGCTACGACATGAAATCCGAGATTAACACCGTAGGGCGACCGCTGCGGACGTTGATTCTGACCTCGCGCGCTGGCCACACTCTCACCGACTTGTTGGTCCGACAGCGCGATGGTCACCTCGCCATTGATATTCCGCTGATCATGTCTAATCACGACACACTCAAGCCGCTGGCCGAGTTTTATGACACCCCGTTCTGGTCTCAGCCGGTGACAACACCCGAGGAAAAAGCCCAGTTTGAGAAGCACCTGCTGGAGATGGTTGATACCCACGACATCGAACTTGTGGTGCTCGCTCGCTACATGCAGATTCTGAGTCCGGAGGTCTGTGCGGCGCTGGAAGGCCGCGCCATCAATATCCACCACTCGTTCCTGCCGGGCTTCAAGGGTGCTGACCCCTACCGCCAAGCCCACGAACGTGGCGTCAAACTCATTGGTGCCACGGCCCACTTTGTGACCAGTGATTTGGACGAAGGCCCCATCATCGAACAGAACGTTGTTCGCGTGGATCATTCCCAGTCCCCGGAGGAACTCAAAGCCACCGGGCAGGACGAAGAATCCCGCACCCTCACTCAGGCGGTTCGATGGTTCTCCCAGCACCGAATTGTGCTGGATGGTGTCCGCACCATCATCTTTAAGTAGAAGAAGCCCCAGAAAAATCTGGGGCTTCTTGTCTCAAATGCTTAGGCGCATTTGCAGAGCTCGTCTGGTTTGAAACCAGAGAGCGCTTCGTCAATATGTTCTCCGCAGCCAGTCCAGGTGACTTTGCTGCAGCGATTACAACGCGCTGGGCTACACACGATGGGTCTCCTTTGATGTGATGTCGTTTACGACACCACCAGCATATACCCCCAGGGGTATAGTGACTAACCGCCCAGGCGTGCGCTGAGATTCGTGTCGATGCTGGCGAGGAAGTCTTCCGTGGTTTGCCACTTCTGATCGGGCCCCACCAACAGCGCCAAGTCCTTCGTCATCGACCCGGATTCCACCGTGGCGATGACGACATCTTCCAACGTCTGAGCGAAGTCCGTCAGCTGCTGGTTCCCATCCAACTTGCCACGGTGCATGAGGCCCCTGGTCCACGCAAAGATGGAGGCGATGGGGTTGGTCGAGGTCGGATTTCCCTTTTGGTGCTCGCGGTAGTGACGCGTCACCGTGCCGTGAGCGGCTTCCGCCTCGACGATGGCGCCATCGGGAGTGGTCAGCACACTGGTCATCAGTCCCAAGGACCCAAAGCCCTGCGCGACGGTGTCGGACTGAACGTCACCGTCATAGTTCTTGGTGGCCCAGACGTATCCGCCCTCCCATTTCATGGCCGAGGCGACCATGTCATCAATCAGGCGGTGCTCGTAGGTAATCCCTGCGGCGGCGAACTTCTCTGCGAATTCTGCTTCGAAGATCTCTTGGAAAAGGTCCTTGAAGCGACCGTCATAGGCCTTCAGAATCGTGTTCTTGGTGGAGAGGTACACCGGGTAATTTCGCGAAAGCCCGTAGTTCAGCGACGCGCGTGCGAAGTCCTTAATCGATTCATCGAGGTTGTACATCGCCAT
>JAHEGA010000026.1 GCA_024639925.1 Microbacteriaceae bacterium
GTCAGCCACACCGGGTGTGAGGTGTCGGGTTCCGCCATGAGGGCCTCCTGCAAGTAAAGAACCGGCCACAAAGGTGGCCGGTGGGATGTATTGAGGTTACGTCAGCCAGCACTCGTAGAGCAAACCGGTGACCGCGGGTTCGCTGGTGCGCAGCGTGGTGTCAAACACCCGGGTCCACTGCGTGGATTCGGGGATGTCCACCACTCTCCAGCCGACGATTCCGTACGAGGCATTGAGTGCTTGAACAGCACAGGTGATGGGAGTGCCAGGTGCAGTAGTCACCTCGTAGTTCACGACCACTTCCGTGTCGGACACGATCGTGTGACCAATGTCGCGCGCCTGGAGTTGCGAGGGAGTCTCCAGGACCCCGCCCCACCACAACCAAGCACCCAAGACGGCCGCAAAACCTCCCGCGGCAAGCCAGCCCCAGGCTTTGCTGAGAGCGGCCCGCTGCTTGCTTCGACCGTAGCGAGCATCGAGACGTTCACTGTTGTCAGGCATCACCGGTTTTCCCTCGCTACGCTGAGACCAGGATATTCGATGGCCGTTGTGAAAGCGGAGAAAGAGGCATCATGCACCAGCTGCGTCGTCTGCTGCCCCTCGAAGAAGACACACTGATTCCCGCCATTGAGGTTGATCCCAACTCCGTGACCCCCGGTGTGGTGGGGTTCGTCGTGACGTTTGTTGTCGCAGGTGCCGTGCTGATGCTGATCCTTGACATGGTGCGTCGGGTTCGCCGCGTGCGCTACCGCGAAGAAATCAACACCAAGCTGGATGCCGAAACTAGCCCAGAGGCGGGTTAAGAGCAATCAACAGCACAGCGGTCCAGTGGCAGAGGAACGCAATCACCGTAAGTGCATGAAAAATCTCGTGAAACCCAAAGTGCGTGGCTGAGGGGTTGGGTCGTTTCAACCCGTAAATAACGCCGCCTGCGGTGTAGGCAAGGCCTCCCACCAGCACGAGCACCATCATGGCGAGGTTTGCTGCCACGAGGTCGGGCAGATACATCACGGCGGCCCAGCCCAGCCCTAGGTAAATGGGGACGTATGACCAGCGGGGGGCTCCTACCCACAGCACCCGCATCGCTATGCCGATGATGGTTCCCGCCCCAATAGCGATCAAGAGGGTTTGTGCTTTATCCGCAGGCAGCGCTAGGACCGCAATCGGGGTGTAGGTGCCGGCGATCAGCAAGAAGATGTTCGCGTGGTCGAGCCGTTTCAAGACCTTTTTGGTCTTGGGCGACCAGTTGAAGCGGTGATACGTGCCAGAGATTCCAAACATCAGGATGGAACTGGTGACAAAGACCGCGCTGGACACGGTCGCTGGGACGCCTCGGGCGAGGACAATCAGAACAATTCCTGCAGCAATCGCAATCGGCAATGTGGAGAGGTGAATCCATCCACGCCACGTGGGTTTGATTTCTTGGGACTGATAGCTCACCGAATCTTCCACCAACGGGAGGTGGAGAGGTGCCGAGGGTGTTTCTGAGTCGCTCACGCGCTCACTCTAGAGCTGTCCTCAGTGAATCGGCTTACTCGTTGTAGGGAACAGCTAAGCCAACGAGATAGGACTACCGTAGTTCTGTGCGATGGCTGAGAGCGTTGATGGGCGAAGGGCTCCTCTATCGTCTGTACCGCAGACGTATTCTTGGCGAAATTGAGGGATTGGCCAAGCCCCAGCACGTGGCCATGATTTTGGATGGCAACCGGCGCTGGGCCAAGGCCCGCGCTTTACAATCCAGTGCCCACGGGCATCGGGCCGGTGCGGACAAGATTCACGAGTTTCTCACCTGGTGCGAGGATCAGGGAATCTCCGTGGTCACTCTTTACCTGCTCTCGGCGGACAACCTCAGCGCCCGAGCAACGACTGAGCTCAATGACCTCGCGGACATCATCGAAGGCCTTGCGGATCAGCTCTCTCGCTTCTCCAATTGGCGGGTGAAGCACGTGGGGCAGACAGAAGGGCTACCCTCTCACCTTCGCGAGACTCTCGTGGGTGCAGCGGAGCGAAGCTCCCGCAACTCGGGACTGCACATCAATTTGGCCGTCGGCTATGGTGGGCGCGCTGAAATCTCTGACGCTGTCAGCCGGATGGTGCGCGAGCACCAAGCCCGCGGCGGCACCCTGGAAGACCTCCCCGATGCCATTAGCGTCCCCGAGATTGCCAAACACCTCTACACCGTGGGGCAACCAGACCCGGATTTGGTCATTCGCACCTCTGGCGAGCAGCGCCTCAGCGACTTTATGTTGTGGCAAAGCGCTCACAGTGAGTTCTATTTCGTGGAGGCACTGGGACCGGACCTGCGTGAGATTGATTTTCTTCGGGCATTGCGTGACTTTGGTAGGCGTCAGCGTCGCTACGGTTCGTGAGCGCTAGCCCGGAGACCACCACTCCTCTGTGTGGGGAGCTACCACTTGGCCGCAGGGGCTGACAGACTTTCCCCATGCTTGGCGAAACAACGCTCCAGACCATCCTCTTTGTCTTTGAGGGAATCGGAGTGGTGGCTTTTGCCCTCTCCGGTGCGCTAGCGGCTGTGCGAAAAAGGCTCGACCTCGTGGGTGTTGTCGTGATTGCTTTCTTGACCGCAATGGCGGGGGGAACTCTGCGCGATATCTTGCTCGAGCGTCGCCCGCTGTATTGGGTGGAGCACGAATACTGGGTGTGGGCAATCATTGCCATTGGAATGGGTTCTGCCATTATTTTGCGCTCGCGGCATTTCGAGCCGACTTCTCGAGCCATTCAGTGGCCAGATGCCGTGGGATTGGGGGTATTCGCCGCGTCTGGAACACAGATGTCGCTCGAACTCGGGTCAACACCGTTGATCGCCACTCTTATGGGGGTCATCACCGCGGTCACCGGGGGAATTTTGCGTGATGTGATGTTGAACGATCTGCCCTGGGTGGTGGCTAGCTTCCAGCTGTATGCCATTTTGGCTTTTGGTGGCGGGCTTGTGGTGTGGGGAATTGGTGCGCTGGGGGCCTCGGCACCCGTTGCCGTCGTTGCGGGCGCAGTGAGCATCACGGTGGCCCGTGTGTTTTCCATCGCCTTCAATTGGTCGTTGCCTAACTGGCGCGAGCATGACCACACCGGAATTGTTGACCTTCCCCGCTAGTCACGTCGGCAAGGACCCCTCGGGAAGCCTCCTCTCCTGTTCTGGAGACGCTTCCCGCCTCATGGAGGGGTCATTGTGTGCTGTGTGGCTGCAGGAACGACGGATGTTTACCTCCCCCAGGTGTGTCAATGCGTGGCGGTGAAAAAGACTCGCGTACTTTCGTGAGTGTTGGGACGTCGACCTCTCTAGGAGCCTCCGTGGAAAAATCCGTAGCCCCCACCAAGACCGCAAAGCAGCGGAAGAAGACGGGGGAGCGGACTTTCGTCCTTGACACCTCCGTCTTGCTCTCTGACCCGAGAGCGCTGTTCCGATTTGCCGAACACCAGGTGGTGCTTCCGGTGGTTGTGATTTCTGAATTGGAAAAGAAGCGGCACGACCCAGAGATTGGTTACTTTGCTCGGCAAGCACTTCGGCACTTAGATGCTTTGCGTCACGAGCACGAACGCCTCGATTTCCCGATCGCGGTGGGGGAAGGCGGCTCTCTGAGGGTGGAGCTCAATCACTCCAACCAATCGGTGTTGCCCTCGGGTCTCCAACTCGGAGACAACGATTCGCGCATTCTTGCCGTAGCGCTCAATCTCGCCCAGGACGGCCTTGCCGTAACGGTGGTGTCCAAAGACCTGCCGATGCGCGTCAAGGCAGCCTCCATTGGTTTGGCGGCTGAGGAGTATCGCGCTGAGCTTGCCCCGGAGGAGGGCTGGACAGGCATGGCTGAGCTTCGCCTGGACGCGGAAGAGCTTGATGAGCTCTATGACAACGAGACCCTTCGCTCCCACGCCGTTGGCGAGATGCCCGTCAACACCTCGCTGGTGATTAGTTCTGACCGTGGGTCAGCGTTGGGTCGGGTGGTGAGCCCCAACACCATTGGAGTGGTGAAGGGTGACCGCGATCTCTTTGGCTTGAGTGGGCGCTCTGCAGAGCAACGTCTGGCCATTGATGTTCTTTTGGACCCCACCATTGGGATCGTTTCCCTCGGGGGTCGCGCTGGCACCGGAAAGTCTGCTTTGGCTCTGTGCGCCGGTCTGGAAGCGGTTCTTGAGCGCCAAGCACACCGCAAAATTATGGTTTTTCGACCTCTTTACGCTGTGGGCGGGCAAGACCTCGGGTATCTCCCAGGCGATGCCGGGGAAAAAATGAACCCGTGGGCGGAGGCGACCTTTGACACGTTGAGCTCTGTTGTGTCGTCGAACGTCGTGGAGGAAGTGATGGCGAGGGGCCTTCTCGAAGTACTGCCCCTCACTCACATTCGTGGCCGTTCGCTCCACGATGCTTTTGTCATCGTCGATGAGGCCCAGTCACTCGAGCGCAACGTGCTTTTGACAATGCTCAGTCGGATAGGCCAGAACTCTCGGGTTGTTCTGACCCACGATGTTGCTCAGCGGGACAACCTCCGGGTGGGGCGTCATGACGGTGTCGCTAGCGTGGTTGAGGCGCTCAAGGGCCAGTCGCTCTTTGCCCACATCACACTCACGCGTTCCGAGCGCAGTGCGATTGCTGCGCTGGTCACGGACCTTCTCGAAGAGGGTCCGAGCGCCGCCTAGAGCCCCGGTGACGTCATCTTGAGCACGTCAAGTGCGGCGTCCAGCTCCTCGAGGGTGACCTCCCCGCGTTCCACGAAGCCAAGCTCAATCACGGCTTCCCGGACGGTCTTTTGGTGCTCGACAGCGTGCTTGGCAACCTTCGCTGCGGCTTCGTACCCAATCACACGGTTCAGGGGCGTGACAATCGCTGGCGAGGACTCGGCGAGAGCTCTAGCGCGCTCTTCCCTGGCTTCCAAGCCCGATACCGTCTTATCCGCGAGAACTCGTGAGGCGTTGGCAAGCAGCCGAATGGATTCCAGGAGCGAGGTGCCCATCACGGGGATGGCGACGTTCAGTTCGAAGTTTCCGCTGGATCCTGCCCACGCAATGGTGTGGTCGTTCCCGACCACCTTCGCGCACACCATCAGCACCGCCTCCGGAATGACCGGGTTGACTTTGCCGGGCATAATCGAGCTGCCCGGCTGCAGGTCGGGGATGTGAAGCTCGGCGAGTCCGGCGTTCGGGCCTGAGCCCATCCAGCGGATGTCGTTACAAATTTTTGTCAGAGAGACCGCAAGAACGCGCAGCGCGCCGGAGGCCTCCACGAGTCCGTCACGGGCTCCTTGAGCCTCGAAGTGATCCTTGGCTTCGGTCAGTGGCAAACCGGTCGCAGAGGCAAGTTCGGCAATCACTTTCTCGGAGAAACCCAGGGGGGTGTTGATCCCGGTTCCGGTGGCGGTGCCACCGAGGGGAACCTCTGCCACTCGGGAAATGGTGCCTTCGACGCGCTCGATACCCAAACGGATTTGGCGAGCGTAGCCGGCAAATTCCTGCCCCAGGGTAACCGGGGTGGCATCCATGAGGTGGGTGCGACCAGCTTTCACCACCGACGTCCAGGCGTGCGCCTTTTCTTCGAGGGCTTTCGCCAAGTAATCCAGAGCGGGAATCAAGGAGTTGAGCAGCGCCTCTGTCACCGCCACGTGGACCGAGGTGGGGAACACGTCGTTGGAGGACTGTGAGGCGTTGACGTGGTCGTTGGGGTGAACATCGGGTCCCTGGGCGCTCGCCAGTGTCGCGAGGACTTCGTTCATGTTCATGTTGGAGGACGTGCCCGAACCGGTTTGGTAGGTGTCGACCGGGAAGTGATCGTGGTGGTTGCCAGCAATGACCTCGCTGGCCGCCGAGGCGATCGCGTCAGCAATCGCGGCATCCACAATCCCTAGTTCTTTGTTGACCAGGGCCGCCGCTCGTTTGATCTGAGCCAGTGCGCTGATGTGGGCGGATTCCAAGCCGCGTCCCGAAATGGGGAAGTTCTCAACAGCACGCTGTGTTTGCGCGCGATAGAGGGCATCCTTGGGAACTTTCACCTCACCCATGGTGTCGTGTTCAATGCGGAATTCACCCTGGTCGGTCATGACTCAATCCTTGTCGGCAGTGGTGTGGCGGGACGCCTCAGAGTTTACTCTGCGGTCGCAGGCCTCATGCCGGCGGGTGGCTAGGGCTGGGTGAGTTGGAACGTAATGTCGTCCGTAATTTGACCCACGGCACGCTTACTGGTGCCCGCCACCACGAGGATGAACCCTTCTCGCTCCAACACCAGGACATACGCGTTGTTGGCGCCCTCATCAGCGGCAGTCCGGTCGTATTCGGTCCACTCGAGCGTCTGGGTCCCATACCCCAGCTCCACCGAGCCGGAAGACGGCGATTGTTCGACTTTGCCGGCTACCCAGGTCGCATCGGCACCAAATCCCTGGTCAAAGGAGACGTAACTGTTCTCCGGGCCGAGCAAACCGATGGACCACACGATGTCGGCGCCCGGTTCGTTCACAATTTCTGCTCGATTGGAGCTCCAGAGGTCATAGAGCCCCGGGTAGAGCGGATCAGAAGGGAGCGAATCGGCGCTCTCCTCGGCGACTGCCCGCCAATCGATGTCTTCCACCAGGTTGGTGTCTGGTCGCACCACCACCACGATCAAGAGTGCAACAATCCCCAGGGATGTGAGGAGAGACCACACGAGATTTCGTGTGGTCTGGCGGGCGCGCCGCTCTTGCCGGGCTTTCTGTACGCGGTCGTTTTTCTCGAGCGGTGTCTCAGGCCGACCTAAACCGGCGACCTCGCGGGGTTCCTTCTGGGCCATGCCTATTCGCTGCGGGCTTTCTTGGCGGCGTCCAGTCGCTCGCGGGCACCAGTCAGCCATTCCTCGCAGCGGGTTGCCAGTGCTTCACCGCGCTCCCAGAGACCAATCGAGTCTTCGAGCGAGATGCCGCCCTGTTCGAGCTTCCCGACGACTTCGACAAGTTCATCGCGGGCTTGCTCATAGGAGAGCTCGGCAATGTCCTGCAGGGGGCTTGTATCGCTCACGAGCACAGTCTACCGAGGGGCTAACTGCCATTAACGTGAGTGTTGATGGTCCCATCGCTGACGATGAGCGAGAGCTCATCTCCCGCGCGGACGTCCTTCACGCTCGAGATGACGGCTCC
>JAHEGA010000004.1:0-12340 GCA_024639925.1 Microbacteriaceae bacterium
ACCGCTTCATAGGTGTCGCGATACCCGGTGGGCAACACGTAGCTCATCGCCAGGCTTTTGAATGTCTCGCGATCAGGGGTCCAAAACTTGAGACAAAATTCGTAGTGTTCCCGAACCGCTGATTGCATCTCCGCCGAGTCGCTTTCGAGGCCTTGGCCCAGTGATGTCGCCATCTTTTCGGTGATTGCCGAGAATTCAGCGGTGAACTGGCTGTTTTGTTCCGCTGTGTAAGAGGCGCCGTCATAGCTGGCACTGACGACAGGGTTAGGTTCCATGCCTGAAAACTAGCACCGCCGGCCGATACCGTAACGGTATGGATGAGATACGGCACATCTGGAGTGAAGGCCAGTGGACGCACTCACCCCTGAGCGCAAACGAAGAGGGTTCTGATCTTGTGGTGACGGCGGTTAAAGAAAGCGATGCCTGGCGCACGACCGCATACGGCTTTGTTCACGAGAGCGAGCACGCCCTTCTGCGGCCTTTCGCCGCCGGAACCGCGATGGAAGTGTCGTTTCTCTGTGTCTTGACGGAGCAGTTCGATCAAGCGGGGTTGATGGTTTGGGCGGATGTTGAGAGATGGGTGAAGGCGGGTGTTGAGTATGCCGATGGGGCACCCCAGTTAGGTGCGGTTGTGACCAACCCCTATTCAGACTGGTCAGTGTCACCGGTTGATTCGTGGCTCGGGCATAAGGTCACCATTCGCGTGAGTCGGACGTCGGATGCCCTCACGTTCCGGGCTCGCCGCGAGTCACAGGACTGGCAACTGGTCCGAGTGTGCCACTGGCCGGACTCTGTGGTCACTCACGGCGGTCCACACCTTGCCGCCCCCACTCGGGAGGGACTGAGTGTTCGCTTCACCTCCTGGGTCACCACAGAGCCCGATGTGAGCCTGCACCCAGAGGGGTGATCGTCGCCCAACAGTCACCTCCGGGCTGGAAAAGAGTGGCCGGGCGGGGAAGACTAAGGAGTCGAGACCAAAGGAGATCACCGTGGTAAAAAACAATCGCACTAATGAAGAAGACCTTCGTGAGGGTCTGGCCGAGAAAGCCCGTCTCACGGCGCAAGAAGTTGCTCGCGAAAAACTGGAAGAGCAAGAGCGTGAAGACCGCAAAGGTCTGGGCGACCCCAACTAGCTAGGCGAGAGCGGCGCAACCTGTCCGCTGGTTAACAGGATTCCCGCCAGGAGTATGAAAACTGCCGCGCTGACCAATTCGAGCGAGGCGGCCACGCTCGGTGTGCGAAAGAATCGTCGCATTGCATTTGCGGCGTACACCAGGGGCACCAGCCACATCACCGTGACAACAAGGAAAACGCCACCGAGCAGGATGAGTTGCCAGGTGGGGCTCGCTGCCGATCCGAGGAATTGTGGGAAGAACGCTAGGTAGAAGACGAGCACTTTCGGGTTTGTGGCGTTCGTCACAAACGCCGCTTGCAATGGCCGCGCGCGGCTGGCCCTTTTTTCGAGGGAGTTGCTCGGGCTTTCTGGAGCTATCCGCGATCGACGAATCAGCCGGATGCCGTTTATCGACGCTGTAATGCCGAGAACCAACAAAACAATCGCGCCGATCAGAGTGAGCACCTCGAGCGCGCCTGCGATCGAGGCAAGAGCCAGCCCAACACCGGAGACCAAAAGAATTGTCACTACAGTGAGCCCGGCAAGGATGCCCACGAGCGCGCGAAACCCAGCGCCGCGACCATCTCTGATGGCGTAACGGAGCAACAACATCGTGTCTGCGCCAGGCGATGTGATGATGACTAACGACGCGAGGATGAAGCCCGGTAGGACGAGGAAATCTACCACCGGCGTAGCGTTTTCATGGGGATAGTTTATGGGCAAGAAAAGTGCCCATATGCACCGTTTTTTGCGCCTTTATCTGTGTTCTGAGACCAGTCTCTCCACTACGCTTTCGTGGTGCCTAGAAAATCCTTCCTGCTATTTCTCATCGTGGGCATCATCTGGGGAACACCATATTTCTTTATCGAAATAGCTCTCGAATATTTCGACACCACCAGCTTGGTGTTCACCCGAGTGTTCTTGGGAGCGCTCATTTTGATGCCCATCGTCTTAGCAAAGGGCATGCTGAAGGCAACGTTGAAGGTGTGGCCGGCAGTTGTCGCTTTTGCATCGCTAGAGATGGTGGGCCCCTGGTTTTTAATCCCTGAGGCTCAGAAAGACATCTCGTCGTCGTTGGCGAGCTTGCTGATCACGACGGTGCCTTTTATCGCCGCTTTTGTCGTGGGCTTGATGGGCGACAAGTCAGCCTGGCACCCCCTGACGGTTCTGGGCCTGGTTATCGGGCTCGCCGGTGTTGTCGCGCTGGTGGGAATTGATGCCTTTTCAGGGGTAACACCGCTGGCGCCGATCTTCATGATGCTTGCCGCGGCGGCCGGCTATGCACTTGCCCCCATTGTCGCCAACCGTATGCCTCATGAAGTCCCCACTTTGGGGGTTATCGCGCTCTCGCTGACGGTTGTCAGTATTGTCTACGCACCCTTCGCCGCGATTTCTCTCCCCCAAGACATCAGCGCTGGGCCATCGTGGCAATCGTGGGTGGCCTTACTGATTTTGGGCGCTATTTGTTCCGCTCTGGCTTTCGTTCTGTTCTTCGCTCTCATCCGGCAGATTGGCCCGGCCAGGGCCAGCCTGATCACGTACGTGAACCTGGCGGTAGCAGCTGTTCTGGGCATCGCCTTTCTGAGTGAGCCCATCACTCCAGGAATCCTCGTGGGCTTTCCACTCGTGGTGGTGGGCAGCTATTTGGCGAGTAGGCAGCGCCAGGCGCTTGTGCGACGGAGCAAACGGGTGCCCAAGGGAGAAGAGATACCGGAAACGCTCTAGGCAGAGATGTCCCGTCGGTGCCGTTCAGTGATCGTGGCATAGAGGCCCACGATCACCAACACCATCAACACCAGCGCCGGGGAGAAGTCGCCCAACAACCACGCAAGGCTAAAAGGTTCCACTTCCCAGCCGGCGTAATCGAAGTTATAGTCGCGCAGTTCCTCAAAGGCTTCCAGCCCAAAGGTGAAAGCCATGATGGAGACGACTCCGCCAAACACGATTGACAGCACGAAGTTGAGGTTCCACGCTCCGCTGGCCCACGCGGTGCGGGGTTTGGGTGGGGGTGGCGTTTCGGCTTTAGCCCGTCGAGCGTACCTCGTTCCGAGAATGATACCTGCGGCAATCAGAACCTGGATGATGACCCACACCCATCCCTCTAACGACGTGCCGGTGATGTCGTACACAATCAACCCGAAAATAATGGCCACTGCCGCCGCAAGGATCGGCAGAGCGTAACCCCACGCCAAAGCCTTCTGTCGGAGTGTGACCCCCTCATCCGTTGCTGGCGAGTCATCCTTCGCGACCGGCCGGTGGACAAAGGACACAAGAAGGAGCACCACTACAAGCGCGGTAGCGAGAACAATCGGCAGATAGACCCCGGCGATTCGATCACCAAGAGATGCGCCGTCTCGCGTTCCGAGGGCAGCGAGGAAATTGGCGATAGCGAAAACAGCCCCACCAGCCAGCGCAATGATGACGGAGAGGTTTGCGAAACGGTAGGCCGCCACGGTCAGGCCGTTATCGGTGTCCGCCAGGTCTCTAGAGGTGCGTGAAATTTTCAGCCCGATGAAAGCACCCAGTGAAAAAACGGCGATCCCGGCAAGGTAGAGATATGTCGAGGGCCGCACCGCGGGCTCGCCCGTTAGAAATCCAGCCGCGTCGTACTCGGGTTGGATGAACAGGTTTGACCATGCCCCAAACATAAAGAGAGACCAGCCGATGCCAAGCCCAAGAAGGGGGGCGAGGATTGCGCGTTGCGTGGTGTGCATGGCGACAGTTTAGGTGGCAACACCCCAACCCATCCGTTGCGAAAGGGCGTGGGCTGAGTCGTACACTAGCTGGCCCAAAGCCATGTTGCCGTCCTTTATTCGGTTTTTGCGCGCTCCTACGGAGAGGGCGCCAACGACCACACCAAAAGCGTTTCTCACGGGCGCGGCTGCATCGACGATGTTCTCGGTGAGGTCACCATCGGCGATGGCATAGCCGGCTTTTCGCGCAGCTTTTGCCGCTCTTTGCAACGCGGAAAGGGAATTAATCGCGTTGGGCTTTTTGCGCAGTCTCCCCACTTCCGGGAGTTGGATAGGTGAGGTCTCGGGATTGGCGGGATAGTCGGCCCGAAGCTCCCCGTGCTCCTCCCACCAGGCGGTTAGTTCGTCGGGAGTGAAGGTGGCCAAAATGGCGCGACCCGACGCGGTTTTCAGCGCGGGAAGAGAAATCCCGTCAAACCGATCATCTCTCTCAGGATCCTGGGCCAGTTCGGTGTGCACGGTCATGATCACTCCACCGCGCAAGACAGTGAGGTGCGCCGATTCTTCGGCGCTGGCCATCAGATCGAGTAAGGCCGGTCTGGCGAGGGTTGCGAGGTGGGCCTCTTGGGTTCGCATCGCCAGTGCGTAGAGGTGGTGGCCCAGGCGGTAACGCCTCGTCACTCGATCGCGGTTGATCAAACCGGTGGAGGCCAAGGTGTGGCACACGCGGGACACTTGACCCTTGTCTCGGTCAAGCCGGGTGGCAATTTCCTGCACCCCCATGCCGCCGTTCTGCCACGAAGCATCGGTGCCTAGCAGCTCGAGGACTTCAAGATCGCGAATAAGGCCTGAGCTATGGATGGGCATTCCCCCAGGTTAGCGTAGTTGTTATATCGACAACTTCATTCGCTATCTTCCCAGGGCTTGCCTAACTTGGAGGAATCGAAACTAGATGGAGGAATACCGAACCAATGAAGAAATCGATGAAAAACATCGTTGCCCTTACCGGGGCAACAGCACTCTTGGCTCTGGCTGGTTGTGCGACCGATGGCGCTGGCAACAGCGGCGGATCGGGCTCGCTATCCGACTACGACCTTTCTGGAATTAGCGTTGCCGTGGGATCGAAAGACTTTGACGAGCAGCTGATTCTCGGCGAAATGATGGTCTTGGCATTCGAAGAAGCCGGTGCCACTGTCGACAACAAAGTGAATCTGGGTGGAACCAATATCGCCCGTGCCGCGTTGGAGTCTGGCGAAATCGACATTTACATGGAGTACAACGGCACCGGGTGGACGGTTCACCTTGGCCAGGAGCAGCCCAGCTTCGACCCTGAGGTATTGACCTCCGGTGTTCGCGAGATGGACCTGGAAAAGAATGGCATCGTGTGGGTTTCACGCTCACCGTTCAACAACACCTACGGTTTCACCTCGTCACCTGAGGTGACTGAAGCTAACGGGGGAGCCTTCAGCCTGCAGACCATGATGGAGTACGTCCGGGATAACTCTGACGCTGTTGTCTGCATGGAGTCGGAGTTCCCTTCGCGTCCCGATGGTCTGATCCTGACGGAAGAGGCAACAGGAATTACCTTGCCTGTTGACCAGCAGCTCATTCTGGACACGGGAATCATCTACACCGAGACCGCAGCTAACAACTGCGACTTCGGTGAGGTGTTCACCACGGATGGTCGTATCCCTGCCCTCAACCTCACGTTGGTTGAAGATCCAGGCGTCAACATCCTTTACAACGTGTCCGGGACGATCCGTGAGGACAAGTACAACGAGGCTCCTGAGGCCTTCGATGGAATCATCGAAGACGTTCTTGCCCCGCTGGACGAAATCCGCATGGCCGGTCTGAACGCGAAGGTTTCTGCTGAGGGTGAAGACCCCGCCGCAGTGGCCAGCGAATACCTCGTTGAGGAAGGCCTTATTTCCGGCTAGTTCGATTGGGAATGCTGGGGGTCTTCGGGTCCCCAGCATTTTCGTACCGGAGTAAAAACTATGGAATTTCTAGTCACGTGGTGGGCATTTGTCTCCACCCGGTGGGACCAGGTGCAAACCAGTGTTGCGGAGCACACTGTCTATGTGGTGACCGTGTTGGGTTTCGCCAGCCTGATTGCCATCGTCCTCGGAGTGACGACCAGGCGAAACCCTCTCGCTAAAGAGCTCTCTCTCGCTATCACCTCGGTGTTTTTGACTATTCCGTCTCTGGCCCTTTTCACAATCTTCATCCCGCTAGTGGGATTAGGTTTTGCCCCGTCCTTTATTGCGTTGCTGATGTATTCGCTCTTGCCGATCTTGCGGAACACCATCACCGGGCTTGATGGCATCGACCAAAGTGTCCTCGAGGCTGCGAAAGGGATGGGTCTTACACCCAGCCAAGTGTTGTTGAGGATCCAATTACCCCTTGCGTGGCCGGTCATCATTACCGGCATCAGAATTTCTGCGATGTTGATTGTCGGTGTCGCCGCGCTCGCAACCTTGGTTGCCGGCGGCGGCTTGGGTGACTTCATTAAGAGCGGGCTCGCCCGCATCCCTCTTCCCAATTCTCTAGAAGCCATTTGGACAGGCACCGTCCTGTGTCTGCTCCTTGCTTTAGTGATTGACATCGTTCTTCAGTTAGTTAAGCGCGCCACCATTTCGAAAGGAATCCGATGAGCGAAACGCTAATTCGGCTAGAAAACGTCTCGAAGGCTTACCCAGGGACGGAAGCACCAGCCGTGGGAAACCTCACCTTGGATGTCCAGGAGGGCGAGGTTCTTGTGCTCGTCGGTCCCTCTGGCTGCGGAAAGAGCACCACCCTTCGATTGATCAACCGTTTGATTGAGCCCACCGCGGGTCGCATTTACCTCAAAGGGGAAGATGTCACCGACATTGACCCGAGTGTTCTGCGCCGGAAAATCGGGTATGTCATCCAGCAGGTCGGCTTGTTTCCGCACCGCACCATCGCGGAGAACATTGCCACCGTTCCCAAGCTTTTGGGCTGGGACAAGGAGGAAACCTCCCGCCGGGTGGATGAGATGCTCGAGTTGGTATCAATGGATCCGGCTGTGTATCGCGACCGCTATCCCAAAGAGCTCTCGGGTGGGCAGGCGCAGCGCGTCGGCGTTGCTCGCGCTTTGGCGGCCGATCCTGACGTCTTGTTGATGGACGAGCCCTTTGGCGCTATCGACCCCATTACGCGTGACCGCCTTCAAAATGAGTTCCTGCGTCTTCAGCAAGATTTGAAGAAGACCATTGTTTTCGTGACGCACGATATCGACGAGGCCATCAAGATGGGTAACCGCATTGCCATTCTTCGCGAGGGTTCCGAAATTGCTCAAATTGATACGCCCGAGGCGATCCTGTCCGATCCCGCAGACGAGTTCGTAGAGAACTTCTTGGGGTCTGGTGCAATCTTGAAGGGGCTGACCCTCAAGAAGGTTCGCGATATTGAACTTCACGATATTCCCGCGCTGCAAATGCCCGTCCTGCGTGATGAAGCACTCAAGGCCCTTGAAAGTTCGCCCGAGAAGACCGCCGTTCTCTTGGATAAAGACCATCGACCGCTCCGCTGGATCAGCGAATCGTCACTCAACCGGACAACGCAGCCCATTGAAAAGAGCGGCAAGCCCATCACTATCGATCTCCAACCGGAGGATACACTCCAAGACGCTCTGGGAGTGATGTTGCAATCCTCGGTTGGCATGGCAGTGGTTGTGGACCGCGGCGGCAAGTATTTGGGCTGCTGCAGTATTGAGAGCCTTGCGTCGATGATTATCAGTGGGTCGGGAAGCTAACGCATCATGACCCTGGCGACACCCTTGCGGACACAGAAAAGCCCCCTTGCGGAGAGGCTTGACGTTATCGTCACGCCGGTTTTCGCGGGGCTGCTCGCGATAATCGGCATCGCGGTCTGGTTGTACTCGGACATTGATCCGACCACGGCGGCGATTCTTGAACCCGAGAAGCTCCAGGGACAGCTCATCGACACGATCGTGCTCGGGTTTGCCTCATCAGCTTTGGTGATCGTGGTGGCCATCCCTATTGGTATTGCGGTAACCAGGCGAGGATTGCCTCGACTCAAGAACATATTGGTGGACACTCTCGGCCTAGCCCAGGCTCTTCCTGCCTACGGGTTGATTGTGATCTTTTTTTCTTTTCTAGGTGCGGGAATCACGACGGTGATTTTTGCTTTGGCCACCTTTTCTCTGCTTCCGGTGCTGCGAAACACGATTGTGGGTCTTGAGCAGGTCGACCAAGCCGTCATTGAGGCTGGTCGAGGCATGGGTTACACCAAACGTCAGGTGCTTTTTGAGATCGAACTTCCGTTAGCGGTGCCGGTGATTATTGCGGGGATTCGCACGGCGATTGTCATCAACATTGGCATGGCCGCACTCGCGTTCCTCGTGGGCGGTGGCGGTTTGGGAGAAACCATTAATTCTGGCCTCAAGCTTGACCGGAACCCGGCGATCCTGATTGGCGCCGTTTTGGTCGCGATTCTTGCGTTGCTTTTTGACTTCCTGAGTGCGATAGCTCAGCGATACCTCAAGCCCAAAGGAATGTAGGGACCTACTCGTCCTCTTCGACCCATAGGTCATCGTCGGCACGCAGGGTCTGCCACGCGGCGTAGCCGACGACAGCGAGGGCGAGGGTACCAACGGCCATCAAGATGAACACAAACGGATTGCTGGATTTCTTCACGGGGACCTTTGCGGCTTTAGCCCAGGGCAATTTGCCCAGTGCTGGTTGGAGGGCATCGCGATACGCGTCTTGAGCCAAGGGTAAAACCTCGCGTTTCGCTACGTCACTGGCGCTCTGTGAGGCGTGACGTGCGACCTCTTTTGCGTGGGAGAGAACGTCACGCTGTTCGGACCAGAGCCCTTGGGCTTCACGGGCTAGCCGAGAGAGCTCTTTGCGGGTCTTGCGGTCGAGTTCCATGACACCTCCTGATGAAGCCTCTATTCTCCCAGACTTTGACAAATAATTCCTGGACACCGTCTGTCGGGGGCTTGCCTCAGTGGTCCCTGGCAGAATGGGAGCATGAGCATTCATACACACACCGCCACCTTGCACACCAACCACGGGGACATTGTTGTGGGCCTTTACGGCAACCACGCACCGAAAACCGTCGAAAACTTTGTCGGGCTTGCCACAGGCGAGACCGAATGGGTGAACCCCACCACGGGAGCCGCTGGCGAGGGGCCGTTGTATAGCGATGTGATCTTTCACCGCATCATCCCGGGTTTCATGATTCAGGGCGGTGACCCAACCGGCACGGGCATGGGCGGACCGGGATATCAGTTCAACGACGAGATTCACCCAGAGCTCGATTTCACGAAGCCTTTTGTTCTTGCAATGGCCAATGCGGGAACCCGCGGCGGACAGGGCACCAATGGAAGCCAGTTCTTCATCACCACGGGAGCAACCACCTGGTTGCAAGGCGCTCACACGATCTTTGGGGCAGTGCTCGATGAGGCCTCGGAAGCTGTGGTCCGCGCCATTGAAGGCGTGAGCACCGATGGTTCTGACAAGCCCCATGAGGATGTCGTGCTCAAGAGTGTGAGCGTCACTGCCACCTCGTGAGTTCTGCGGCCAGCAGCGATACCTGCTACCGGCATCCCAGTAGGGAGAGCTTTGCGCTGTGCCAACGGTGTGGAAATACCATCTGCGGTGACTGTCAGGTTCCCGCCGCGGTGGGCGCGCACTGCCCTGATTGTGCTGGGGTTCGACCAGCACGGCCGGCCCGACTCGTTCGGCCACGCCGTTCGTCAGCGAGCCCTCGAGCAACCTATGCCTTGCTCGGCGTGTTGGGAGTAGTTTTTGCGGCCCAATGGCTGACCGGGGGTGGATTGACGGAGCAGTTGCTCTACTGGCCACCACTGACGGCCATTGAGCCCTGGCGGATGATCACGACAGTCTTTGTGCATTCCACCGCATCGCTTTTCCATATTCTCTTCAACGGCTTCTCGCTCTACGTTCTGGGAACTCTGGTGGAGCGACTCGTTGGCCACGCCCGATTCGTCACCCTTTTCCTGCTTGCCGGCTTTGGCGGGTCGGTGGCTGTTCTCTGGTTAGCCCCGTTGACCGCGGTCGTGGGCGCATCGGGCGCGATATTTGGGCTTTTTGGGGCTCTTTTTGTGATTCAGAGGTCGTTTGGCGGGGCAAATGTTCAACTACTGATTGTGTTGGCCCTAAACCTCGTGATGGGCTTTGTCGTGCCGGGAATTTCGTGGCAAGCCCACATCGGTGGGCTCATCACCGGAGCCGCGGTTGCCTGGATTATGGTGGCAACCCGTCGAGCCGAGCAGAAGGCTCTTCAGGTGGGGCTCGTTACCGCTCTGGGTGCAGGACTGGTCGCGATTACCGCTCTACGGTTCTGGGTGTAGCGCAGTTATCCACAGGTTTTCCCCTGTGGGGAGAATTACAGCCGTGTAATCACTCCGGTGTCAGTTATTTCCACCGGGTCGTCATGAGAAAGCCCAAAAACATGATGCCGAAACCGACCGTGATGTTCCATGCTCCGATGCCAGCGATCGGTAACTGGGTGCTAGAGATGTAGTAGGTCAGAATCCAGGCCAGACCCACCAGCATGAGACCAAACATGACGGGCTTGAACCACGCGGGGTTGTCGTTGCCCTCGGGAAGGGCATTGGTCGTGGACGCTGGGTCTTTGGGTCGCTTGGCCATGCGCAACAGTCTAACCCCGGAGAGGGATGCACCACCCGGCCTTCGTTCCGAACGGATTGGTAGGCTGTGATTTCTCCTGCTGCGAAGGGCCGAAAAGACATGACGCACATTCTCGTCGTCGATAACTACGACAGTTTTGTGTACACCTTGAACGGGTATCTTCACCAGTTGGGCGCCACCACGGAGGTCATTCGTAATGACGAATGGGAGGTGGCTGATCTCCCCACGAAAATCGCCGGCTACGACGGGATCTTGGTGTCACCGGGGCCGGGCAATCCGGGAGACGCGGGTATTTCCATCCCCATCGTGAAGGCCGCCATTGCCCAGGACATCCCGTTGCTAGGAGTGTGCCTGGGCCACCAGGCCATTGCCGAAGCCTTTGGGGCGACGGTCACTCACGCCGAAGAGCTGATGCACGGCAAAGCTTCTCAGGTTAACCACGATGACAGCGCGTTGTTTGTCGGGGTATCACCCACGTTCCAAGCAACGAGGTACCACAGCCTCGCTGTTGTTGATGAGACGGTACCTGAGGACCTGGTCGTCACGGCACGCACCGACGGAGGTGTGATTATGGGTCTGAACCATGTCAATGCTCCGGTCTATGGGGTTCAATTTCACCCCGAGTCCGTGCTGACGGAGGGTGGCTACACGATGATGGGCAACTGGCTGGAAATCGCCGGTCTTGCCGGAGCGGCAGAAGCAGCCCGCGGGCTTAGCCCACGAATTTCTCAGGACTAACCGACGGGCGCTGGTTCTTGGTTTTGGACGAGCCCGCAGTAGACGAGAGTGATTTCTGAGCGTTGCGGGTGATCACCTGGCGCCAAGGACTGGGATTTCACGGTTTGACCGAAGCAGTCGGGCGATAGCTCAAGCTTGACAGCGAGCTGCATCGAGGGGCCGGTGAGGAAGGGGTTCGCTTCACCTACGGTGAGACCCACCACATTGGGTACTAGTACGAGACCGTTGGACACCGTCAGGGTGACAGTGTCACCTGGGCGAAGCGCTGAGTCTGGTTCGGGGGTTGAGGCCATCACCGTGCCCTCAGCGAGACTGGGCGAGTAGGTTTCCACAACGGATTCGACGGTCAGGCCCAGCTCCTCTAACGTGGTGCGAGCTTCCGCCACGTCAATATTTCGAATGTCGGGCATCTTGAACGTGGCGATCCCGCTGGAGACAACAATTCGAACAGGCTCGCCCTTGGCGGTTCTAATCCCACCTCCAGGAACGGTGCGAATAACAGTCCCTTCGGGAACGGTGTCGCTTGTTTCGTACTCGATGACAGGGTTGAGCTCGAGAGCGGTGATGGTGGCGGAGGCGACAGCCTCTGTCTGGTTCGTGAGATCAGGAACCTGGGGAGCGGCCGCAGCTGTGGTGGTCGCTGGGTTGAGGGTGAACACCCACAGCACAATTCCCACAACCAGTAGCACGGCAAGGACACTGAAGGCAGAGACGGCCAGGGTGGGAATCGTTTGGGATTTGATTCCCCGTGATTCAAAAATTTCAAACCCCTCGACGGGGGCACGGTGTTCGGGTTCGATGTTGGCGACCGGCACGCTGCCGGTGAACGCCGGGGCGACCTTCGCGTGCTCTTTCGTGGTGGGAAGCTGAAGTTCTCGGCCCTGCGCGATGTCCTCGAGGGCACTCCGGAAAGATTGGGCGGTCGGGAAACGCTCAGCCAGGTCTTTGCGCATCGCGGTTTCCACGACTCGCGCAACATCTTCGGATATGGCGGGGTTTGCTTCCCGAAGTGGCCGCAGTTCTTCACTGATGTGCTTGTAGGCAACAGCGACCGGTGAGTCGGCGCTAAAGGGTGGGGCGCCAGCGAGGAGTTCGTACATCACCACGCCGAGCGAGTAGAGGTCGGTTCG
>JAHEGA010000004.1:12440-30276 GCA_024639925.1 Microbacteriaceae bacterium
GTGTAGCTTCGGAGCGCAAAACCGGAGGGGCACTGGGCATAGCCCGGCCATTCCAGAAGCAGTTCGTCACCGGGTTGGTAGGGTCCGGTCGCCGGAATAACGGTCATCGAGCGGGGTTTCGGAGGTTGCGGGATGGCGCCGTAAAAGTACACGGCGATCAGAGTGTCGCTGGCGACAACACCTTGAGGATTCACCCGATAGGCAGTACCCACCCGGTCCTGGGCGGGAGCGATGTTTCCGGTGATGGCGTCGAGGCGAAGTCCCTTCGCCACGAGGGCTTCCTCCACCTGTGTGCGGGTTTTCCCCACTACCTCGGCCTCGGTGACTTCTACCGTGACGACCACCGCAGGCTCGTCGCTCGGCGAGGGTGCAACGGGAGTGGGTTCTTGAGGGAGGGGCTCTGGAACTGGTTCCGCAATGACCGGGAGGATGGGGTCTTCCACAATGTCGTCGCCGGAGGGTTGAAGCAGGACGGTCAACGACGTGGCAATGAGTGCCAGGGCAACTGCTGCGCCCACGCCGCCGAAGATCCAAAATTTCTTACCCAGTTTCTGGCGGGATTCGGTGAGTCCCCGAACCCGGGGGGTTTCGCCGGCAGGCTTTTTCTTCTCCGCAGTGTCTTCGGTTGCTGGGGGTTCAGGAATGAGCGCAAGGCCCGCCTCGATGTCTCCCTGCGCCAGGGCGGTGGCGGCTTTGGAGAGAGCCTCGGCGGAGGCAGGTCGACCATCGGGTTTCTTGGCCATGCATGACATGACGAGTTTTCGCACTTCCTCGGGGATCGAGGAAGGAAGGGCGGGCGGGGCTTCCTTAATTTGTGCCATCGCGATGGCCACCTGCGATTCACCACGGAAGGGTCGCTTCCCTGCGAGTGCCTCGTAGGCGACAATCCCCAGCGAGTAAACATCGGTCAAAGGTGACGCCGGTTTTCCACCCGCTTGTTCGGGGGCCAGGTACTGAACGGTCCCCATGACCTGCCCGGTTGCCGTGAGCGGAACCTGGTCAGCCAGGCGCGCGATACCAAAGTCGGTGATCTTGACCGTGCCATCCGGAGTGATCAGCAGGTTGCCTGGCTTAATATCGCGGTGAACGAGACCGGCCTGGTGGGCAGCGTGAAGGGCGGACGCCGTTTGCGCGACGTATTTGAGGACTTTGGTTGCCGGAAGAATCTTTTCGCGCTCGAGAACGCTGCTGAGCGCTTCACCCGGGACCAGCTCCATGACGAGGTAGGCACTGCCCTCTTCTTCGCCGTAGTCGAAAACGTTCGCGATGCCCTCGTGATTGACCAGAGCGGCGTGCCGTGCTTCTGCGCGAAAGCGCTCCCGGAATCCGGGGTCACCCATGTACTCGTCTTTGAGGATTTTGATGGCGACGGTGCGGCCAATCACGCCGTCATTGGCTTTCCATACCTCACCCATGCCGCCAATGGCGATGCGCGACACCAGCTCGTAACGAGAGCCCAATACCTGGCCAGCTGTTGGCCTCATGGCGACATCACCCCCGCAAAAATAGTATTCGCGATGGGAGCGGCAACCGCGTTACCGGTTCCCTCGGACCTGTCTCCCTCGACGGCGATAGCAATGGCGATGGTGGGATTCTCGGCAGGAGCAAACCCGCTGAACCAGAATGTGCGGCCCTCGCCGATCCCTGTTTCTGCCGTTCCGGTTTTGCCAGCGACGCTGAGGCCAGCCACACCGGCATTTCCCGCCACTCCGCGCTGAACGTTGTCGACCATCATGCGGCTGAGCTCGGCCGCAGTAGCGCTGCTGAGTGGTCGGGAGTAGATCTGTGGCTCGAATTCGTCTACGACCCGAAGGTTGGGTGCGATGACTTGGTCAACGAGGCTTGGTTTCATCAGGGTGCCACCGTTGGCCACGGCGCTGCTCACCATGGCGATCTGCAACGGGGTGACGCGAACATCGAATTGGCCAAACGAGCTCAGCATTAGTTGGGCTTGGTCAAGCCCACGCGGGAAAACACTGGGCGTGACGGTCAGTGGGATTTCCAGCGTGGCCCCGAAGCCAAAACTGTCCGCCATGGAGCCAATGGCTGCCTCGCCCAGTTCGAGGCTGAGTTCCGCGAAAGGAATATTGCAGCTTAACCGGAACGCATCTTCCAAAGTGACGAACTCGTCACCGCCACACAGCCGCGAACCGGAGTTTTTCACCACGGCCGTGCTGAGCGGAAGTTCGAGCTCTCGGGGGTTGGGGAATTCGCTCTGGGCGGTGAAGTCCCCAGACTCCAGTGCGGCGGCCATCATGATGGTTTTGAACACACTGCCGGGGAAGTACAGATCACCGGCGATAGCTCGGTTAGCCAAGGGGTTGTCCGGGTCATCCGCAAGCTCAAGATAGGACTCCAGCACGGCTGAGGAGGAATGCGCGGCTAACAGGTTGGGGTTGTAGGAGGGTTTGGACACCATCGCTAAGACTCGACCGGTAGCAGGCTCCATGATGACCACAGAGCCTTTCTTGTCTCCCAGGGCATCCCACGCCAGCTGTTGGATCTCGGGGTCAATGCTCAACATGACGCTTGCACCCTGAGGGTTGCTGCCGGTGACGAGAGCTCTCAGTTGCTCTATGACCTGCGAGTCTGCGCGGCCGGTCAGCAGGGGATTGAGCGCGCTCTCGATGCCGGCGTTGCCTTGGGTGAGGGTGTAGTACCCGACAACCGGTGCATACAACTCTGCGTAGGGATAGGTTCGCAAGAACGAGAACTGGTTATCGACGGGGACCGATTCCGCAAGAGGAATTCCCCCGGCGAGAATCTGACCTCTCTCCGCTGAGAAGCTTTCATACAGCTTGCGCACGTTGCGGTCATCATCGGCGATGTCTTCTGCTGCGATGACTTGAAGGTAACTACTGGAGGCAAAAAGGAGCCCGAACAAGACGGCGATGGCGATACCGACTTTGCGAAGCGGGGTGATCATGCGCTCACCCCCGCATCATGGCGAACGGAGGCGCGGGCATCGTCGCTGAGTCTCAAAATCAGGGCCACGATGATCCAGTTCGCCACGAGTGACGAACCGCCTGCGGCCAAGAACGGGGTCGTGAGCCCCGTCACCGGAATAAGCCGTGTGATTCCACCGATGACAATAAAGACTTGAAGCGCCAACACAAAACCAAGCCCGGCGGAGAGCAGGCGACCAAAATCATCGGTTCCCATGAAGCCCACCCGCAGCCCGCGCGAGACCAGCAGAAGGTACAGGGCAAGGACCGCGAAGATGCCGATGATGCCGAGTTCCTCGCCAAGAGCCGCCACGATGTAGTCAGAGTTTGCGAGGGGAACGAAAGACGGCTGGCCCTGACCGAGGCCTTTGCCTATGAAGCCACCCTCCGCGAAGCCGAACATGCCCTGGACCAGCTGGTAGGAACCACCGATCGCGTTGTAAATCTCTGGGTTGAACGAATCGAGCCATCCCATGAGGCGTCCTTGAACGTAGCTGATTTGGCTTCCGGCCAGCGCGGCTCCGATGATGAAAAGCCCGCCGCCCAGACCAATCCACAAAACACGGTTGGTCGCGATGTAGAGCATTGCCAGGAAGAGACCGAAATACAGAAGTGAGGTGCCGAGGTCACGCTGGAACACGAGCACCGCCATGGCGACAACCCAGATGACGAGAAGGGGGCCGAGGTCTCTGACCCGAGGCCAGCGAATCCCGAGGAACGTGTTTCCCAGGTGGCTCAGGCTTTCTCGAGCGGTCATCAGGTAGCCAGCGAAGAAAATGGCCAGCGCAATCTTGGCTATTTCTCCCGGCTGAAAGGCGGTGCCGCCGACGTTCACCCACAGGGTGGCACCGTTGACGGTGCGACCGATTCCTGGCCACAGCGGCATCGTCAAGAGCACGATCCCCGCCAGCATCGCGAGGTAGCGGTAGCGAAGCAAAACCCGGTAATTGCGCACCAGCAACAGGACGCCAATCGCGACCACCAGGGCCACTGCAGTCCACGCCATTTGGCGAACCCCCGCTGCCGCCCAACCGGTGGCACCGGCCGCTAGATCGAGACGGTGAATCATGGTGATGCCCAGACCATTCAGCATCGTGGCAATGGGGACAATAAAGGGATCGGCGTCGCGGGCGACCAGGCGTAGAGCCAAGTGGACCCCCAAGGTCAGCCCCGCGAGGCCTGACGCATAGGTCAGCAGGCTCCAGTCGAGCTCCCCCAGGGCGCCCCATTGGACTAGGGCAAGTGCGAGAGCACTGAGGCCTAGGGCAACGAGGAGAAGACCCAACTCAATGTTCCGGAGCTTTTGGGGCATCCGTACGCGCAGCACCACGCGTCCGGTCACCGGGGAGACCGGTGGCAGCGTGGGGTCTGCGCTCGTCACCGCTATTTCCTCAACCGATCGAGAATGTCCCGAGCGTCCTCGAGGGACTCCGCGGGGATTGCAGCTTCTAGGCGTTCTTGTTCGAACACCAGAAGGTCATCAATCTGGATGGTGCTTTCCTCATAGAGGGAAGAGAGCCCAAAAGGACCCACGTTTTCGGGGACCCCACGGAAAATGGCGACGACGCCATCGTTCTCGCCCACGAAGTACCGGGTTTGCGTCCACTGGTAAGCACCGAAACCAGCGCCCACGATGGCTCCGGCAATCACCAGCACCGACAGAGACCAGGTGACGCGTCGCCGAATGAGACGTCGACGGTCCTCGCGGATCAGTTCCTCGAGGTAGTCAGCCTCCGGCTCGAAGTGCTCGTCTGCTGGGGGAAGTGCCCGAAGCGGATGCAGCAGCATCGCCGGCAACGCCGGTTTCCGGGCGATCGGGCCTGACTCGTAGGTCATCGGCCCAGCCGCGGAGCCCACCATCCGAGGTTCCGAAGGGGGAGACGTGTCCTGGTCTTCCTCGACCCGCACGATGACCACAGTGACGTTATCGGGGGCGCCCTCAGACAGGCTCTGGGTAATGAGCTTGTGGCAGGCGAGCTCCGGGTCGTCCACCGTAAGGAGGGTCTCGGCGATGTCGCGCTCGGAGACGTATCCGCTGAGCCCATCGGAACACAGCAACCATTTGTCGCCGGGCTGAGTGTCAATCACGTGGGTATCAACATCGGGTTCGGCATCCACGTCACCGAGCACGCGCATGAGGACGGATCGGCGGGGGTGGACCGCAGCCTCCTCTGCGGTGATTCGACCACTGTCGACGAGGCGCTGAACGAAGGTGTGATCTGCCGTGATCTGTTCGAGAACCCCCTCTCGCAACCGATAAATTCGGGAATCGCCGATGTGGCCGATGACCATGGTGGACTTCACACGAATCATCGCGCTGACGGTGGTTCCCATGCCTGTCAGCTCAGGGTGTTCCACGACCGCTTGGGTGAGTTCATTCCCTGCGCTCAGAATGCTGCGAAAGAGCTCCTCGCGTGCTGCCTCTACGGAGTCATAGGGGTGGTCAAGTCCGTAAAGATGTTGAACCGCGATGGCGCTTGCCACATCGCCACCGGCGTGGCCGCCCATTCCATCGGCCACCACGTAGAGATGGCGACCCACGGAACCCGAATCTTGGTTGCTCGCCCGAACCTTCCCAATGTGTGAGGAGGCGGCGCTCAGAATGCTGTTAGTGGCCACAGACCTCACCGACGCAGTTCAAAAGAGCTGGTGCCGATCGTGACCGGAGTGTTCAAGGGAACCGGGGTGGGGATACTGACGCGCTTGCCGTCAACAAACGTTCCATTCGTGGAATCCAGGTCCTGGACCATCCACTGGTCATTCCAGAGCATGAGTCGTGCGTGGTGAGTGGAGGTGTTGTCATCCCGAATCACCAGGGTCGAGTCGCTGGAGCGCCCGATCGTGAACTGTTCCTCGGGGAGAAGCTCCAGAGCTAAGCCCTCTTTGGGTCCGGACGTCACCAAGAGTGTTGAGGCAACACCGCTGGGAACGCTGGGAGAGGGCGATACGGGGTTTTGCGGCGGGGCCACAGGGGCCATTTCTTCTGAGCGCATTCGAGCAGGACCAAAGAGATCAGTGCGCAATGCGTAGACAATCGAAAACACGAAGGCCCACAGCAGGCCCAAAAACCCCAGTTGGAGCACAAAGAGGGTGAGTTCACTCATGGTGTCTCCTGTGCAGGTGGGGGTTGGGGTGTGGCGAGCGCGTGGTACGCCGATTCGGACTGGGGGACCACCTCAAACAGGATACGCGCCTGGCCCAACCCCAGGGTGCAGGCATCCGGAAGCGCTTGGCGTGAGACGGGTGCGCCATCCAGCGTGGTGCCGTTAGTGGCGCCCAGGTCGACGACTTCGGCGCGCTTGCCATTCCAGCGAATCTCGCAGTGGTGGCGAGAAACTCCGGGGGCCACGACATGAATGTGTGCACCGGTGCCTCGTCCGAGGATGGTGGATTTTGCGACCAGCGGGTAACGGGTGCCTTCCCACGTCAAGGTCGGAACCCACACGACGGGCCCTGGTCGCTTGCTGCGGATATCGAGAATGCCTTCGGACAGGTCTGCGGATGCGTGAAAATCCAGTGTGACGGGTGCTGAGAATGAATAGCCGCGGAGAGAGGCGTAGTCCCGCAACGCTTGGCTGATTTCCTCGGTCAGAGCCGGCCCCAAGCGACTGAGGCGTTCGTGGTCGGCCGGCGAAAGCCCAACCGTGTAATCGTGCGGAGCCAAAGCTCGGGTTCGCGACACAACGTGGGTGCTCGCGTCGATTTCGCGCTTGAGCGAGGACACGATTTCGGTGGGATGAACGCCGCTGGCAAACGCCTTGGCAAAGCTGCCGCCGACAATGCGCTCCACGCTTCGCTCAAAATTATCGAGAAAACCCATATGCCCTTCTTCGGGGGACACTCCCCTCCCGCGATGTTAGCCGGGATGGTGCAGGCTCCAGCTGATCGTGGCCTCGGCGGGAGGATGCGCCTGTGGTAACCTCGGCAGGTTGATGGGTGACCATCATTGCGCGGGTGGCGGAATTGGTAGACGCGCTGGCTTCAGGTGCCAGTGCCCGCAAGGGCGTAGGGGTTCAAGTCCCCTCTCGCGCACAACACACAGTAGGAAAAACTTCCGGCGTCCGACGCGCTTTTCGATTAGCCTCGGCCCGGAAGTTTTTTCATGAGCCGCAGGCCCCGGATGAGGGTTTGTGCGAACTTCTCGGGGCTCATCCCGGTGGGTGCTGCGACGTTCATTCCTCGTTGGGTCGCGACCGTTTGAACGTTCGTGTATTTGACGATGCCTTCACGACCGTGCCGGCGACCAACCCCTGATTCTTTGAACCCGCCCATGGGTGCATCGGTTGAGGCCCAGGAAGCCGTGAATCCTTCATTGACATTCACGCTGCCGGCTTCGATGGCCCGCGCCACTTTTTCCGCACGCCGCGGGCTGCCCCAGACACTGGCGTTCAATCCGTAGCGGGTGTCGTTGGCCAAGGCGATCGCTTCATCGTCGCTGTGGAAGCGGTAGATCGCCACCACAGGTCCAAAGGTTTCCCCTCGGCACAGCGCCATGTCTTCGGTCACGTTTTCCAGCAGAGTCGGCTCGAACGCGAAGGCAGCGACGTCTGGGCGGGCAGAGCCGCCAGTCAGGACCCTGGCACCCCGAGCAATGGCGTCCTCCACGTGCCCGGTGACTTTCTCGAGCTGGTCCTTCGAGATCAGGGAGCCGATGTCATAGGAGTAGTCGAGCGCTGTGCCCAGGGTTAGCTCGGACACTGCTTTCGTCAACGCCGGAACGAAGGTGTCATAGATGGCGTCATGGACGTAGAGGCGCTCGATCGCCATACACAACTGGCCGGAGTTGGAAAAAGCCGCGGGGATCGTGCCCTGGAGCGCGCGCTCCAGCGGCGCGTCATCCAAGACAATCATCGGATTCTTCCCACCAAGCTCCGCAGAGAAACCGATGAGGCGCTCGCCACAAGCTTGGGCGACCTTCTTTCCTGTCGCGGTGGAGCCGGTGAACATCACAAAGTCAGCGTTATCGATGATGGCCCCGCCCACGGTGGGCCCATCGCCCAGGACCACCTGGAAGAGCCCGTCTGGCAGACCTGCCTGATACAGCAAGTCGATAGCGGCTAGCGAACTCAGGGGGGTTTGGGCGTCGGGTTTCAACACGATCGCATTGCCTGCCAGTAGCGCGGGAAGTGCGTCGGTGATGGGCAGTGTCAGGGGATAGTTCCAGGGCGTGATCATTCCGACCACACCTTTGGGCCAGTAATACTCGCGTGTGCGGGTCAGCAGCGGGAAAGCACCCTGACGTTTGGCAGGCTTTAGGTGCCGCCGAGCGCTTGCCGCGTAGTACTGGGCGGTCAACCCAATATCGGCGACCTCGTCAAAGGCGCTTGCGCGGGACTTGCCCGTCTCGTGCTGAACAACATCGAGTAATAGTTCGTGGTGCTCGAGCACCAGGTCGTGAAACCGAGACACCATCGCGGTGCGCTGCTGGAGCGGGGTGCGCGCCCACTCGTCCTGGGCGCTTCGGGCTTGGGTAAATGCCGCGATGACGTCTTCGCTCGTGCAGGCTGGCAACGTGGCAATGGCCTGCTGGTTCCTCGGGGAAACATGCTCTTGGGTCAGAGAGCCTGGATGCACTCGCGTGCTCCACCGCGAGAGCCTGTCCGTAAAGTCGGGCGAGGGCGTCACCGAAGGGCGAGCAGTAAGCGTCATAACCCTATGGTGGCAAAGGTTTCTGTATTCAGGGGGTACTTTTTGTGTGGCGATAGCGTGGAGAGCAGACACAAGGAGATGATGTGATGAAGTACGTCGTTGATGTTGAGGGTATGACCTGTGACCACTGCGTGAAGGCTGTGGTGAAGGAGCTTTCGGGTGTCGAGGGGGTCACTGACGTCAATGTTGCGCTTGCCCCAGAGACCAGCTCGACAGTGTCGTTCTTCGCAAGTGTGGAGCCCGATAGCGAATCGGTGCAGGCTGCTATTGCTGAGGCCGGCTACGACATGGTCGGCGAGGTTCACACAGCGTGAGCCAGGTCATCCAGCTCGATATTGAGGGCATGACGTGTGCATCGTGCGCAAACCGAATCGAGAAGGCCCTCAACAAAGTTGAGGGCGCTGAAGCGAGCGTGAACTACGCGACCGAGCGCGCGACCATCATGGCGGATTCCGCCGAGGCACACGACTTCATTCAGGTCATCGAAAACACGGGCTACCACGCTCACCCCCACACAGACGGTGCCAGCCCCGCTGAGGGCAGATCGCCGCTGATGACGCGACTGGTCATCTCCGCGGTCGTCAGCCTGCCGCTCATGGTGCTCTCCATGATCCCTGCCCTCCAGTTCATCGGCTGGCAATGGGTCGTCAGCGCCCTCGCTTTGCCGATTGCTACCTGGGGTGCGTGGCCCTTCCACCGGGCAGCAGCCATCAATCTTCGCCACGCAGTGGTGACGATGGACACACTGATCTCCCTGGGAGTGCTGGCGGCAACGGGGTGGTCTCTGTACGCACTGTTCTTTGGCGGAGCGGGTCGGCTCGGTATGACCATGAGCCTCACGCTGTTTGGGTCACCCGATCAGGCAGGCCACGAAATTTACATGGAGGTGGCTGCTGCGGTCACCACCTTCATGCTGATGGGTCGGTATCTCGAGCATCGCGCCAAGCGGGATGCCGGAGCTGCGCTCCGGGCCCTGTTGGAATCGGGAGCGGTGGAAGCTACTGTCGTGCGCGAAGGCGTCGAGAAAGTGGTGCCCATCGCGTTGGTTCGAGTGGGTGACACCCTGGTGGTGCGACCGGGCGAGCGAATTCCGACCGATGGGCGCATTGTTAGCGGCAGTGGTTCCATCGACACCTCCATGATGACCGGCGAGTCCGTGCCCCGCGAGGTTGTTCCCGGTGATGGTGTCTGGGGAGGAACCATCAACCTTCAAGGGCTCTTGCGGATGGAAGCTACCTCGGTGGGAGCAGACACCGAGCTTGCCCGCATGGCGGCACTGGTGGAATCGGCGCAGGCCGGCAAGTCTGCCAGCCAGCGGCTGGCAGACCGCGTCTCTGCGGTCTTTGTGCCGATTGTCATCGTGATCGCAGTGGTGACTCTCCTCGTGTGGTTGTGGTTGGGCGCGTCTTCTGACTTTGCCTTCCAGGCGGCCGTAGCGACATTGATCATCGCCTGCCCGTGTGCCTTGGGGCTCGCAACCCCAACAGCACTGTTGGTCGGAACGGGCCGCGGCGCGCAATTGGGTTTGCTGATTCGAGGGCCGGAGGTTCTGGAGACAAGCCGCACCCTCGACACGATTGTTGTGGATAAGACGGGAACTCTGACGACCGGGGTGATGGAGGTCCAATCGCTCGCTCTGGCAGACGGGGTCAGCGCAGACACCGTGTGGGACACGGCCCTCTCGTTGGAGTACGGTTCCGAACACCCGATTGGGCGCGCCATTGTTGCCCACGCCACGCAGCAGGGAGCAACAACGGCAGCGGTGTCGGACTTCTCGGCGATTGTGGGTCACGGCGTGGAAGCAGAGCTCGCCGGTGTAACCGTGAGGGCGGGAACTCCCGAGTGGTTGGGTAGCCGGGATGTTTTCGTGGAGGATCCTTTGGCGCAGGAGATTGCCGCCCTCCGTGAAAGCGGTTCGACCGTCATTGTGATCTCACGTGAGGCGAAAGCACTCGGCGCGATTGCGCTGGCCGATACGGTGCGCGAGACGAGCGCGCAGGCGGTGTCGGACCTGCGGGAGTTAGGACTGGAGCCGGTGATGGCCAGCGGTGACCACGATGTGGTCGCCCGTGCAGTGGCTGACGCTGTCGGTATTTCCCGCGTTTACAGCGCGATGACCCCCGAAGGCAAAGCCACCCTAATTACAGAACTGCAGGGCGAGGGCAGAAACGTCGCCATGGTGGGCGATGGCGTCAATGACGCACCAGGCCTTGCCACCGCCAACCTCGGTATTGCCATGGGAAGCGGCAGCGATGCCGCCATGACCGCAGGAGATATCACCATCGTGCGCGGCGACGTGTTGGCTATCGCGGATGGTGTCCGACTAGCAAGGCGCACTCTTCGCACCATTCAGGCCAACCTGTTTTGGGCGTTTGCTTACAATGTGGCCGCCATTCCCCTGGCAGTGGCGGGTGTGCTGAACCCCCTGATTGCGGGCCTAGCAATGGCGTTGTCGTCAGTGTTTGTGGTGACTAACTCGCTGCGGTTGCGGCGTTTTCGGCCCACCACGCAGAGTATGTCCTAGCGACAAACCCATCGCGCTCGGCGTCGCTAGCGTCCTCACCCAAGAGACTGAGCTCCCGATCAAAGAATGCTTCACGGCGTTGATCAGCCCATTCACGAACAATGTCATAGGGGTTGGATGGAGAGGCGGTGTTGCGTCGGTAGGTTCTCACGACACCACGAATGCCCACCACCATCAGGATCACCCCGAGTGCTCCGCCCGCGAATATCCACGCGCCCACCAGGGCGAAGGGCGACACGATGATCGAGAAGAGACCCAGAGCGGCGAGAGAAAACCAATTTCCCATCGCACGGGTGGGCGCTGGTGCTCGATGACGAAAGAACGTGTACCACGCGGTGCCATTTTCTTCCCACCAACTCCAGCTCTCCGGGAACTCGGGCGCGGAGTCATAGGGCTGCCAGTGAGCCGGTGGGTCAAATCCTTGGTGCAGGAGGACCCATTGCGGGGAAGGTGTTCGCCACCCTCCGGGAGGGGTAAATCTCAGCGGGGCGTCCTGGAGCTTTCGCTCGAGCGAACTCATGACGGAGCGGGTCCCGGAGGTTTCACAAAAATCGCGGACAATGCCACCAGTGTCGGCAGTGCGGCAGCCAGGAGGCTGGCGGGAACATACGACCCGCTCCAGGAATAGCCCACGGCAAAGTAGAGCGGCCCGAGAGCGGTGGAGGCCAATGTCACTGAGGTGGCGATGCCGCGGATGCTTCCGATATGTCCGCGACCGTAATACCGAACGAACGCTGCGGCCTCGACACCGCGAAGCGCGCCCATGGCCGTTCCCAACGCCAGGCCAAACAGGATCGACGTGATTCCCGGGCTTACCAGGGGCAGCATGACGAGCGTCACTGCCATCGTGATCATGGACGCTGCGACCCCCCACCGGGGATCAATGCGGTCGATGATGGCGCCCAGCCCGAGAGTGGCCAACAGGGCGGTCACGGTTTGGGGGATGAAGTTTGCTGCTGCTTCGAGTGGAGTGAGCCCTTGTTCACCGAGCAGCGAAATCAGGTGGAAGGACAAACCTGTGGTCAGCATTCCTACGGTGAAACCGGCACCGGAAATCACCCAGAACATTCCTGTGCGAAGAGCTTGAGGGACCGTGTGGCCGGCCTCTGGCACGACAACGATGTGGGTGCCGGTGTCGGTGGTGAGCTTCGGAGCATCCTTGGGTAGAGCAAGCGCGATCGGGATGACAATCAGAGCAACCAGTGCCGATTCGATTCGCCAGGCTGTGGCGATATCCGTCCAGGCGATGAGGCGCTCCACTCCCACCGGGGCCAGGGAAATTCCGGCGGAGCCCACGGCACCCACAATTCCCAGGGCAAGTCCTGGCCGGTGGGTGATGGCGCGGGCAATCAAAGTGGTGGCGGCCAGAGAGAGGGCGCCCTGTCCTGTCATCCGGAGTCCCACGTACGACACGGTGAGGCCGAGGATTTCGGTAATGAAGCTTGCGCCCAGCAACACCAGAGACAACAACACGCCGATCCAGAGGATGGCGCGCTTGCTGCCGTAGCGATCCATGAGGCGTCCCAGCAGGGGCATCGTGGCAGCACCCGCGAGGGTGGCAATCAGATAACTCAGGGAGATCGCCGTGCGATCGATGTCCAGTGATCCGAGGAGGGGGTCGGTAAAAGGAGAGAGACCGGCCGTTTGGCCGGGAAACGTCATGGCCGTCAAAATCCCGCCGGCAGAAACCATCAAAATCCACCACAGGCGGGAGCGACGGGTGCGGTTCGCGCTGCCCGATCCCTCGACCGGCACAGACACGGTTCCGGTGACGGGGAGAGGTATTTCCTGGGTAGGGGCGGGCTCTTTCATCGATGACCACCGGGAACGCCTAAGGCTTCGTGCAGTTGTCGGGGGGTGTCCACGACGCGGTGGGCTTTGTCCCACTCCTCGGCAGCCCCATAGCCCCAGCGCACCAGCACCGTGTTAATGCCGTGGTGGGCAGCACCCTCAATATCGTGAATCCGATCGCCGACCATGATCACGTTGTCGGTCGGAAGACCCTTCTGGCGAAGCCCGGTCAGAGCGTCTTCGATGACTTCGTGTTTTTTGCCGCGGCTTTCATCGTCTGCGGCGCAGCAGATGACGTCAAAGTAGCGAGAGAGCAAGAAGTGCCGAAGCATGATGGTCGCCGACCGGGTCGGTTTTGAGGTCGCCACGGCAAGGTGTGCACCAGCGTTCTTGGCGTGAAGAAGGAATTCACCCATGCCATCGAACACCCGGGAATCAAAGACTCCGGCATCGATGTAGTGGGAGCGAAAAATCTCGATCGCTCGCTGCGTTGTCGGCTCATCAAACCCGGCCTGGGTGCGAAAAGACTCCGGAAGCGGTGGACCCACCCAGCCGCGAAGTTCCTCGATACTGGGAACCTTCTCGCCCATTTCCCTCAAAGTGAGGGCAAGCGTGGAGACAACCCCCGGTGCGGAATCGACCATGGTGCCATCGAGGTCAAGAAGAATCGTCGGGTATGTGAGCACTGAGAAAGTTTAGAGGAGCGCTTCTAAAAAAGACGTTCGGCGGAGTCGTCGAGACCCCGCAGGTTGTCGTAGTCCAACACCAGGCATTCGATGCCCCGGTCTTCGGCGAGAGTGCGCGCTTGCGGCTTGATCTCTTGGGCGGCATACACCCCTTTGACGGGCGCCAGGTGCGGGTCACGGTTCATCAGCTCGAGATAGCGGGTGAGCTGCTCCACACCGTCGATATCGCCTCGACGTTTGATCTCCACGGCCACAGAACCACCCTGGGCATCGGTGGCAAGGATGTCGACCGGACCAATGGCTGTCATGTATTCCCGCTTCACGAGGGTTGTTCCCTCACCCAGCAACTCGATGTGCTGGGCCAACAACTTCTGGAGGTCCGCTTCCACCCCGTCTTTGATGAGGCCGGGATCGACACCCAGCTCGCGGCTGAGGTCTTCGTGAATCTCGTGAATGTTGACGACCAGTATGTCGGAGGTTTTGTGGTGGACCACCTTCCACACTTCAGTGACACCCGTCTGCGCAACGTCCTCATCGGGCGTGAGAATGTCGAGGGAGCATGGCGGTGGCATCCAGTTCAAGGGTTTGTAACTGCCTCCATCCGAGTGAATCAGCACGCTTCCGTCGCTTTTGAGCATGATGACGCGTGTGGCCAGCGGCAGGTGGGCACTCAGTCGTCCGGCGTAATCAACCGAGCAGGTGGCAATAACGAGACGCATGGGCAGCGGGTTAGGCCCTCGGGGCTTTTCTGGGTGACGCAGCGGGCGAGGCAAAGAAGGAAATGAGAATCAGCAACACGACCGCCCACAGCGCGGTGAGCAAGCCAACGCTTTCGCCAATTCCTCCAATGAGGGGTGGCCCGATCAGGAACGCGCTGTAGGCGAGGGTGGCAACGGCGCTCACTCGCGCGGCACTTCCCCGTTCGTCGTCGGCGGCAGCCGACATTGCGACCGGGAACCCGAGCGAACTGCCGATGCCCCAGAGCAGCGCCCCGAGACCGCTCACCACAGGCTGGGCCACCACAATGACCAAAGCCAGGCCGAGAATCGCGAGACCAGCCGAAGCTTGCAGGACAGGGACTCGACCAAACCGGTCAAGAATCCACACGCCTCCGATTCGACCGGCCATCATGCCGGCGGTGAAGAAGCCGAACCAGAGAGCGCCCATCGCGTTGGTCGCGTCGCGGCCATCAACGATCGCGAGAGCCAACCAGTCGTTGGCGGAACCTTCGGCGAACGCCATCCCCAGTGCGATGAGCCCGATCGCGACAGTGCGAGGTTCACGCCACACACCCAGGCGCTCTTTGAGCGTCATCGGCGGTTCGGACGTGTCTGCCGCTCTGCCCGCGTCGCCCAGCAGGAACCGCGGCAGAGTGAGCAGTGTCGCGCCTCCCACCACAGCAATGACGAAGGCGTGAGGAGCAAGCCCAATGCCGAAAAAACTCACGAGAGCCGCGAGCCCAGCCCCAGAGACCGTTCCCAGTGACCAGAGGGCGTGGAACCAGGGCATGATCGTGCGTTCCACTGCGCGTTCCACTTGAGCGCCCTCGACGTTCATGGCCACATCGGCAATACCGTTGCCGGCGCCAGCAGCCACGATGGACACAGCAGTGAGGGCGTAGCTCGCGAGCACTTCACTGCTGAAACCGATCCCTGCGAGCCCGGTCAAACCCAGCAGGCCAAACACCACAATGGTGTTGCGCTGGCCGACCCACGCAATCACGTGACTCGAGAAAACAAGACCACTCACCGCACCTAATGCGCCGGTGAAAAGCAGCGTGGCGACCTCGCCGGTGGTGAGACCTAACCCGTCTCGAATAGCGGGCACGCGGGCCAACCAGGTGGAAAAGCCCAGACCGTTGATAAGGAAAACGACAAACACGGCATTGCGCCATGCCTGAACGTTATGACGGCGTTTTTCCAACGACCAACCAGGCCTCTCCGCGATATCGCATCCCCAGGGTCAACGCCCTGGCCCCAATGTATCCGATTCCAAACGCTGCCTCGAGAGCAAAAAGGCCGCCCAAGTTGACCCCCGCAACATCGACAGTGACCAGTGAGGCAAGCCATAACAGCGGCGCGCACATCGCGACATTGAGCAGGCCGGTGACGGCAAGGTATTTTCCATCCCCTGCTCCAATCAACACGCCATCGAGAACGAAGACGAACGCGGAGAGAGGCAGTGTGAGACCGAGAAGAACAATGACCGGCCACAGTGTGGAGCGCAGAGAATCCTCAGAGGTCATCAGCAGGGGGATCAGCGGGGACAGCAGCCCGGTGAGGATTGCCAGTGCGCCGCCGGCGAGAAAGCCCCACCGGATCAGGCGATGGGTCACCCTTCGCACCTTCGCATGATTCCCGGCGCCGAGGTCGTGACCAATCAGGGCTTGCCCGGCAATCGCCAGAGCGTCCAGTGCGAGGGCGAGCAGCGAGAACAGCGTGAACACGATGTGCCAGGCAGCGAGCTCTTGTGTCCCCATTACCGTCGCGACAAAAACCGTGGCAACTAAAGCGATGCGCAGGCTGACGGTGCGCAACAGTAGCCAGGAACCCGAGCGCGCAGCCTCGAGGAGACCCAGCCGACCAGGCAGGATCCGAGCTTTCTGTTTCCGCGCCTGCGAGACAATGAGGGTGACGAACACCAGGGCCATTCCCCATTGGGCAATAACCGTCCCCCAGGCGGACCCTTCGAGCCCCCACCCAAGCCCGTAAATCAAGACTGCGTTAAGCGCTGCGTTGGCGGCAAACCCCGCGACCGCAACCACGAGTGGGGTCTTCGTGTCTTGGAGGCCCCGCAGAACACCTGTGGCTGCGAGGACAATCAACATTCCCGGAAGGCCCCACCACGAGATACCGACGTATGCTGTGGCACCCGCGCTGACCGCACTAGTAGCGGGGAAAAAGCCAATCAGCGTGGGGGTCAGCAGATAGCCCGCAACCCCGACGATGACGCCAAGCCCTGCCGCCAACCACACACCGTCGACGCCGGCGGAGAGAGCGCCGGTGCGATCGCCTGACCCCAGTCGCCTGGCCACAAGCGGCGTGGTGGCGTAGGCAAGAAAGATTAGTAGACCGACAAGGGTCGTGATGATCGTGCTGGCGATACCGAGGGCCGCTAGGGCGTCAGCACCCAGATGTCCGACCATCGCGGTGTCGGTGAGCAAGAACAACGGTTCTGCGACCAGCGCACCGAGTGCGGGAATGGCCAGCTGGAAAATCCGTTGATCAAGACTGTCCATTCGCACGAAGCACACGCTACAACCAGGAACGCCTAGGGCAGCGAGATTAGGGTTGGACGATGCAGAGCGGAATTGATGTTGCCGAGAGAAATGACCTCATTCACCCGGGAGACGACCTCTATCTCCACATGAATGGTCAGTGGTTGGAATCCTCCTCCATCCCCGACGACAAGGCTCGCTACGGCGCATTCACGGTCCTCGCAGAGGAAGCAGAAAAGGCTGTCCGGGACATCATCGAGGCGGCTGGCTCCGCTGCCTCTGGGTCGGTCGAGGCCAAAGTTCGAGACCTGTATGCAAGCTTCATGGATGAGGAACGCATTGAAGCGCTGGGTGCAGCCCCGCTGCTGAGCGTGCTCGAAACCATCACCGAGACTGCTCACGAGGGGCCAGAAGCCCTTGCTGTTTTGCTGGGCTCCCTTGAGCGTAAAGGTGTGAGCGGCTTTCTCCAGCTGTTCATCGACAACGACCCGGGGAATCCCGAGCGCTACATCGTGTTCATTGAACAGGGTGGGATTTCCTTGCCCGACGAGGCGTATTACCGAGAGCCGGATTACGCGGAGCTAAGGTCCGCTTTCGTTGCTCACCTTGAGCGGGTGTTTGGCTTGGTGGGCCTCGACGAGCCTGCTGCGCGGGCGGCACGGGTGATGGAAGCAGAAACCCGCATCGCGGGTCACCACTGGGACAACGTGCGATGCCGCGATGCGGAGGCCACCTACAACGTGTGGAAGTCGGAGACCTTTACGTCTTCGCTGGGCTCATTTCCCGTGGAGAAGTGGCGTGAAGCTGCGGGCATCACCGCAGAGGCGTTGGCAGAGGTCGTCGTGCGCCAGCCAGATTTTGTTGAGTCGATGGCACAGGTGTGGGCTGAACTGAGCGTGGAACACGTTCGCGATTGGATGCTGTGGAATGCCATCGCAACCTTCTCGCCCTATCTCCACGAAGAACTCGTCCAAGCGCATTTCGACTTCTTTGGCACCACTCTTTCGGGCACCCCCACCATGCG
>JAHEGA010000006.1 GCA_024639925.1 Microbacteriaceae bacterium
CTGGCACGGTCGAGTTTTTGGTTGACACAGCGGGAGAGCGCAAAGGTCAGCACGTCTTCATCGAAATGAACCCGAGAATTCAGGTTGAACACACGGTCACCGAAGAAATCACCGATGTCGATCTTGTGCACACCCAAATGCGGATTGCAGCCGGAGAAACTCTCGAGGATTTGGGCCTTGTGCAGGACAACATTGTGCCGCGGGGATTTGCTCTTCAGTGCCGCATTACTACCGAGGACCCGGCAGCAGACTTTCGGCCGGACACCGGGAAAATCACGACCTATCGTTCGCCCGGTGGCGCGGGAATACGCCTCGATGGTGGAACGGTGAGCCAGGGCGCGCAAATTTCTCCCTACTTCGACTCCATGCTGGCGAAGATGACCACTCGAGGACGAGACTTTCCGGCAGCCGTTGCCCGCGCAAAGCGAGGCCTTGCTGAGTTCCGGATTCGAGGAGTGTCCACAAATATCTCCTTCCTTCAGGCGGTTGTGGACGACGAAGCATTTGCCGCGGGCGATATCTCCACCTCTTTCATCGAGGAACGCCCCCACCTTCTGGCATCGAGACCCAGCAAGGACCGTGGTACCAAACTCATTTCCTGGCTTGGCAATGTCACCGTTAACCACCCGCATGGCACTGGCGAAGGAATCACCGAGCCAGCGCTGAAGCTCCCAACGATCCCCGAGGGCACTCCACCGGCGGGGTCAAAACAGCGCCTCGACGACCTCGGCCCCGCAGGCTTTGCCAAGGCGCTTCGGGCCCAGAGTCAGCTCGCTGTTACGGATACAACCTTCCGCGATGCGCACCAGTCGCTATTGGCGACTCGAGTGCGCACCAAGGACCTGGTGGGTGCCCTGCCTGCGGTTTCCCATCTGACACCTCAGCTTCTGTCCCTCGAAGCATGGGGAGGAGCTACCTACGACGTTGCTCTCCGCTTCCTCGGCGAAGATCCCTGGGAACGCCTTGCCGCCCTTCGAGCAACGGTTCCAAACATCACCCTGCAGATGCTGTTGCGCGGTCGCAACACCGTGGGGTACACGCCCTACCCCGAGGCGGTCACCAACGCTTTTGTGGAAGAAGCCCAAGCGACAGGTGTTGATATTTTCCGCATTTTTGATGCGCTGAATGATGTGTCGAACATGCGGCCCGCGATCGACGCCGTGTTGGCGACCGAGAAGGCGGTGGCGGAGGTAGGCCTGTGCTACACGGGCAACCTGCTCGACCCTGCGGAGGATCTTTACACTCTTGACTACTACCTGCGGCTGGCGGATCAAGTGGTCGATGCGGGAGCGCACATTATCGCCATTAAGGACATGGCCGGGCTGCTTCGTGCCGAAGCTGCTGCGACGCTGGTGGCCGCGCTTCGCGAGCGGTTCGACCAGCCCGTTCACCTTCACACCCACGACACTGCAGGGGGCCAGCTTGCCACTTTGATGGCTGCGTCTCGCGCCGGCGTTGACGCTGTGGATGTTGCCAGCGCACCAATGTCGGGAACGACAAGTCAGCCTTCTTTGTCGGCACTGGTGGCGGCGCTCGCTCACACGGAGCGCGACACGGGAATGGATCTCTCGAGCGTTGGCGCTTTAGAACCTTATTGGGAGGCGGTGAGAAAGCTCTACGCACCCTTTGAGTCGGGTCTACCCGGACCCACAGGACGGGTTTACCACCACGAGATTCCGGGGGGTCAGCTGTCAAACCTCCGGCAACAGGCAATCGCCCTCGGGCTCGCCCACCGGTTTGAAGAAATTGAGGACTGGTACGCCCGGGCCAACATCATGCTGGGTCGCCCCACGAAAGTCACCCCCTCCAGCAAGGTGGTGGGTGACCTGGCCCTGCACCTCGTAGCGATGGACGTGGATCCTGCGGAATTCGAGGCAAACCCGGGCGCCTTCGACGTCCCTGACTCCGTTGTGGGCTTTATGGCCGGCGAGCTGGGCGACCCGCCCGGTGGCTGGCCAGAACCATTTCGCACGAAAATTTTGGCGGGCAAGACCCCTCACGTGGGAGAAGCAACGCTGTCAGACGAACAGCAGGACCGGCTCTCTCAGTCCGGTGCAGCACGTCGCGATGTGTTGAACGAGTTATTGTTCCCCGGCCCTACCTCGGAATTCGAGGCCCTGCGTGACAAATACGGAGATATTTCTGTGATTGGCACGAAGGATTATCTCTACGGTCTGCGCCTCGGCGAAGAGACGGTGATTGAGGTTGAACCTGGTGTCAGCCTCTACGTGTCGTTGGAAACAATTTCCGAGCCGGATGACCATGGAATCCGTACGGTGATGATTTCGCTAAACGGGCAGGTGCGTCCGGTGAGCATCAAGGATGAGTCGATCAAAGTCACCGTTGTCACGGCGGAAAAAGCCGACGCTTCTCAGGCCGGTCACATCGGAGCCCCGTTCTCCGGAGTGGTCACACTCGTGGCCAAAGAGGGGGAGCGGGTCGAAGAGGGCCAGACTGTCGCCACCATTGAAGCCATGAAGATGGAGGCGGGTATCAGCGCGACCCGTTCAGGTGTCGTCTCCCGACACGCTATTCCTGTGACACAACAGGTCGAAGCTGGTGACCTTTTGATGGTGATTGATTAGCATTTTCGTGTGTCTGCGGTCGGCTAAGATTGGGCTTTCGCCTGAGAAAGTGTGTGCATGAAGAAGAAGTCCTCCTCGTCTGAAGGAACGCCTGAAGCGGCTGAGAACACTGAGCTGCACGGAGAGTTGCCGGACGAATCGGTGGACCCCTCGGCGGTTCCCGGTGAGTCTGCGGAGACTATTTCTCTTCCCCCCGCAGAATCTGAGGCTGGCGAGAGCGACAAGCCATCGGGTGACGACCTTTATCTTCGGAGATCTGAAGATCGCGGTTCCTCGCCGGAGCCCGCTGCGATGCTCACAGATGATCGCCTGATCGAGAGCGCCGGGCGCTACCGGGAGGTTCCCGAGGGTTTCTGGCAGAGATTTTTGTACGAGGTGTCTTTCCGTCTCGTGAACATGGGTGATTCTCGCGCCGCTCGAGAGCGCAAGGAAATGGACGCTCGGATTGCTGCACCGTTTGAACAGGGAACTATGTTCGTGCCCGTCCTTACCCGCAAGGGCGGCGTGGGAAAAACGACGGTGACCACGCTGCTGGGGATGGCCTTAGCTTCCGTGCGCGACGATCGTGTGCTGGCTGTTGATGCGAACCCTGACCGCGGAACGTTGGCCGAACGGGTACCGCGTGGGTCGGGCGCGACGGTGCGAGACGTTGTGAAGCTTGCGTCAGGGATCGGTTCTTTCACCGACTTTGCTGAACTCGTTTCGCGGGACAAAACGCGCCTGCACGTCCTCGCCTCAGACACCGACCCGCTGCTGGCGGAGGCATTCGACGAAGATGATTACAACGTCGTTGCAGATCAAGCCGCCCGGTTCTATTCGATGGTTATCACCGACTGCGGTACCGGTGTTGTTCACTCGGTGATGCGCCCAACGCTGGAGCGGGCCAACGGCCTGGTGGTTATTTCTGGGGGAAGTGTTGACGAAGCTCGACTTGCGTCCGAAACCCTGACCTGGCTTGAGGCCAACGGATACGGCGAGCTCGTGGAGAATTCGATTGTTGCCTTGAACACTGCCACCCAAGGCACCAACGTGGTCAAGCTCGACGAAATTGAGGACCATTTTGCCTCGCGCGTTCGAGGGGTAGTGAAGATTCCGTATGACCCCTTTCTCGCTGCCGGTTCCGTCATCGAGTGGGACAGGCTAAGCCCCTACACAAGAGAGGCCGCCAGAGAGGTTGCCGCACTTATCGTTGAGGGCATGAGAGAACGAATTTCGCGGTAATGGCGGTTCGAGAGATCCGCTTATTCGGTGACCCCGTCCTGAAAGCTGCAACCGAGAGCGTTGATGCGACCTCCGACCGCGCTCGTGATGTGGTTTCCGATCTCCTCGACACTGTCGCGTTGCCGGGCCGCGCTGGAGTGGCAGCCAACCAGATCGGGGTAGGGCTTTCAGTCTTCAGCTACAACATCGATGGCGACATCGGCTACATCATCAACCCTTCAGAGCTCGAAGTCTGGGGGGAAGAAGAAGAGGTTCCTGAGGGATGCCTTTCGGTCCCCGGACTGACCTTCCCGCGGCGGCGTTTCACGCACGCGCAGGTAACGGGAGACACACTCGAGGGAGAGCGGGTTGTTGTGGAGGGCGAAGGGTTGATGGCACAGGCCCTGCAGCACGAAATGGATCACCTCAGGGGTGTTCTCTACTTCGAAGGCTTAGATCCGGAATTCAAGAGAGAAGCGCTGAAGGCTATTCGTGAGTCCGAATGGTTTGCCTAAGAATTCAGTGAAATCCCCTGAGTTTCTGGAGCATCTGAGTACAGTTTTGCGATCTCCACATCGAAGTCCCGCAGAATCTCGGCTCGTTTGATACTCATCTTGGGTGTCAGGTGTCCTGAGCCCTCCGTAAATTCGGTGGGCAAAATGACGAACTTTCGAACCGATTCAGCACGCGAGACCCGGCTGTTCGCTCCGTCAATGGCTCGCTGAACTTCTGCGCGAACATCCTGATGTTCGCAAGCTTGCTCCAAGGTCAACTGTTCCTTGACTCCATTGTTGGCGAGCCATGTCGACAGCATTTCGGAGTCCAAGGTGACCAACGCTGCAACAAACGGTTTGTTGTCACCCACGACGACAACCTGCCCCACGAGTGGGTTGGCGCGGATGGGGTCCTCGAGATAGTTCGGAGCCACGTTTTTTCCACCGGCCGTCACGATGATTTCCTTTTTTCGACCGGTGATGGTGAGGTACCCGTCGTCGTCAATCGAGCCGATGTCCCCGGTACGGAACCAGCCATCCTTGGTGAAGGCAGCCTCTGTCGCCTTTTTGTTGTTCCAGTAGCCATCGAACACGTTGATTCCTTTGACCTGAACCTCACCGTCGTCATCTGTGCGAATGGCAACGCCGGGAAGAGGCGGCCCGCAGGTTCCAATTTTGAACTTCGTCACGAGGTTCTCTGTGGCGGGTGCTGTGGTTTCGGTCAGTCCGTACCCCTCAAGAATTTTGATTCCCAACGTGCGGTAAAAGTGACCCAAACGGGTGCTCAAGGGCGCCGATCCCGACACGGCGTAGGCCACATTGCCGCCCATTGCCTTCTTGAGCTTCGAGTAGACCAGGGCATCGAAGGCCCGAAACCTGAGCTTCAAGGCGAGCGGAACCACTCCGGTGTCCAAGGCCTGCGAGTACTCGATAGCGGTGTCGGCAGCGAGTCGGAAAATCTTGCCCTTGCCGCCGGCCTCTGCTTTTTGCTCTGCTGAGTTGTAGACCTTCTCGAAAACCCGGGGCACCGCCAGAAGAAATGTGGGTTGGAATGAGCCCAGCGACGGGAGCAATTGCGAAGTGTCGGCCTGGTGCCCAATACGGGTGCCGGTGTGAATAGCCATCACCGAGATAAACCGGGCGAAAATATGCGCCGTGGTGATGAAGAGGAGCGACGTGGAACCCGGTCCGACGACTTCTTTCATCGCAACCGCGGAATTTCGAATGAGCTCCACAAAGTTGGAGTGAGTCAACATGCAGCCTTTGGGCTGGCCCGTGGAACCTGAGGTGTAAATCAGGGTGGCCAGGTCTGAGCCTCTGGCACTCGACCTTCTCTTTTCGAGATCCTTGTCGGAAATTGAGCTCCCACTGGTCGCGAGTTTGTCGAGGTGCCCCAGGTGCATCTGCCAGACATTGCTGACGTGGGGCACGTCGCCCGCGATTTCATCAAAGCGTCGAAAGTGATCCGCCGTTTCAACAATAAGCGCGACTGCTCCGGAGTCCTCCAGCGTGTACTGGACTTGGCTCGGCGAAGAAGTTTCATAGATGGGCACCATCACGGCACCGGCAAACCACAGCCCGAAGTCAACGAGTGTCCATTCGTATCGGGTCTTGCACATGAATCCGACCTTGTCACCAGCTTCGATGCCGGCCTCCATCAGACCCTTAGCTAAGGCAACAACTTCGGCGTGAAACTCCCGAGTGGTGAGATCGCGCCAGCCACCATCGGCCTCAGGGAGCGCAAAAAGAACACCATCGGGGTCTTTCGCTACTCGGTCCACGAGAAGTTGGGAAGCGTTCACCCCCGGATCGGCAGGAACCACAGCGGGGGTCTTGAACTCTTTCACGGCAACTCCTTTGGTACCTGGAAATCGTTGCCCTCACTCTAATGGGTGGGGCTCGTGCACGGGAGGGGCGTGCGCTCCCTGTGAGCGCCTAAGCTTAAATGCTGTGGATACGCTCGGAGTCGACATTGGCGGCACCAAAATCGCTGTTGCCCGAGTGTCCGCGTCGGGAGAGGTGCTCCGCTCCGTCAGCGCTCCGACACCGGCTGACGACCCGGCCGCATTGCTCGCGGTTGTCACGGACCTTGTGGGACAGATGGACGGCCCTGGTGTGTCCCCCACGGTGGGTGTGGCGTGTGCGGCTTTTGTGAATGAAACCCGCGAACATGTCTATCTTGCGCCCAATATTGCGTGGCGAGACTACCCGCTTCGCGCGGAGCTAGAAGCGGCGCTAGAGCGCCCCGCGGTGATCGAAAACGATGCGAATGCTGCAGGCCTTGCGGAGTTTGAGCACGGAGCAGGCCGGGGCGCACGATCGATGGTGTTGCTCACCATCGGCACCGGTGTGGGCGGTGCCGTTATTTCGGAGGGCACCCTTCTTACCGGTGGATTTGGGGTGGGTGCTGAGCTCGGGCATGTCATTGTCGAGCCTGGTGGGCGACTTTGTGGATGCGGTTCTCGAGGCTGCCTCGAGCAGTATGCGTCGGGGACCGCACTGGTGAGACACGCCAGCGAATTGCTCGATCGTCCCGTGAGCGCGGAGGAACTGAGGGTCTTGCTCGAGGCGGGAGACGCGCGAGCCCACGAGGCCCTCTCGTTGGTGGGAGTTTACATCGGCCGCGCTCTGGTGACGCTCGTTGCCGTCCTTGACCCAAGTGTGGTCGTGATCGGCGGCGGTGTCTCCGACGCGGGCACTGCCCTCACGGACCCGATCGAGAAAGAGTTTGCCCAAAGCTACGGCCCCCTCGCTGAGCGTCCGGTGCCCGATATCGTCACGGCCGCGCTGAGGAACACCGCGGGTGTGGTGGGCGCTGCCGCTCTAGCGCGAGCCGCACTTCGTGAGGCAAGGTAGGCACGTGAACATTTTCTACTGGCTCATGAAGCACTGGGTTATTGGGCCTCTGCTCAACACGGTGTTTCGACCCTGGGTAAGGGGTTTAGAGAACATTCCTCGAACAGGGCCGGTCATCATCGTGTGTAATCACCTTTCTTTTGTCGACTCGGTCTTCCTGCCGATGGTCATTGATCGGCAAATGGCATTTTTGGCCAAAAGTGACTACTTCACGGGCAAAGGCATCAAAGGTTGGGCTGTTCGATTCTTTATGACCTCGTCGGGTCAATTACCTATTGACCGCTCGGGCGGTAAGGCCTCGGAGGCGTCCCTCAATGCCGGGCTCGCAATCCTCGCAGAAGGCAAAGTCTTGGCCATTTACCCCGAAGGCACTCGGTCTCCGGACGGGCGGCTCTACCGAGGTCGCACGGGCGTAGCTCGCATGGTGCTCGAAGCAGGGGTGCCGGTTATTCCCACTGCCGTCGTTGACACAGACAAAGTGATGCCGCTGGGATCCAAGCTGCCTAAGGTTCACCGCGTCGGTGTCGTTATTGGGAAGCCCCTTGATTTCTCGCGTTTTAGTGGCATGGAAAGCGATCGGTTCGTCTTGCGATCAATTACCGACGAGATCATTCACGAGATGCATGCTCTGGGGGCGCAGGAATACGTGGATGTGTACGCGTCCACGATTCGCAACCCCGCTCGCGCGCAAGCATCTCGGGTAGGCTGAGCGCTGGCCGCAACCGCAAAGGACAACTTTTTTCGTGGTGGAATCATCTGAACAAGCGATTACTGCTGACCCGCAGGTAATCGCGGGCCTGGACCATTGGCGCTCGCTCGAAGCGCACCAGCAGCCGCCCTGGCCCGACCGGGACCACGCCGCATCGGTGTCCGCTGAATTGGCCGAGGTGCCACCGCTGGTCTTCGCCGGCGAAGTCGATATGTTGCGCGAGCGTCTGGCTCGTGCGGCGCGCGGTGATGCCTTCTTGCTTCAGGGTGGTGACTGCGCCGAGACCTTCGCTGGCGCGACTGCCGAAGCAATTCGCAACCGGGTCAAGACGATTCTTCAAATGGCGGTTGTCCTGACCTACGGCGCGTCGATGCCGGTCATCAAAATGGGCCGGATGGCGGGTCAGTTTGCCAAACCACGCTCCAGTGATCACGAAACCCGTGACGGGGTAACGTTGCCCGCCTACCGTGGCGACATTGTCAACGGATTTGATTTCACTGAGGAATCTCGCACGCCTGACCCGTCGAGAATGCTGCAGGGCTACCACACTGCTGCCTCAACGCTCAATCTCATTCGTGCCTTCACCCAGGGTGGTTTTGCGGATCTTCGGATGGTCCACAGCTGGAACCGCGGCTTCGCCGAGAACCCGGCTAATGCTCGTTACGAGGGCTTGGCAAAAGAAATTGACCGAGCCATTCGCTTCATGGAGGCAGCGGGGGCAGATTTCGAGGAACTCAAGCGCGTCGAGTTCTACGCCAGTCACGAGGGGTTGCTCATGGATTACGAGCGTCCACTCACCCGAATCGACTCTCGCACTGGCTTGCCCTACGTGACTTCGGGACACTTTTTGTGGGTGGGGGAGCGAACCCGACAGCTGGACGGCGCTCATATTGATTTCTTCTCCCGCGTGCGAAATCCCATCGGTGTGAAACTGGGACCCACAACCGATGTGTCCGCAATGAAGGCACTGATTGAGAAGCTCGATCCTGAACGTGAACCCGGCCGTCTCACTTTCATTACCCGCATGGGTGCCGACAAAATTCGTGACGCTTTGCCGCCGTTACTGGAAGCTACCAAGGAGCTCGAGGTTCAGCCACTCTGGGTCAGTGACCCGATGCATGGAAACGGTCTGACGACTCAAACCGGGTACAAGACTCGGCGCTTCGACGACGTCGTGACTGAGGTCACCGGTTTCTTTGAGGCGCATCGCAGTGTGGGCACCCACCCCGGGGGGATCCACGTCGAGCTCACCGGTGATGACGTCACAGAATGTTTGGGCGGGTCGCAGAAGATTGACGAGCTCGGGTTAGAAACTCGCTATGAGTCGCTCTGTGACCCGCGACTTAACCACCAGCAGTCGTTGGAGTTAGCGTTCCTGGTGGCCGAAGAGCTGGGGCGACGCTAAACGAAGCTCCGCAAGGTGATGGTGATTCCTTTCACCACTTCCTGGCCTGCGCTCGGATCCATGCTGGTGACGCGGGCGAAAGACCGGCCCCAATCAGATTCCGGATACTCCGAGCGAACTTCCACCTCAAAGCCGAGTGCTTCGAGTGTCGCTTTCGCTTCCGCGATGGTGTCGTTGATGACATCAGGGACAAGCACCAGTTCGGGGCCTCGCGAGACGACAAGTGTGAGCGTGTCGCCGGGAGCAACGGCTCGCTGATCGGCATCGAGGATGTCCACGACCGAACCCTCCGCGATGGTGTCGGAGAAGGCGCCATCGCCGCCCACCACCCCGCCCAGGCCCACGGAGTCCAGCAGAGCTCTCGCCTCGTCGACGGTCAACCCAGCGACATTAGGAATTGGGCCCGCAGACACCACTGCATCCACGGTGCTGCCGGCAAGAACTTCTGTTCCCGGCGTGAGCGTGGAGCCCGCGGTGTCGGTAAGCCTCAGTAGCTGACCCGCAGTGATGTTGTCGCTGAATTCTTCTCGGGTGACCCCCAAGAGCAAGTTGAGCTCCTCGAGTAGAGAGCCAGCGCTGGCTATGGTCTCGCCCAAGAGTGCGGGAATGCTGACGGGATTCGGGCCCAACGACACAATGAGGGTGACCTCTGACCCTTTGTCAACGCTCTCACCGACAGCGGGGGAGGTGCCCTTGACTGTTCCTTCCGGCAAGACCAGGTCGAATTCTTGAAGAGGTGTGACCGAGACGACCAGTTCCGAGGCCACCAGCGTTGTCGTGGCCTCACTGACGCTGGTTCCAGTCACATCGGGAACCGTGGTGAGACCACCGGGTCCCGTCAGCCACCACCAAGCGCCAGCGCCTCCGCCGCCCACAACGAACACGAGGAACAGGGCGCTAATCCACGCCCATCGCGGACCTCCCCTCGCCTTGCGACGACGCGGCGGCGATTGGGGCGGGATATCCTCTGGGTCCTCAATCACTCCGATGGACTCGGTCGGCGCCAAGCCGTCAAACACGGACGCTTTGGGATCGAGCACTTGGGTTTCTTCCAAGTCCTGGGGGGACAGCCGCTGTGTCATCGCAATGGTGTTATTCAATGTCTGGGTAGGGACAGGTTCGGCGGCGTGCTGCAGGCCTTTGAGAGATCGGACATGCTCCAGCACGGCCCTCGCGTGGGGTGGGCGATCATCAGGGGAGTGCTGGGTACACCAGGTGACGAGCTCGTCGAGTGCTGCGGGGACACCCGGCTTTTTGGAGCTTGGCGCGGGGACGGTGTCGTGGGAGTGCTGGTAGGCCACCGTGATCGCTTGATCACCCTGGTACGGCTGTTCGCCCGTCAGCATTTCGAAAATCATGATGCCCAGTGCATAGATGTCGCTGCGCAGGTCTGCTTCGCCCCGGGCAATAAGTTCCGGGGACAGATACGCGACGGTGCCCAACAAGGCTTGCGAAGTCGCGGTGTTGTGGGTGGAGGCTCGGGCAAGGCCAAAGTCGGCAATTTTGATGCGTCCGTCATCAGCGAGAAGAACGTTCTCCGGTTTGAGATCGCGGTGCACGATACCGGCGGTGTGTGCGGCATCGAGCCCGTGCAAAACGGCAGACACGATATCCAGGGTCTGGGGGACAGTGAGAGCACCAAAATCATTGAGCAGTTCACGCAGCGTAATCCCGGGGAGGTATTCCATGACGATGTACGTCAGGGCACCCTCCTGCCCCTGGTCAAAGACGTTCACAATGTTTGGGTGCGCCAGGCGCGCAGCCGAACGAGCCTCCTGAATGAAGCGTCTGGTGAAGTCTTCATCTTCCGCCAAATGCGGGTGCATCACCTTGATTGCCACTGGGCGTTCAAGCCTCTGATCCAGCGCCTGATAAACCGTCGCCATTCCACCTCTAGCAACCCGTGTTTCGATGAGGTAGCGCTTTTCCACCAGTCGACCCAGAAGGGGGTCAGATGTGGCGGAGTCCATTCTTCGGATTCTACGCAGGGCTAAGCGCGCTACCGGGTTGCCACTCCACTAGGAGAGTTCATACAGCCACGCCCACGCACTGGCTTCCCACTTGGCATAGGCATCCGGGTACGCGGAGATTTGAACGCGTTGAGCGGCAACGGTGAGCGTCATGGACTGCCACCCGGAAATATCGAGCAGTCCCCGCGTTCGGCCTTTGTTCGGGTTGGACGGCCCTCCGAAGAACAACCGAGTGGCGTAGGCCTGATCAAGAATCTGTTCAACGGTGCCCCACCCTGTTGAGGGGCGTTGCTGATAGAGACCGACGGAGTCGCGGTCTCCCCAGTCAATATTGCGCAGGGAGGACTCTTGCATGGCTGTGGCCAGCGCGATCACAATGCCGTAGTCGGGAACGCCAAGCTCGCGGCCTACATTCACAATGATCTGTGCGTTGCCACGACGCTCGTCGTTCAGGGGTGTGATGCTTCCCTCAATGGGTTGACCCACGGAACTTTCGGCGGTTTCCTCGTCGCTTGATTCCTCTTCCACCTGAGCGGGAGAACTCGGCGCAGGAGTGGGATCAGGGGCAGGAGCTGGTGTTGGAGTCTTTGCCACCACCGGTGTTGGCGCGGGGGTGGGCACCACCACGGGCGCTTTCACGGGCATGATCACCGGTTTTTCCGCCAACTCAAGATCGGCGGCATCAAAAGCAGTTGTGGGGGCATCGGTTTGCCCCACCTCGCCGGTGGTTTCGTCCGTCTCCGCATCATCCTGCGGGAGGGAAGCCGGAATGACTGACGGGGTTGGGGTGATTCGAGCGAGGGTGTCGCTCGTTCGGTCCACCACCTCGGTAGCGACGGCGGGTAGAGCAATAAGTTGGCCGGCGTAGATGGTGGCATCCGGGCGTAAATCGTTGTGGGCCAGCAGAGCGGCAGTCGAAATTCCCAACCGGTCAGCGATTTCGCTTGCGCTTTCACCGCGTTGCACGAGGTAGCCATTACCGACCACCCGCGGCGGTGACGCCTGGCGTTTCTTGGTCGGCTCGGGACTGATCTTCAGGACCTGGCCTTCATGAACAACCGTGTTCCAGCTGAGGCCGTTCAGCGTCAAGATAGCCGGAGTGGGAACACCAAAGCGATCGGCAATCCCAGAAATGGTGTCGCCCTGTTGAACCGTGTACGAGGCGGGGAGATCGATTCCCGTAGCCCCGAGAAGCATCTGTGCCACGGGCAGCACCGAAGACTGTAGGCGGTCAGAAAGGCTGGGGCGGGCATCCGATTGTGTGGCCTGCCCGCTGGCGTCAGGTGTTGCGCCGGGGACGACATGAGCAAGACCGGGCGTAACAATAACCCCCGTGGCGAGGGAACCGGTCATCAGCAGCGGAATGCTGGAGTACAGACCTTTCCGAAACCCTGCAGCAGCGGTCGACTCGGGGGGGTCGAAATGCGCAGGCCGAGGAGAAAGCCCGCGAAACACGCTGTGCTCGAGGCTTTCGGGGGACTCATCGAGAGAATCCTGGTCTTCGGTGTGCGACATAACCGTCCTATCGTGTCGTGAATACGCGCAAAAAACGCGAGCGACCCGCTTTACCAAAGTGGCACAGCATGGCTGCAGAGTCAATCATTTCCCACTACCTAACGGATACTGACACCGGATTGTCCGGGCGCGAAAACGTCTTCGGTCTGGCACGCTGGGGGAGTGATGACAGGATACACACAGTGGTTAAGCGTTCCCGATGTGGCAGAGCACCTGGATACCACTCCGGGCAAAGTTCGTCGGCTGGTCGAAGAGCACGCGCTCCTGGGGCAAAAAATCGGGGGTATTTTCGTGATACCCGCCGACATGCTCCAGGATGGTGAGCCGCTTGGCGGGCTGGCGGGGACCGCGACTGTGTTACTCGATGGCGGTTGGGGTCTTGACGAGACACTCGACTGGCTGATGAGCCATCACGACGATCTCGGGGTGACACCGCTGGAAGCACTCCGATGGGGGCGGAAGACGGAAGTGCGTCGTATCGCGCAACTCCTGGCGCTGTGACCCTCTGACGGTTAGGACTGGCGCTTGGTCACGGCAGCAGCAAGCCGACTGAGCTCTTTTTTTGCTCCCGGGGCGATGCGGGCCGATTCGAGTGCTGCCAGAGATTCGTTCGCGTAGCGGTCGATCAGTTGTTCCACTTCTTCCACGGCGCCTGTTGATCGAAGCGTCGATTGCAGGACGTCGATTTGTTCACCGCTCAGGCTTCGGTCACCCAGAAGCTCGTTGAACAAGGTTTGGGCGTTGACCGGCATGGATTGCTCGCCGAGGGCTATCAGCGCGGTTCGCTTCCCCTCGCGCAGGTCGTCGCCGGAGGGCTTGCCGGTGACATCGGAGTCTCCAAAGACCCCCAGGAGATCGTCACGGAGCTGGAACGCAATGCCCAGGGGGAGACCAAACGCGGAGAGGTCCGCGAGTATCTCGTCGCTTGCGCCCGCGAGTGAAGCGCCGATCAGGAGCGGGGCTTCCATGCTGTATTTCGCCGACTTGTAGGTCACGACTCGGAGCGCGCGATTCAGCCGCTCGTCCATGGCGGTGTGATTCCACGCAGCTTCCTCATGAATGTCGAGGTATTGCCCGAGGGTAACCTCCTGGCGCATTTGGGAGAATTGAGCTCTCGTAGCGGCGGCCACCTCGGGGGTTTGCTTCTGCACCGCCTCACCCAGCAGGTCATCACTCCACGCCAACAGCAAGTCTCCGAGCAAAAGAGCAGTGGACTCGCCAAAGCGTTCCGCGCCACCGGAGTACTGGCGGTCGCGGTGAATGGATTCGAAAAATCTGTGAGCTGCTGGCTTTCCCCGGCGTGTATCCGAGTTGTCCATGATGTCATCGTGAACCAAGGCTGCGGCGTGGAACACTTCAAGCGACGTGGCTAGCGACACCACGTGGTCTAGGTCGGCCAAAGACTCGGTTCCCCCTGTGGCGTCGATGGCTCCCGGGACGTGGTCGGCGGCTCGCCAGCCCCAGTAGCAGAACCGTGCTCGAAAACGTTTGCCGTTAGCGAGGAGTCCGGTGACGTACTCCGCCAAGTGACCGAGATCAGGAGAGAGCGAAGACATGGCTTGCTCGCGGGAAGAAACGAAAGAAGAAAGACGCTCGTCGACCACGTCGACCAACCGGGTTTGCTCTGGCACGCGTCTAGCCTATCCACAGAAAACGTGGCTAAAATAATGTCAGTTTGGTTCCCCTCAGGAGAGATGATGCCCCTTTCAGACAATGAGCAGCGCCTTCTCGACGAGATGGAGCGCAACCTCTACAAGAACGAAGCCGACGTGGTTTCCACCTCGGGTCTCACTCGGGCGCCGAACTACTCCGCGATTGTCATCGGGGTTCTCATCGGCCTGGCGGGCATCGTGACTATGGTTGTCGGCGTTTACGTGAGCATGACCATTCTGGGGATTATTGGCTTTGCCATCTTGTTTGCTGGCGTCATGGTGGCAGCGACGATCCCGTCGAAGTCTGACGCCCCGGCGGCGTCTCCGCGCAGTGCGGGCTCACCACCGGCAGTCTCGAAGTCCAACATGATGGATCGCCTGAACGAGCGGTGGGATCGACGCCAGGGGGGCGACCGCTTCTAATTCTGGTCACCTCCCCCTAGTTCTCTCTCCGTAACCGGCCCTCAGGGGCCGGTTTTTTTGTGCGCTTGCGACCAGCGTCTGTCCGGTAGTGGTGAGCCTCGGCCAGAAACGCCCACAAATCTTTCCTAAAGTGGTGCATTTTGGAGCAAAGTGGAGTAAAGTGGTGAATGCTTCCGATGGGCCGGTATCAGAGAGGGGGGCGACAAATGTTTCTGGGAACTCACGCCCCCAAGCTCGACGACAAGGGCCGCCTGATTTTGCCGGCGCGTTTTCGGGACGAACTCTCGAACGGTGTTGTGCTTACCCGGGGCCAGGAACGTTGCCTTTACGTCTTCACGAACCAGGACTTCACCACCCACGTGGAGCGCCTTCGCGACACACCCCTCACCTCAAAACCAGGCCGTGACTTCCTGCGGCTGTTTCTCTCCGGCGCCAGTTCGGAAGTTCCGGACAAGCAAAACCGCGTCACGATTCCACCGGCGCTGCGCGAGTACGCGGGGCTCGAGCGCGATTTGACGGTCATCGGTGCGGGTAACCGCGCTGAGATTTGGGCAACCAGCGCTTGGGACCAGTACTACAGCGAACGTGAGCAAGCCTTCTCTGAGACTGAGGAGGAGGTGATCCCCGGACTCCTGTGATCCCGAGTTCGTGACTCCCGTCCGTTCGCCCTGTGGCACCTTCCCCGGTCCCAGGTCATCTCAACGGAAGGGAATCACGAATCCGGGCCCAGGAAGGGCCCCGTATGACCACCACCTACGAACACATCCCCGTGATGCGAGATCGCGTCGTTGAACTGTTAGCACCCGCGCTGTCGGGTGACGATGCCCTGCTCGTGGACGCAACTCTGGGCCTCGGTGGTCACACCGAAGCCTTCCTCGAAATGTTTCCCTCGCTTCGGGTGCTCGGTATTGACCGCGACCGCGAGGCGATCGACCACGCCAGCGCGCGCTTGGAACCCTTTGGGGACCGCTTTGTCGCTTTCCACGGGCGCTACGACCAGATTGCCGAAGCGCTGGATTCGTTGGGAGCGGGGCGCACAGCCCAGGGAGTCCTCTTGGACCTCGGCGTGTCTTCGCTCCACCTCGATAAGCCCGAACGCGGTTTTTCGTACTCGCAGGATGCGCCCCTAGACATGCGCATGAACGCGGAGGATGACACAAGAGCCAGCGACATTCTTGCCACTTACTCTCTCGACGAGCTTGCGGACATGTTTCGCACCCTGGGAGACGAGAAACTAGCCGGTCGCTATGCCCGCGCCATAGTCAGCCACCGAGAGGCTCAGCCTTTCGTGTCGACCGGTGAGCTTGTCGAGGTTTTGCAGGAAGCAACTCCCTATGCGCTGAAAGACCGCGGGCACCCCGCGAAGCGGGTTTTCCAGGCGCTTCGCATGGAGGTCAACAACGAGCTGGGTTCGCTCGCAGCCGTCTTGCCCATTGCGCTAAAGCGCATTGCTGTGGGCGGCCGGCTCGTGGTGATGTCCTACCACTCGGGCGAGGACCGCTTGGTGAAAAAAGTCTTGCGCAGACATACCGAGTCCTCCGCGCCGTTGGGTCTTCCGGAGGAGCTTCCCGAACACCGCAGCGAGTTTCGCGACATTACCCGTGGCGCAGAGATGGCCACCCCCGAAGAACGTGACGTCAATCCCCGAAGCGCATCGGTGCGCACGCGGGCTGTGGAAAGAACCCGAAAGGCAACATGATGACCACTGTCGCACTCACCTCCCCGAAGCGACCCACCGCACGACCTGCGGCATCACGGACAGCGACACGCCCCGTTGGAGGGACGTCAGCGCCAAAGCTCCGCTATATCGTGGTCACGCTCGGAGGAATTTTTGCGATCTTGGGAGGCCAGCTGTTGCTGTCCATCAGCGTGTCCAGTGGGGCCTACGAAATTTCCTCCCTGAAAAGCGAGATGCGCACAAGCCAACAGAGCCTGCAGATTGTGGGTGAGGAAATTGGGGCTTTGAACGCGCCCGACACTCTTGCTTCGCTGGCCACGTCAATGGGAATGGTTGAGGACAACAATCCCGCGTATTTGCGTGTCTCTGATGGAATCGTCCTGGGCGAAGCGCAGCCGGCAACTCCCGCTGAACAGGCCGGCATCGTGGGTGTGACTGCGGGCACAGAAACCCCGGTTCTCGTTCCGATTATTTCCGATGTATCGGCATCCCTTGCTGCGCAGGCTGTGGTTGAGGTGAGTGCAGAGGATGCGCTCGCCGTCGCCATGACGGTCGAAGCCCCCGCCGCGGAGGGGACCATCGAGACGGCCATGCTGACCACGCCCGCCGCACCCGCCACGTTCGGTGGGTCGATTCCTTCGCCCTCCACACGCTGAGCGCGATGACTCACCAGCGCCTCACCAGCCGCCGAATGGCGATTGCGTTGGTACTGGTTTTTGTCGTGGCGGCACTGTTTCTGACCCGGCTTGTTGACGTGCAAGTCGTGCGAGCGAGTGAACTTCAGGAGCAGTCGGAAGCCATTCGAACCACCCAGGAGACCGTGTGGGCGTCCAGAGGCTCAATTGTCGACAGTTTCGGCAACGATCTGGCCGTGGACGTTGATCGCTACGACATCAGCGCTGACCCGAGCGTTGCTGGGGACTTTCGTCGTAACGGTGAAATCATCACCCTGGAAAGCGCGATGGCGGATGTCGCCCAACTGACGGGAGCGGTCGCGGAGGAGCTTGTTTACGCGGTCCGGCAGGATCCTGACTCTCGATTTACCTACCTGGTCAAAGGGGTAAGCCCCGAAACTCGTCTCGCGTTGCGCGAGCTGGGCATCCCGTGGTTACAAATTGACCTTGTGCGAGAGAGAACATATCCCTTTGGCGCAGTGGCGGGAAACATCACCGGGATGCTCGGCACCGATCGTCCCCTTGCGGGTGTCGAGCTGGATTGGGATGAGTGCCTGGCGGCCGAGAACGGTGTGGCGACCTACCAGCGTGGTGCTGATGGGGTGCGTCTGCCCGGCACGACCTCCACCGTAGAGGAGCCCATCCACGGCGGGGATGTGGTGCTGACTCTGGATAGTGACCTTCAGTGGTACGTCCTGCAACAGTTGGCAGATCATGGCAGTCGCTTAGGTGCCCAGTCGGGCTCGGCAATGGTCGTGAGAGTCAAGGACGGTCACATTTTGGCGGCGGCAGACTGGCCAACTTTTGATCCCAACGATTTCTCTCAAACACCCACCAGCAACACTGGAGCCCGAATCTTCAGCTCGCCCTATGAGCCCGGTTCCATCATGAAGGCCATCGGGATCGCAATGTTGATTGATGCGGGGCATACCTACGCTGAGGATCGGATTGTGGCACCGGGCTTTTTTGAGGTGTATTCCGGCCGGTATATCAAGAACTTCTCGGTAGCGCAGGACACACAGCTCACCACCGCCGGAGTGTTGCAAACGTCGTCCAACACGGGGATCTCCGTTCTTGCCGACCGAATGCCAGAAGCATCAGCAACTCGGTATTTTGAAAAATTTGGCTTCGGAGAAATTACGGCGGTCGATTTCTTGGGGGAATCCCAGGGTGTGCTGAACTCCGGCGAATCCCTGGACGTGGTGACCCGCTACAACCAGTTCTTCGGTCAGGGCATTTCGGTCACCGCGGCCCAAATGGCCGGGGCATATCAGGCGCTCGCGAATGATGGTGTTCGTTTGCCCCTGCGTCTCGTTGATGGTTGTCGAAGCATTGATGGCGAATGGGTTTCCGCCCCCGCGCCAGAGCCCGTGACCGTGGTGTCCGCGAGTGCTGCCGAGCAGGTGGTGCGAAGCCTGGAAACGATCGTGTCCCAGGGCCCTCTCCGGAACACATTGAGCATCCCGGGCTATCGGGTAGCCGCGAAGACTGGCACTGCCGAGATTGCCAACGCCACAGGGTATGGGGATGACCGAGTGATTTCGTTAGCGGGCATGGCGCCCGCGGAAGATCCCGAGTATGTCGTTCTGGTGAGCTTTACCAAGCCGCAGACCTCTCGTGTTTCCTCGGCGGCTGCCCCCGCCTTCCACGATGTGATGTCCCACGTTCTCAAGCACTACCGTGTGGCTCCCTCGAGCGTGCCGGCGGTTCTTCCCCCGGTAACCTGGTAGCTCCCCATCGCCAGCAAGGAGAGGTGCCCGAGTGACCAACCGTGTTCTGCGGCCTCAGCACCACCAGGAAAGCCGGTTGTCTGATGTGGCACACAGCCTTGGACTAGATCTCCGGGGTGCGGATGTCTCTGTCCGAGGCGTTGCCCTGCACACCTCGGCCATCACTCCTGGTGATCTCTTCGTGGCCTTGCAGGGGGCTCACCGTCATGGCGTAGAGCTGTGGGAGTCAGCGGTGAGTGCCGGCGCTGTGGCGGTGTTCACGGACCGTGTCGGAGCGGATGCTCTGAGTGGCACGGACTTTCCGGTGCTGGTCGCTGAGGACCCCCGCGCAACGTTGGGGCCATTATCCAGTCGAATTTATGGCACTCACGACGATCATCCCCCTGTCTTCTCCGTGACAGGGACTAACGGAAAGACGTCGACGGCATTTTTGCTGGAAGCTCTCATGAGAGCGCTGGGCTGGAAAACAGCGTTATCGACGACCGCCGAGCGGCGCGTTGACGGTGTGGCGTATGACTCGACCCTGACGACTCCCGAGGCCCCTGACGTCCACGCAATGCTGGCTCTTGCCGCCGAGCACGGTGTCGGGGGGATCGCCATGGAAGTCAGCGCGCAGGCTCTGTCTAAGAACCGACTCGGCGGCGTCCTGAGCGCTGTTGCGGGATTTACCAATTTGAGTCACGACCATTTTGAGGATTTTGGGGGGATGGAACCCTACCTCGATGCGAAGGCTGCGCTTTTTCACCCCGATGCTGCACGCCGGGCTGTGGTGTGCGTGGACAGCGAATGGGGGACAACACTGGCTCAGCGCGTCCAGATACCGCACACAACCCTGTCCTCAGAGGACTCGGGGGAGGGCGCATGGACCTACGCCGTGGAATCCGCGAGCCTGAGCGTCACCGAGTTTCGGGTCACTGCTCCGACCGGTGAAATCGTGGTGACGAGAGCTCCTTTTGTGGGCGCGCATATGGTCGCAAACGCCGCTCTTGCGATGGCCATGATGGTGGAAGGTGGCGTGGCCTTCTCTGATCTCGCGGCGGCGATTGGGCCGGGCACTAACGGCATTCCGGTAGCCATCCCCGGCAGAATCGAAAAAGTTTCCGGCTCTGATGGCCCCTCGGTGTTCCTGGACGCCGGCCGGAGCGAGGATGCGTACCGCCAGACCCTGACGGCGGTACGAGACCTCACGTCGGGGAAACTGGTCATGGTGTGCGGGACCTCGGGAAATAGAGATGCCACCAAGCGTCCGCTCATGGGAGCAACCGCTAGAAAGCTGGCCGACGTGGTGATCGTGACCGACGACGATCCCCGCCGCGAGGACCCGGCGACTATTCGCGCGGGCCTTCTGGAAGGCGCTCGTTCGGTCTCCCCAGCAAACGTCCACGAAATCGCCGACCCCAACGATGCAATCCGGTTCGCGCTCTCCCTCGTGACCGCGGGCGATAGCGTCGTGTGGTTTGGCCCTGGGTCTCAGTCCTATCGGGATATTGGGGGAGCAAAAATCCCTTATTCCGCAAAACGGGAGGCTCAGGTGGCGCTCGCTGAGGCTGGATGGACAGGGAAGAAGGAAACGCCATGACGCACTGGGACGGGCTGGAACTGCCGGTGCACGAGCTTCGCGGTGGTGCCGTCGTTATCGACGGCAGTTCCGTGGCCAGTGCGCGTGACGCTGTCGATGTGATGAAGGATGTCCGGGGTCGGCTCACTCCTGATCAGCGCCACATTGTGGTGACCGGCGCGGTGAGCCTCGGCGGAGACTCCGACTACGACGACCTGGAAGCTTTTGGGGCGTTCATCGTCCGCATGAATATTGCCTTGTGTGTGGCAGTAGGCAAGGAGGCCAGGCCCATTTGGGCTTCCGTGGGCCGTGAAGGTTCGTGGGACGGGGAGTCACAGCACGTGGAAACCCCGGACGAGGTTTACGCTGTTCTGGCAGGTGACATTCAACCGGGAGACGTGTTTGTGGTTCTCGGCGGTGTCACGAAAGAAATGGGCCTGGTGGCGTCGACGTTGAGGGAGCTTCACGCGTGAGAATTCTGCTACTCGGTAGCGCTTTGTCACTGGCGTTCTCGCTCTTTCTGACCCCATTATTCATCCGGTTGTTTGCCAAAATTGGCTGGGGTCAGTTCATTCGTCAAGACGGCCCCAAAACCCATTTTGTGAAACGTGGGACCCCCACCATGGGGGGAATCGTCATCCTCCTGGCGATTGTTTTTGGCTACTTCACCTCCCATCTGATTGAGGGTGTGCCCCCCAGTTATTCCGCGATGCTCGTGCTCGGGTTAATGGTGGGCCTAGGGTTTGTGGGTTTTCTTGATGACTACTCGAAGATTCGCCAGCAACAGTCGTTGGGCCTGAGCCCGCGGGGAAAGGTGATCGGCCAGATCGTCGTTGCCGTCACCTTCGCGGTGCTTGCGGTGTCCTTCCCCGATAGCGATGGGCAAACACCCGCTGCTCCGGGTATTTCTCTGGTTCGCGGTGCCGACATCATGTCGTTTGCTCAGTGGGGTCAGGTTGCCGTCCTCATCGGATTTGCCGTGTGGGCCACGCTGATTATTGTCGGAACCTCAAACGCGGTGAATCTCACGGATGGTCTCGATGGACTGGCCAGCGGGTCGACGATTCTGGTGTTCGTGGCCTACGTGATGATCACCTTCTGGCAGTTCAACCAATCCTGTTTCCGGGTGATTCCGGACCAAGAGAACTTCTATAAGTGCTACGAGGTGCGGGACTCGCTGGAACTTACGGCAGTGGCGGCCATGGCGAGTGCCAGCCTGATTGGATTCCTGTGGTGGAACACGTCACCAGCAAAGATCTTCATGGGCGACACCGGTTCGCTCGGCCTTGGCGGGGGAGTTGCGGGGCTTGCCCTCTTTTCTCGCACAGAGGGTTTGCTGCCCCTGGTGGGTGGCCTTTTTGTGATTCTGACGGGGTCTGTGATCCTGCAGCGGTTGTATTTCAAAGCGACCAAGGGGAAGCGAATCTTCTACTCCTCGCCCCTTCACCATCACTATGAAATCAAGGGTTGGGCTGAGGTGACCATCGTGGTGCGGTTCTGGCTGGTTGCCGGCCTGTTTGCAGCGGTGGGTGCGGGCCTGTTTTACCTGGAGTGGCTGAGTCGTTGAGCTCTGATTACCCTGACCTGTCGGGTTGGACCAGTCCGTGGAGTAACTATCGGTTTGCTGTTCTTGGCGTAGGTGATACTGGATTTGCCGTCATAGACACCCTTGTGGAGCTTGGCGTGACACCGCTGGCTCTGGCCACTGACATCAGTGAGCACATTCTGCCCATCCTCGATGTCTTGGCAGTGGACCCTGTTGTCTCAGTCGAAGACACGGTGCTCGAGAGTGCACTGACGGATCACTCACCACACGTCCTGGTGGTGTCCCCGGGGGTGCCCGCCGACCACCCTGTGATCAGCGCGGCTCGCGAGAAGGCAGTATCCGTCTGGTCCGATATTGACTTTGCCTGGCGGGTCCGCGACAAGCACGAACACATATCGCCGTGGGTGCTGGTCTCAGGAGCGGTCCATGGGCGACGTGTGGCGGAGCTAGCGGGCCGTCTGTTAACCGCAGCAGAAATGCCGTCCTTTGTTGTGGGTCACCACTCATCCCCCTTGCTCGATGCTCTGAGGGACCCCCATGATTATTCAGCCCTGCTTGTTGTTGCGACGGAAAACCAGGTGAGTCTGCTGGCGCGGGGAGAAGGGCCGCGGTCACCGGTTGTCTCCGCCTGCGTGGAGGAGTCCTCTGTCCTGACGGACGGCGCCCTGTATGACGGTGTCTCCGTGGCGTGCGTTTATCGCAAGGGGGTGGGGAACACCATGGCGCTCGTTGAAGACGCGGACGTTATCGAAGGTGCGCGAGCCATCGGTGTGGCGTTTGATTCGCCAGAAAAGAGCGACCTCGGGTTGGTCGAGGGAATCATCGTGGATCGGGCGTTCTTGGAGGATCGCGCTAACCACGCGCTCGAAGTGTCGACCCTCGACGAGCTTGCCGAGGCAGGCTGGACTATTCCCGAGGATCTTCCCGTCATTGTGGGAGCCGTTGCTGTGGCTAGGGCGTTTGACGTCTCACCAGCGGTGATTGCCGGAGTGCTAACCCTGCCCTAGGCGCGCCCGCTCTCGGCGTGGCATAGCTGTTTTTCCCCTGCCCGCGGAGGACACTGGAGACGCCTTTTGTGCGCCTGAATGGCGCACTGATTGATGCAGAGGAGGGTGACCCGTTGTCTACCGGCGCTCCTGCTCGTCCGAAGTCTTCATCACGGGAAGCGACCTCCGTTGTTCGCGTCAAGAGGCTTTTTGCTAAGGACTCACCGCCCTATGTGGTGATGGTCGCGACGGTGCTTTTCCTCGTCATTTTCGGCCTGGTCATGGTGTTGTCCTCGTCCTTTGTCGATTCAGCACTGGGCAACAATGGAAACTTTTTTGCCGTGTTTTTCCGGCAGGCCTCGTGGGTTCTGATTGGCATTCCCCTCATGTTGGTGATCTCACGCCTGCCACCCATCACGATCCGTCGCTTCGCTCCGAGCGCTTTCCTTGCCGCTTTGGTCCTCCAGGCGCTGGTATTCACCACGCTCGGCGTCACGTCCGGGGGAAACAGAAACTGGGTCAGTATTGCCGGCTTCCAAGGTCAGCCCTCCGAAGTCCTGAAGGTGGCACTCATCGTCTGGATGGCAGCGATTCTGGCTGATCGCCTGGACCGAATTGGGGAATGGCGCACGCTGTACCAGCCGCTGGGGTTCGGGGTTGTTATCGCCATTGGCGCGGTGATGGCCGGTGGAGACCTGGGTACCGCGGGTGTGATGGCTCTGGTCGTGATCGGAATTGTCTTCCTCGCGGGGATTCGCTGGCAGCACCTCGGCGCCATTCTTGCGGGCGTTGCGGTTTTAGCCGCGGCGGCCGCTGTTTTCGCACCATCGCGAATTCGACGGATCACCACCTGGTTCTCAGGGTGTACGGAAGAGGACTACCTCACCACCTGTTGGCAGAGTGTCCACTCGACTTTCGCTCTGGGATCCGGTGGCGTTTTCGGGGTGGGTCTGGGAAACTCGCGGGCTAAGTGGTCCTGGCTTCCCGAAGCGGAAACAGACTTCATTTTTGCGATTGTCGGGGAAGAGCTCGGTTTGCTCGGGACAACCCTGGTCATCGTTGCCTTCATCGTGTTGGCCATCACCATGGCCCACCTGGTGCGCAAAAATTCAGACCCGTTTGCCCGACTGGTGACTGGCGGGGTGATGGTGTGGTTGATTGGGCAGGCCTTGATCAACATCGCCGTGGTGTTGGAGTTGCTGCCTGTGCTGGGGATTCCGCTCCCGTTTCTTTCGGTGGGGGGCTCTGCTCTACTGGCCTCTCTGTCTGCCATGGGTATCGTGATGGCGCTCAACCGGCAGGATGCTGAGTCCGTCGGTGACTACCTGGCGCGCTCGCGTCGACAGAAATCATGACCAGGGTCGTTCTCGCCGGTGGGGGGACAGCCGGCCATGTGAACCCGCTCCTGGCTGTTGCTGAGGCGCTTCAGGCGCAGTATGGGCTCAAGCCCTCGGACATGACGGTGATCGGGACTGCAGAGGGTTTGGAGTCGCGACTAGTCCCCGAAGCAGGGTTATCGCTGCACACCATAGCCCGGCTTCCGCTCCCGCGGAAGCTATCCCTACGGGCGCTATCTTTCGGCCCACGCTTTCTTGGCGCAGTATTTCGGTCGTGGCGGATTTTGGGCCGCCATCAAGCCGAGGTGGTGGCGGGATTTGGCGGGTATGCCTGCGCGCCGGTGTACGTGGCAGCTTGGTTACGCAAAACCCCCATCGTGATTCATGAGGCCAACGCCGTTGCGGGTTTTGCGAACCGCTTGGGAGCACGTTTTACCCGGCATGTTCTGACAGCTTTTACTACTCCCGGCTTGCCCGGGGCGCGCATCATCGGGATGCCGATGGCGCGCGCGATGACCCACCCCCCGCACAAGCCGAGTGCCAGCGCGGCCCGCAGCTATTTTGGCTTGAGCCCGCGGAAAAAGACCCTGGTGGTGACGGGGGGTTCTCAAGGGGCCAGGAACATCAACACAACGGTGACCGCTCTGGTTCCCACTGTCATTAGCGCGGGATGGCAGGTTCTCCACATCGTGGGCGGGAAGAACCCAGTCCCCGAGGACATGCCACCGGGCTACGTGGGGCTGTCTTACTGTGACCGGATGGACCTTGTTTTTGCCGCAGCGACCGCAGTAATTTCCCGCGCCGGCTCGGCCACGGTCTCGGAGATCCAAATGCTGAGCATTCCCGCGATATTTGTTCCCTACCCGGTGGGAAATGGGGAGCAGGAGAAAAATGCTGCCGACAGTTTTGCCTCGGGTGCTGCGGTTCTTGTTCGAGACGCCGACTTCACACCCGAGAATGTGGCGGTCACGGTGTGGCCGCTTCTTCAAGACGAGGCTGCGCTGAAGCGCATGAAGTCCGCGGCTTCGGGGCTAGGCCGGCGTGATGCGGCACAGCACATGGCTCAAACCGTGATGGACAGCGTTCAGAAAGCACAGCGATGAAACCGGAATTAGGGCGGGCGCTACCCGAAAGCATTGGACACATTCACTTCATCGGCATCGGTGGCTCAGGGATGAGCGGGATTGCGCGGGTCTTCGCGGAGCGCGGTCATACGGTGTCGGGGTCAGACAGGAGCTCATCGGAAGTCACGGATTCCCTGACCTTGGCCGGTGTGACGGTCTTTGAGGGCCATGATGCTGCTCACCTTGGCGAGTGCGACACCGTTGTCTTCTCGAGCGCGGTGCGTGAAGAGAATCCAGAATATGGTGAAGCGTTGCGGCGCGGACTCACTGTTATTCACCGCTCGGAAGCGCTTCGATGGTTGCTTCGCGGGTTATCTCCGCTCGCTATCGCAGGCTCACACGGGAAAACCACCACGACGGCGATGGTAGCCACCGCGTTAGAGCGGGCAGGTGTTGATGCCGGGTGCGTGAATGGCGGCGTTGTCAGCCAGTGGGGCGTGTCCTCGCGCAGCGGCACCGATGAGCTGTTCGTTATTGAGGCTGATGAATCGGATCGGTCTTTCGTCGGCTATGACCCGGTGCACGTGCTGATTACCAACATTGCCCCGGATCACCTTGATTTTTATGGTTCCTTGGACGCGATTTATGACGCTTTCGAAGAGTTTGCTCGCACAGCCCGAAAGAGCATTGTTCTCTGCGCTGATGATGCCGGTGCTCAGGAGCTCATGCGCCGGCTTGACGGCGCTGCGCCCGTGGTGACCTATGGCACACAGCCCGATGCTGATGTGGTGATGACAGAACTTTCGCCCGGCCCAGTGGCCTCTTTTGTGGTTTCGGCGGGAGGGCACTCGGCCACCGTCACTCTCAGCGTGCCCGGCCGGCTGCCAGCCCTCAATGCCACAGGCGTGGTCGCTTTGTTGTTGCAACTGGGGTTGTCCTTGGACGAAGCGACCAACGCCGCCTCCGGTTTTCAGGGTGCTGACCGGCGCTTTCAGTATCACGGGACGCTGTCCGGGGTGAGCTTTTACGACGACCACGCTCACCACCCGACCGAGGTTGCTGCGGCTCTGGAGACGGCGCGGGCCGTTGCGGGCGAGGGGAAAGTAATCACTCTTTTTCAACCTCACCTTTTTTCGCGGACGCAATATATGGCCTCTGAGCTTGCGGCGGCCTTTGCCCGGGGGAGTGACCACACGATATTCCTGGACATCTTTGGGTCGAGAGAGGACCCGATCGAGGGGGTCACCACGGCGTTGATTCTTGATCAGCTGCCTGCCGGAACCTCGTATGACTTCGAACCGGACTGGGATAGGGCCTGCGCTTTGGCGGTGGAGCGAGCGCAGCCGGGTGATCTCGTGCTGACCATGTCCACGGGGGACCTCTACCAAATTGTTCCCCAGTTGCTGAAGGCAAAACGCGACTGGGATGGGCGATCGAGTGGATAGGCCTGAAGGTTTTTCTTCGACCTCGGCCAAGGGGACCACAAAACCATCCGCTCGCGCCCAGACCGCGCAGAAAAAAGCCACCCAAGCCCGGGTTAAAGCAGAACGGGAAGAGCGTCGCCGACTGACCGTCGCCACCCGACTGCGCCGACGCCGATGGGGCATCACTCTGGGCAGCGTAGGGGCTTTGGTGCTCGCCGTCGTTGTACTGACCTTGTCACCCGTTCTTTCGCTCACCAGGGTTGTTGTGGAGGGCGCCGAGCGGCTGGAGACCTCCGATATTGCCGGCGCGCTTGATCCGCTGTACGGCGAGCCATTAGCGAGAGTAAGTCCCGAGGTGGTGGCTCAAGCGCTCTCCGGCATCACTTTGATCCAAGCATTTGACACTCGTATTGAGCCGCCGGGAACCCTCGTCGTGACCATCCAGGAGCGAAAGCCCATCGGTGTGGTGGTGGAAGGTAACCAGTACACGGTGGTGGATGCCGCGGCGGTCGCGCTGTGGCAGGAATCAACCCTGCCGCCCTCTCTTCCGTTGGTGTTGGTCGCCGCAGATCAGGAGTCCCCGAGTTTCTCGGCCATTTCTCTCGTGCTGCTGGCGCTTCCCGAGCAGCTTCTTGGTCAAGTCGAGGGAGTGACCGCGACCACGAGAGACGACGTGCGATTTAGTATTCGCGGCGCGTCGCATGAGGTGGTCTGGGGCAGTTCTGATCGGTCATCAGAGAAGGCGCGAGTTCTTTCTGCGGCCCTGCGAGCAGCCGGCGATCAAGAGGCCCAGGTAATTGACGTCACGACCCCGGAAAGTGTGGTCATTCGAGCTAAAGGGTGAGTAATCAGTGGTTGAAACAGGTTCCACGACACGCCCGCGCATTGCTCCAGCTGACGCTATCCACCCCGTATCTTCATCCCCGCTAAACGTGATGAAAACTCTTATCTTCAACCATAGGTTGAAGGTTTGTGAAAAGGAGAACCGGTGACCGGTCAATCAAACTACCTCGCTGTCATCAAAGTGGTGGGGGTGGGCGGCGGTGGCGTTAACGCTGTGAACCGCATGATCGAGCGCGGCCTCCAGGGTGTCGAGTTCATTGCTATCAACACGGACGCGCAAGCACTTCTCTTGAGTGACGCCGACGTCAAGCTCGACGTGGGCCGCGATCTGACTCGCGGTTTGGGCGCAGGCGCTGACCCGGAGGTTGGCCGACGGGCCGCGGAGGACCACGAAGAAGAGATCGAGCAAGCCATTTCGGGTGCAGACATGGTGTTTGTGACCGCGGGTGAGGGCGGTGGCACGGGGACCGGTGGTGCACCTGTGGTTGCCCGGATCGCCAAATCGATCGGCGCCCTGACCGTGGGTGTCGTCACCAAGCCTTTCTCATTCGAGGGCAAGCGCAGAATGTCCCAGGCCGATGTTGGCGTGCAAGCGCTCAAGGACGAAGTGGACACCCTGATTGTGGTGCCCAACGATCGTTTGCTCGAGGTCTCCGACCGCAGCATCAGCATGCTTGAGGCCTTTGATACCGCAGATCGTGTGTTGTTGGCCGGCGTCCAGGGGATTACCGACCTCATCACTACGCCGGGTCTGATCAACCTCGATTTTGCTGACGTGAAATCGGTCATGCAGGACGCGGGTACAGCGTTGATGGGAATTGGCTCGAGCCGGGGCGCTGACCGAGCGATTAAGGCGGCCGAACTAGCTGTCGCCTCACCGCTGCTCGAATCCAGCATCGAAGGGGCGCAGGGCGTCCTGTTGTCCATCCAGGGCGGCTCAAACTTGGGCCTCTACGAAATTAATGACGCGGCCAAACTGGTGGAGGAGTCAGTCCACCCTGACGCCAACGTCATTTTTGGGGCCGTCATCGATGATTCCCTGGGTGATGAAGTGCGGGTGACCGTGATCGCAGCCGGGTTCGACGAGAATCAGACACCCCCGGTCCGAGTTGCCGCGCCAGAGAGCACCGGCCACTCTCCGGAGCCCGAGGCTCCCGCGGCCGAAGAATCGTGGCTGCTTCCGGGCGAGGAGACCCCCGTGGCTAGTGAGCCGGTCTCGCCAGTGACGTCCGATGCCCCGGAAGACGACGAGCTCGATGTTCCTGAATTTCTGAGGTAGCCACCGTGGCGGACACCCCCGCCGAGCGTTTTGCTCGTGTCAGCGCGCAGATCGCAGAGGCTGCCCGAGCATCGGAGAGAGATCCCGAGTCAATTACCACCATCGTGGTGACGAAGTTTCATCCGGCTTCCTTGGTTCGGCAGCTTGCTGATGCGGGGGTGACCGATGTTGGCGAGAACCGCCACCAGGAGGCGCAGGCAAAACACGCTGAGCTTTCCGACGTGCCCTTGACTTGGCATTTTGTGGGGCAGTTGCAGTCCAACAAGGCAAAAGCGGTGGCGCAGTACTGCTCGGTCATCCATTCTCTGGACCGCCCGTCCCTGACCAAAGCTTTAGCGCAGTCAGAGCGTGAACTTGACGTTTTTCTCGAGATCAACCTGACCGATGTGCCGGGCCGAGGGGGAGTGGAGCCCTCCGAGCTCAGCGCTCTGGCCGAAGGCGTTTTGGGCACATCGAACCTGTCCTTGCGAGGAGTCATGGCGGTGGCGCCGGTAGGAGAGGATCCCCGGAGCGCTTTTGATCGTGTTCTCGAGTATCGAGAGAACGTCTTGCGGCTGGCTCCCGGAGCCACCAAGTTGTCGCTGGGGATGTCGGGGGACTTCGTGGAGGCGATTTCCCGAGGTGCGACACACCTGCGTATTGGGAGCGCAATTACCGGGAAAAGACCCGATCCGACCTACCCTTAAATCATTACGAACGCCGAAGGGGCACACATGTCGAATCCACTACGCAAGACTCTCGAATTCTTGGGACTTGCCGAAGAGTCGCTCGAAGAGCAGGGCCCACAGCCTCGCTCGGCAACCGCTGTTGCCGCTGCCCCTCCAGCCCAGCGCGCGACGGTGACTCCTCTTCGTCGTGGATCCAAACAAGGGGTGAGTGATGTGAACGAAATTTTGACGGTCCACCCCCAGAAGTATGACGACGCCAAGACCATCGCAGAATCGTTCCGCGAAGGTGTGCCTGTCATCATTAACCTCACGCAGATGAGCGAATCAGAGGCGCGTCGCCTCGTTGATTTTTCCAGCGGTCTCACCCAGGGTCTTCACGGCCACATCGAGCGGGTCACCCCCAAGGTGTTCCTGCTCTCGCCCTCGCACGTGTTGGTCAGTGGCGACGGTGATGGTGTGGAGTCCGAGCTCGACGCAGCGCTCGTCGACTAGCCGAAGCGTTTCCTCAGCCGCGAGGGTGATACTGGGAGAGCTATGTCTTTTATCGCTGTGATTGTCTATTTTGCTCTCGGGTTGTTCTTGTTGGCGCTGTGGGTTCGATTCATTTTTGACTGGGTTCAGGTCCTACAGCGGGGTTTTCGCCC
>JAHEGA010000009.1 GCA_024639925.1 Microbacteriaceae bacterium
ACGGCGGGCTGGATGGGTGGGGTCGCTAGGCCCCCGATGAATCCAACGATGATGTAGCCGCCGATCGGAAGGACGGCAAAAGCAATTCCGGCCATGCTGAGAATAGAGACCGCGATGGTCACGATGATGACCGGTCGCATGGCCCAGTAACCCATCCACCGGGATGTTAACGGTCCAGCAATTGCTTGCCCGAGGCTGGTGGCCGCGAGCACCAGTCCGGCCAGACCGTAGGAATCGAAGATTGCTTCGATGTGGAGCAGGTACGCCAGAGACAACATTCCTGAGGGCAACCGCGCGGTGAGTTGTGCGGAAATAATCCGGGCCACCCCCCGGGTTTTCAACAGGTCCGCGTATTTATTCACAACCTGCTCAGCTTATTCCTGCAGGCCGTGTCAGAGGTCCCTGAAACAGTGGCAAAAACCGAGCAGGCCGGGGCTTGTTGACTGTGGATAAAGACGGAAATTTGTCCACAGGTGTGGATGACACGCCCACAAGATATGGGGTCTGGGAATTGTCAGGACCGGCATATATAGTGGTCAAGCTGTCGCCAAGACATGTGCCCTCTGAGCACCACCTGGGACAGAAAAACAACAGGAATATCGACAAATAGTGGTCCCCAGAGGGCAACGTAGAGGAGAAACAGCATGAACATCACGGTGGTGAAGCGCAACGGTGAGCGAGAGCCATACGACGCCAACAAAATCAACCTGGCCATTGAGCACGCAGCAGAAGGCCTCGAGGACTCCATTGCCTGGGTTACCCAGATTGCGAGTGAGCTCGAACTGACTCTGTTTGATGGCATCACCACCCAGCAACTTGATGAGGCCGTGATCCAGGTCGCCCTGCAGAACGTCAAAGACGACCCTGCGTTCGACGTGGTGGCAGCTCGCTTGCTGGTCAAAACCATCTACAAGAAGGTTCTTGGCGATTACTCGTCCCCCGAAGAGCTCAAAGAACTCCACGTCCAGCACTTCGAAGAAAACGTCCGTCGCGGCGTCGACGAGGGCCTCCTGGACGAGCGCCTCACCCAGATGTTCGACTTTGACCGTCTCGCCCAGGCCATGGAGCCCAGCCGCGATGAACTGTTGAAGTACATCGGCGTCGTCACCTTGAACAACCGCTACGGCATCAAGGGCCGCAACGGTGACCCCCTCGAGGTTCCCCAGTACTTCTGGATGCGCATCGCGATGGGCCTCTCCCTTAACGAGGAAGACCCCACCGCTAACGCTCTTCGCTTCTACGAAAAGATGTCCAAGCTCGAGTACCTGGCCGCCGGTTCGACCCTGGTCAACGGTGGAACCAGCTACCCGCAGCTCGCCAACTGCTTCGTCATGGAGATGCAGGACGACATCGAGCACATCGCGAAGACCACTCGCGATGTCATGTGGCTGACCAAGGGCACCGGAGGCATCGGCCTCGCCGTGACCAAGCTCCGCGCCCAGGGATCCCCGATCCGCTCCAACAACACATCATCGACCGGCCCAATCCCCTTCATGCACACCATTGACTCGGTGCTGCGTGCCGTCAGCCGTGGCGGCAAAAAGTTCGGTGCGCTGTGCTTCTACATGGAGAACTGGCACATGGACTTCCCCGAGTTCCTGGACCTGCGCCAGAACTCCGGTGACCCTTACCGTCGTACCCGTACGGCTAACACAGCCGTGTGGATTTCGGATGAGTTCATGAAGCGCGTCGAAAACGACGAGCCCTGGTACCTCTTTGACCCACTCGAGGTTGCCGACCTGAACGAGCTCTACGGTTCAGCCTTCTCCAAGCGCTACGCCGAATATGTCGAGATGGCAGAAGCCGGCAAGCTCGGCATGTTCAAGAAGATGGGCGCCAGAGAGCAGTTCAAAGCCATCTTGGTATCACTTCAGGGCACCAGCCACCCGTGGCTGACCTGGAAAGACACCATCAATAACCGTGCCATCAACAACAACTCCGGCACCATTCACCTCTCCAACCTCTGCACCGAAATCTGCTTGCCACAGGATGCGGAGAACGTCTCGGTCTGCAACCTGGCCTCCATCAACCTTTCCCAGCACGTGCTGGACGGGAAAATGGACTGGGCGAAGATCGATGAGAGCGCTCGCATCGCGGTGCGCCAGCTGGATAACCTCATCGACATCACGCGCTCCAGCGTGGCCGAGGCAGACCACTCGAACGAGCAAAACCGTGCCGTGGGTCTTGGCGTCATGGGCTTCACCGATGTGATCGAGCGCTTTGGGTACAGCTACGAGAGCGAAGAGGCCTACGACCTCATCGATGAAATCATGGAGCACGTCTCCTATGCGGCCATCGACGAGTCAGCCAACCTCGCTGTGGAGCGCGGTTCGTACCCGAACTTTGAAGGCTCCCGCTGGTCTCAGGGAATTGTTCCCCTGGACACCGTGGATCTCACCGAAGCTGACCGTGGCGTTGCCGTCGAGGTCAATCGAACCACTCGTTTGGACTGGGACCGCCTGCGCGAGAAAGTCAAGGGCGGCATGCGTAACGCCACCCTCATGGCCATCGCCCCCACGGCCTCGATCGGACTGGTCGCGGGAACCACGCCGGGTCTCGACCCCCAGTTCTCGCAGATCTTCAGCCGCTCGACCAGCTCGGGCAAGTTCCTGGAGGTCAACCGCAACCTCGTGGAGGCACTGCGCGAGCGCGGCCTGTGGGAGTCCACCCGCGAAGACATTCTTCGTAGCCAGGGTGACATCCAGAACATCGATTCGATCCCTGAGGACTTGAAGGAAACCTTCAAGACCAGCTTCCAGCTCTCGCCCTACGCCTTCCTGGAGGTCGCAGCCCGAGCACAGAAGTGGATCGATCAGGCCATCAGTCGCAACATGTACCTGGAGACGAGAGACATCGATGATCTGATGTCGATCTACACCGGTGCCTGGAAGCGTGGAGTGAAGACGACGTACTACCTCCACATGAAGCCTCGCCACACCGCGGAACAGTCCACGGTGAAGGTGAACAAGTCTGAGCAGATCAACAGCTCAGGTTCCCAAGCCCCCAAGAAGGGCTTTGGATCCGCTGCGGGTTCAGCAGAACCCGTTGCTGCAGGAGCAAGCAGCCCTAAGAAGGGCTTCGGCTTCGGCGGCGGCGCGAAAGCGAGCGAATAATGAACCCCCTCGACACCGCCGTGGACGGCTACTCCGTCCCCGTCGACCCCATGGACCTGTTGCAGTGCGACAGCTGCCAGTAACAACTAGCACACCAACGAACATCACACACTAAGGAGCACATAATGGGCATTCTCGGACAAGGCGTACAAGAAGGACTCCTTCTTAAGCCAGTGCGTTACCAGTGGGCAATGGACCTTTACGACCAGGCTGTGGCCAACACCTGGTTCCCCAACGAAATTCAGTTGGGCGAGGACATCGCTGACTTCAAGAAGATGACCGACGAAGAGCGTCACGCCATCACCTTCTTGATGAGCTACTTCAACCCCAGCGAGCTGCTGGTCAACAAGGCACTCGCATTCGGCGTGTACCCCTACATCAACGCACCCGAGGCACACCTGTACCTCGCCAAGCAGATGTGGGAAGAAGCCAACCACTGCATGAGCTTCGAGTACGTACTCGAAACCTTCCCGATCGACCGTGAGCAGGCTTACGCTTCACACGTCGACATTCCTTCGATGGCTCGTAAAGAGGACTTCGAGGTCAAGTTCATCAAGCGCATGACCGAAGAAACCATCGACATCAACACCACCGAGGGCAAGCAAGACTTCGTTCGCAACCTGGTTGCCTACAACGTCATCCTCGAGGGCATCTGGTTCTACTCGGGCTTCATGGTGGCGCTCAGCTTCCGCCAGCGGAACCTGCTGCGTAACTTCGGATCCCTCGTGGACTGGATTGTGCGCGACGAGAGCCTGCACCTCAAGTTCGGAATCAACCTGATCCTGACGGTGCTGGAAGAGAACCCTGACCTGCAGACTCCTGAGTTCGCAGCAGAGATTCGCCAGATGATTCTGGATGCAGTGGAGATGGAAGAGGCCTACAACCACGACCTGCTCCCCGGTGGAATCCTCGGCCTGAACGCCAACTACATCAACCAGTACGTCAAGTACCTGGCGGACCGTCGTCTCGAGGAGCTCGGCTTTGACACGGAGTACAACGTCTCGAACCCCGCAAAGTGGATGGCTACGGCGAACGACACCCTGCAGCTGGTGAACTTCTTCGAGTCCACCAACACGTCCTACGAGGTGAACGCAACGTCCTCTAAGTAGGACAAACTTCCGTAGCATTGAAGATGCGCAGAGGGAGGAGACAGCGACGGAGTCTCCTCCCTCTGCCTTTTTTATACCCAGCCCCTCTCGTGTGAGGATAGAAAGATGACAGCACCAGCAGAACAGGCACGGCTCACCCTGAACACGGGTGCCACCATTCCCCAGGTGGGGTTGGGTGTTTTCAAAATTGACGATGACGCGGAATGTGAACGCGTCGTTCTCGATGCTCTGGAGCTGGGCTATCGTCACATCGACACGGCGATGATTTATCGCAACGAAGCGGCTGTCGGTCGCGCTCTCGCGAAAAGCGGCATCCCGCGTGAGGAACTGTTCGTCACCACCAAAGTGTGGAACTCGGACCAGGGCGCAACAGAGACTCCCGCCGCGTTGGCGACCTCACTGGAGCTACTGGGACTCGACTATGTCGATCTGTACCTCATCCACTGGCCGGCTCCCACCCGTGGTCGCTACGTGGAGACGTGGTTGGCGCTGGAAGAACTTGCCGCCAAGGGGCTTAGTAAAGCCATCGGTGTTTCGAACTTTGAACCCGAGCACCTCGAAGCCATCCTGGAAGCCGGCAACGTTGTTCCGGCCATCAATCAGGTCGAATTGCACCCTGCTTTCCAGCAGCGCACTGTGCGCGCGTTTGGGGAACAGCGCGGAATCCTCACCGAGGCCTGGGGGCCGCTGGGGCAGGGTAAATATGAATTGGCAGAGCTTCCCGGGCTGAATGAGCTTGCGCAGAAGCACGGTAAAACTATTCAGCAGATTGTGCTGCGCTGGCACATCCAAGAAGGCGTCATCGTCTTCCCCAAGAGTGTTCGCAAAGAGCGCCTGGCCGAGAACCTCGCTGTGTTCGACTTTGCTTTGGATGCTGAGGATATGGCGGTCATGGAGGCAATGGATTCTGGCAAGCGGGTGGGAACCCACCCGGATGATGGCAACTGGTAACACTTCTGGAAATAGGCTTGCAGGGGCGGTAAGCCCGTATCTCCTGTCCCACGCTCACCAGGATGTGGACTGGTATCCGTGGGGTCAGGAAGCCTTTGACGAGGCGGTGCGTCGTGATGTTCCCCTGCTGATCTCCATTGGTTATCGCACCTGTCACTGGTGTCACGTGATGTCGAGGGAGTGCTTCGACGACCCGGATATTGCGGCCCTGATCAACGAATCTGTGGTGGCCATCAAAGTGGACCGGGAAGAACACGGCGATGTTGATGCGACCTATTTGATGCAAGCCGGCGCGTTCACCAAAAACCTGGGCTGGCCACTCACGGTGTTTGCCACGCCCACAGGCAAAGCGTTTTATGCCGCCACGTATCTTCCCCCCGAACCCCGCGATTCGCTTCCGTCGCTCCCCGATGTTCTCCACGCTGTCACCACCGCATGGCGGGACAACCGCGAGGACGTTCTCACCCAATCCCAGAGCCTCGTGGACGCGCTCGCAGCAGCGAGCGATGCCATCACCTCGCCTGCGGGGGTAATGCCGGAGCTTGCGGACCTGGCGGAGGCGAGCAGGTCTGCCCAACAGCAGGAGGATCCTGTCCACGGTGGATTCGGTGAGGCCCCCAAATTCCCCATGGCGCCGTTGCTGAACTTTCTTATCGACCGCGGTGAGGGCGGGGATAGCGATGCCCGAGCCTGTGCGGAGCGCGTCCTGGGGGTGTATTCCCGCTCGGCACTGTTTGATTCGGTCGAAGGCGGTTTTTTTCGCTACTCCACCCAGGCAGATTTCACCGAGCCCCACTACGAGCGCATGCTCACCGACAACGCCGGATTGCTGTTGGCGTATTCGCGGGTGGGGAACACGGACATGGCTGCAAACATCGTGCGCTTCCTGACCCACCAGCTCCGGCTTGACGGTGGTTTCGCGAGCGGTCAGGACAGCGAAAGTGTCATTGATGGCCAGTCATCCGAGGGTGGCTACTACCTGAAAGATGCCAACGAGCGAGCGTCGCTCGAGCCACCAGCGGTGGATGACAAGGTCGTCACCGGGTGGAACGGGTTGTTACTGGAAGCACTTGCTGCTGCCCATCGAGCGGGAGTGGCCGGCGAACCCGGTGCCATCGCCCAAGAGCTTGCCGAATGGCTTGTTGCTCATCATGTTCGCAACGGCAGCCTTCTTCGGTTGAGTCGACAGGGGGTGGCCAGTGAAGCTCCCGCCACCCTGGAGGACTACGGCGGGTTGGCACTGGGCCTGCTTGAGGTCGGCTCTGCGCTGGGGTGGGCAGAAGGTGTGGCGCACGCCCGGGACATTCTTCACGCAGCCCTCGACGTTGAAGGGGGCCTGGGGGATCCCTTGCTCGTGAGCCAAGGATTGTCTCGTCCGGGTCACACCCCCGGCGATCTCTCCGAAGGGGCGACACCGTCAGGGCCCAGCCTGATGGCCTTGGCGCTTCTGCGGTGGTCACACCTGAGTTCTGACCCCACGTTGCGCGAGCGTGCCCTGTCGTTCATCGCACCGTATGCCCAGCAGGCCATTGCGCAACCTCTCGGGTTTGCGGGTGTCCTGCGCGCACTCGAGGAATACCGAGCATCGGCTCGCGAACTGATTGTCGTGGGGGAGGACCAGGGTGGCGATTGGGAGACACTCGCGGCGTGGAACCCGCCGGGTACTGTGTCGCTGTTTGCAACCCCCGCGCAGGCCTCAGAGTTCTTGAAACTTGGCATCGGGCTGCTGGAAGGGCGTACCGATGTTTCTTCCACCACCGCCTATCTCTGTGAAGCGGGGGTGTGTGCGCTGCCAGTGACGGACCCAGCTGCTCTTGTTCCTCAGCTGACACAATGACGGAATGCTGATCCTTGCTGCCACCCCGATCGGCAACCTGGGGGATGCGAGCAAACGCCTCGCGGAGGCCTTTGCCACCGCTGATCTGATCGTTGCTGAAGACACTCGGGTGACGAAGAAGCTGCTCGCAAAACTCGAGATTCAGCACCATGCCCGGTTTGTGGTGGCCAATGAGCACTCCGAGGATGACGTCATTGAGCAAGCGTTGAAAACATCGCTCAGTGCGGATGTGCTGTTTGTGTCGGATGCGGGAATGCCGGGCATTTCTGACCCGGGTTATGCCCTCGTGAAAGCCGCGCGTGAGGCTAATGTTCCCCTGTCCATCATTCCCGGGCCCAGCTCCGGGATTAGTGCGCTTGCGGTCAGTGGGTTGCCAACCGACCGTTTTGTCCACGAGGGTTTCATTCCCCGTAAAGGACGCACGGGATATTTTCAGTCGCTCGCACACGAGCCCCGCACGATGGTCTTCTTTGAATCCCCGCACCGGTTGGGGGATGCCCTGAGCGATGCGGCGGAGGTTTTTGGCGCTGATCGCCCCGCGTGTGTGGTGCGGGAGCTCACCAAGCTATTTGAACAGGTGGCGTGGGGAACCCTGGGTGAACTGGCGGAACAGTTCGAAGAGGGCGTGAAGGGCGAAATAGTGGTGGTGGTGGGCGGAAAACCCCGCGAAGAGGCGAATATCGATGACGCTGTGACCCAGGTGGCTTCGCTCATGGCCGACGGTGTCAAGAGGTCTGATGCCTGTGCCCAGATCGCCAAAGAAACCGGGCTCACCAAGCGCGAGCTTTACGCGGCCAGCATCAGCGCACACCCGTAGGATTGAGGCTTGATGGCCCACTCTGACGTTGACACTTTCTTTATTGCGACACCGATTTTCTATGTGAATGACGTGCCGCACATCGGGCACGCCTACACAGAGGTGGCAGCCGATGTCCTCTCTCGGTGGATGCGCCAAAGCGGCATTCCCACCTGGTTCCTGACGGGAACGGACGAGCACGGTCAGAAGATCATGCGCACAGCACTGGCCAATGGTGTAACCCCGCGCGAGTGGGCAGACCGCTTGGTGGAGCAGTCCTGGAAACCGCTGTTGAAGACCCTCAACTTGGCTAACGACGACTTCATCCGCACGACGGACGAGCGACACGAAACCGCGGTCAAGAAGTTCCTTACCCTGCTGCATGACAAGGGTTATATCTACCAGGGTGAATACGAAGGTTTTTACTGCGTCGGGTGCGAGGAATACAAACCCGCCGCCGATGTGTTGGAAGGCCAGGGCGAGTTCGAAGGCTCCAAGCTCTGCTCGATCCACTCTCGCCCAGTCGAAGTGTTGAAGGAAGAGAACTACTTCTTCAAGATGAGCACTTTCCAGCAGGATTTGCTGGATCTCTATGCGAACCAGCCCGATTTCATTCAACCGGCCAGTGTGCGCAACGAAATCATTGCCTTCGTGAACCGGGGACTCGAAGACCTCTCCATTTCTCGCTCCAACATTGACTGGGGCATCGAAGTGCCCTTCGATGCCGACCATGTCACCTATGTGTGGTTTGAAGCACTGCTCAACTACATCACCGCCACCGGCTGGGGGACGGATGACGAAGCGTTTGCGAGCAAGTGGCCTGCCGTTCAGCTGGTGGGTAAAGACATTGCCCGTTTCCACGCGGTGATCTGGCCCGCCATGTTGATGGCGGCAGGCTTGGCGCCACCCAAAAAGGTGTTCGCCCACGGGTGGTTGCTGGTTGGCGGCGAAAAAATGTCCAAGACGAACCTGACCGGTATTGCGCCCACCGACATCACTGATGTCTTTGGCACCGATGCCTTCCGCTACTACTTCCTGCGCGCCATCACGTTTGGCTCGGACGGGTCGTTCTCGTGGGAGGACCTGTCTGCCCGATATGAAGCAGAGCTCGCCAATGGACTGGGCAACCTGGCCTCGCGGGTGATTGCAATGGTGAATCGCTACCGGGAGGGTGTTGTCCCGACCATGCCCGATGCGAGTGACGCAGACCAGGCCATCTCGCGCGTGATGTCAGAAGCGGTTGATGCTGCCAACACGGCGATGCACAATTTTGCTCCGCACGAGGCTCTTGCTCAGTTGTGGCGCATCGTGGAAGCCGTGAATGGCTACATCACGGAGCAGGAGCCGTGGGCGCTTGCCAAGGACGACGGCCAGGCAGCGCGCCTGGATGCGGTGCTTTACACGTCCTTAGACGCGCTCAGGGCGCTTGCAGTAACCCTGTCACCGTTCATGCCAGAGACGACCGAGAAATTGTGGGTCGGGCTGGGTGCAGACACCTCTCTGGGTGCGCTGCAGGAGCAGATCATTCCTGACGCCGGTCACTTCGGAGTCTTGCCAGCAGGGTCCGCTATCGCGGAGCTTTCGGCACTGTTTCCGCGCATCGAGCAGGACAGCTAACGGGGTGGTCCCGGTGGATAACCAACTGCCCGCGCACATCCGCACCCGGGGAAGCGCCACCGACAGCGATCGTGCTGTCGCCTATCCGCCCGCACCGTTACCCCTAGATGTTGGTGTGTATGACAATCACGCTCATCTTGAATTTGCCGACGGGGATAACCCGATGGATTTCACCGAACATCTGGACCGAAGCGGCGCCGTGGGGGTGCTGGGTGTGGTGCAGGTGGGAACTGACGTCGAGACCTCAACCTGGTCAGCGGCCCTGGCGGCGAGAGAGCCTCGCGTCTTGGCGGCGGTTGCCATCCACCCGAATGAGGCACCGCAACTCATGGCCTCCGGCGAATTTGACGATGCCATGGCCGCACTGGATGCGCTCGCCTCGCAGCCGCGCGTCGTTGCTGTGGGCGAGACCGGTCTTGACTACTTCCGTACTCCACCTGAGCGCCAGCAGGATCAGCGAGACGCGTTTGTCGCCCACATCGAATTGGCCAAGAAACACGGCCTAGCCCTGCAAATTCATGACCGAGACGCGCACGATGATGTTGTGGCCACCCTGCTGGAGGTTGGTGCGCCAGACAAAACCGTCTTCCACTGCTTCAGTGGCGATCGCCAGCTTGCGGAGACTTTGGCTGAGCACGGTTGGTATGCCTCTTTTTCCGGCACGGTGACCTTCGGTAATGCCCATGGTCTTCGCGAAGCTCTTGTGGTGATGCCTCGATCGCAGATTCTGATCGAAACGGATACCCCTTTTCTTACCCCTACCCCTCACCGGGGAAAGCCCAACAGCCCGTACATGGTGCCGTACACGCTGCGCTCCATGGCAGAGACCCTCGACATGGATGTCACCCTGTTAGCAGCGCAGCTGACCGACAACACCTTTCAGGTTTATGGACGCTTTGATGATGCCCCAGTGACGGGCCCTGACTCGGTGCTTCGTGAACCCCACCAGTAGCGCGCGCCTCCTCGGCGCGAGCGACATTCGCGCGCTCGCTTCCCGGGTCGACATCACTCCCACGAAGAAGTTGGGTCAAAACTTTGTGCACGATGCCAACACCGTGCGCAAAATCGTTCAGGCAGCGCAGCTCCGTGACGATGATCATGTTCTCGAGGTCGGCCCAGGTCTGGGTTCGCTGACACTGGGACTCTTGGATGCCGGAGCTCAGATGACGGCCATCGAAATTGACCCGCGATTGGCCGCGCTGCTACCCCAGACCATTGAGGATTTCCAGCCCGGCGGTGTGTGCGACGTGATCGAGGCCGATGCCATGGAGGTCACGGCTCTTCCCACACCACCGACCGTACTGGTCGCCAATTTGCCCTACAACACCGCTGTCCCGATCGTCTTGCACCTGCTGCGCACGTTCCCCACCCTTCGACGGGTGTTGGTGATGGTGCAATCGGAAGTAGCTGAGCGACTGGCCGCAAAACCGGGTTCCAAAGCGTATGGGTCACCCAGTGTGAAAGCCTCCTGGTTTGGGGAGTGGAGCGTTGCAGGCGCAATTTCGCGGCAGGTGTTCTGGCCCGTCCCGAACGTTGATTCGCTGCTGGTGCAGATGGAGGCACACCCGCCACCTGGCGACGAAGCGCTCCGACGCGTTCTCGACGAACTCGTCACCCATGCGTTTCGTACCCGGCGAAAAATGGCTCGAGGTGCACTCGCCGAATATTTGGGGTCAGCCCGTGTGAGCGAGCTCATTGAACGGGCGGGACTGAACCCCACCGACCGCGGCGAAGCCTGGGGCTTGGCCGAGTTCGTCGCTCTTGGCCGAGTCGTTCAGGCGGCCCGCTGATGCGATCTAGTCTCTCTACCGCCTGGATCCTGTTGGCCATTGCCATCGGTCTGGGCTTGGGCATTTTTCTGCCGTGGGAATCGACCCTTCTGGAAGTGGTCACCTGGGTTGCTTTGGGCGCCATGGTCTTTGCTGTTGTCTTGGGCTTGCCGCTGCTCTCGCTTGGCAAAGCCATTGCTAAGCCCCGTGTTCTGGTGGCGCTTTTCGCGGTGAACCTCCTGGTGGTCCCTGCGGTAGCCTTCATCCTTTCGCGGGTGCTGTGGCAACATCCGGCACTGCAAGTGGGGTTACTTTTGGTGTTGTTAGCACCGGGAGTAGCACTCTCGTTGACCACCGTTAAGCAAGCCGGTGGGGATGTGGAGAGCGTGCTCGGCGCGAAGCCCATCCTGTTGGTGGGACAACTGGTGGTCGTGCCCCTTTTTGCGGTGGGCCTCAGCGGCGGGGTTCTCGGGTTCGATGATCTGCCCGATACCTTTGGTGCCATTCTCGGGGTGATTGTCCTGCCGGCTTCGATCGCCGTGATTGTTCAGCTCGTGGGTGTGCGCCAAGCATCGTGGGCGGGAGCGAGACAGTCGTTGACTCGATACACCGTCGTGTTTATCGCAGTCGCGGTTGCGTTGTCTCTGTGGGTGCGAGTGCCCGCACACATCGATGACCTATTCGAGCTTCTGAGATTGGTTCCCCTGTTCTTTTCCTTCCTCGTCTTACTGGCCCCCTTGGGCCTGCTTGCGGGCATTCTTGCCAGCCTTACACCGAGCGAAAAGCGCGCCATCATGATCGTGGGGGCGGGGCGCGGAGGCGTCATCATGCTCCCGATCGTGATGGCACTAGACCCGGAAATGTGGGGTGTGGTTCCCCTCGTGGTCGTGATGCATCTGGTCATCGAAATCCTCGGGATGATGGTTTATCGCACGATCGTTCCCGAAATCGTGCCCCTAGAGAACCGTTAGCACTCGACTACTCTGACGTCATGACCACAATCACCGCTCAAGCGCCTGGCAAAATCAACCCGGTTCTCCGGGTGGGCCCCCGTGACGAATCCGGCTACCACGAGCTGTTTACCCTGTTCCACGCCGTCGATCTCTGGGAGCGAGTGAGTGTGACGAACGCGGAGCGTTTCAGCGTCACCGCGGAGGGGGATTTCCCCCTCGATCACGTCCCGTTTGATGCGAGCAATATTGTGATTCAGGCGGGAGTGGCGCTTGCTGCCGCCATTGGTCACGACGGTGCTGCTGCCTGCCACATCCACAAAAGTATTCCCGTCGGCGGCGGAATGGGCGGTGGATCCGCCGACGCTGCGGCAGCACTGGTGGCGCTCAATGAACTCTGGGGAAACAAGGCCGATTCCTCCACCCTTCACACCATCGCGGCGAGCTTGGGAGCTGATGTTCCCTTTGCTCTTGTGGGCGGATCAGCACTCGGGCGTGGCAACGGTAGCGATCTCACTCCCGTGCCCTCTGGCGAGTTCTCCTGGGTCCTGCTACCCAGTGATCATCATCTCTCCACGCCGGAGGTCTATGGGCACTTTGATGCGCTTACCGGGGGTGACGTTGAGGCTTTACCGACCGAGCTGCCGGCAGACCTGCTTCAGGCGCTTCGTGTGGGTGATGCGCAGACGCTTGGAGAATTCATGGAAAACGATTTGGGTTCCATGGCCGCTGATCTTTATCCCCGGCTAGTGACGGGTCTGATGGACAGCCAAATGGGTGGGGCGCTGGGCGCCATCGTCTCGGGCTCTGGCCCGACGCTGGTCGCCCTAGCGAGAGACGCTGATCACCAAGAGGAACTCGTTGCTGCCTTGCAGGAGAAAGGCCACCAACCACTTCCTACGCGCTCGACTCCTCGGGGAGCTCATCTGGTGTAACCGGGTCTTTCTGGAACAGGCTCAACACCACCAGGTAAATTGCTGAGGCCACCAAGAAAATGTCCGCAATGTTGCCGACAAAGAAGCCCGCGTAGTCGATGAAATCGACAATGTGACCTTCGCCGAAGCCGGGTTCACGGAGTAACCGATCCCCGAGGTGGCTGATTGCTCCGCCGAGCATGCCGGCAAGGCCAATCCCCAGAGACACCCGCGTGGCGCGCACAGAGAGCACCACCAGTGCCACCACAGCGACCGCCGCGACGATCGTCAAAATCCACGTCATTCCTGAGGCGAGACCGAACGCTGCTCCGGGGTTGTAGATCAGGCGCCAGCCGAGCAAATCACCGATGACCGGAACGTATTCCCGGAGCTCAAGCGAGGACTCTGCCCACCACTTTGTGCCCTGGTCCAGGAGAACAATGGCGATAGCCGAGAGTCCAATCCACCAGCGAAGGGCGTGCGGAGTTTTGCTGGTCACAATGTCCTTTGGGGGTGGAAGAGCTCTTATTCTCTCACGGGGAGAGGAGACGCCAGAAGCTACCGGCTTTCCACATCCAAGCTGAGGGTTCGCAGCGCATGGGCCATGGACGCGCGGTCTGCCTCAGGGAGGGACCGCAATAATTCGTGTTCCGCGTCAATCAGTGTGGAAAAGGCGATGTCGATGGCTTCGAGACCCGCAGTGGTCAGCATGACCACGACGCCTCGGCCATCATCGGGGTGAGAGTTTCTGGTCACCAAACCCTTGGCCTCCAGTTTGCCCAGGCGGTGGGTCATCGCCCCGGAGCTCACCAAGGTTTCTTGCAACAGGTTTTTGGGGCTGAGAGCGAAAGGCTTGCCGGCGCGGCGGAGCGCTGCCAAAACATCGAATTCCCAGGACTCGAGCCCACTGGCGCGAAACGCGGTTTTTCGGAACGTTTCCACGCGCTTGCCGATACGGCTCACCCGAGAGAGAACCTCCAGTGGTGACACATCGAGGTCGGGTCGCTCCCGCTGCCACGCTTCGACGATGCGATCAACGTCATCGCGGGCGGTGGTCATCCCTCCATTATCGTTCCTCTGGCACAATGGGGGAGGCCTCTGGCCATTCCGCCTTGGTGTAACGGCAGCACGACAGCCTTTGGAGCTGTTAGGTCTAGGTTCGAATCCTGGGGGCGGAGCCATTCTTGCGGCGATGGTTTCCGAGTCTCTCTCAGTGCGCTTAAATGGTCGTATGACGCAATCAGCGCTCGCCGTTGTGGTGCTCGCCGCGGGGCAGGGCACCCGGATGAAATCCGAGATTGCCAAAGTGCTTCACCCACTGTCGGGGATCCCCCTGATTGGCCACGTTCTTTCCACCGCCAGCGCATTGGAGCCCGATCACATTGCTGTGGTCGTGCGCCATCAGCGTGACGCTGTTGCCGCGGTCGTGACGGACTATGTCGAGGACGCCATCGTGGTCGACCAAGATGACATTCCCGGGACCGGTCGAGCCGTCGAACTAGCCCTTCAGGCTTTGCCGGCAGGTTTTTCGGGTGATGTGGTCGTGATTAGTGGCGATGTTCCGCTACTCGACTCCGACACTCTGCGCGCTGTGCTCGAGCACCACCGGGCGCAGGACACTGCGCTTACCTTGCTCACGACGGTGCCAGAAGACCCCACCGGTTACGGTCGCGTGATTCGCACCGAAACCGGCGCAGTGGCGCGCATCGTTGAAGAGGCGGACGCCACCGACGATGAGCGAGCAGTGGAAGAAATTAACGCCGGTGTGTATTTCGTGGAACGGTCGCTCGCCTCCGAGGCCCTCGCCTCGCTCGGCTCGAACAACGCCCAGGGCGAAAAATACCTCACCGATGTTGTCGAAGCGCTGGACAGGCAAGGCCACTCGGTGGCCGGAGTTCTGGTCGAGGATTCCTGGTTACTCGAGGGCATCAACGACCGCGCTCAACTCAGTGATGTTCAAGCCCGGTTGACTCGCATGACGGTGCGCGGTTGGCAACTCAGCGGTGTCACCATTCAGGACCCCGCCAGCACCATGATTGATCTTTCGGTAGAGCTCGCTCCCGATGTGACCTTGTTGCCGGGCGTCCAGCTCAAAGGCTCGACCCGCGTTGATTCGCATGCCACCGTGGGGCCGGACACCACACTTGTGGACACCACGGTCGGATCTCACGCGACTGTCGTTCGAACCCACGCGTTGGGAGCCGAGATCCACGAACACGCCTCTGTGGGCCCTTTTTCCTATCTGCGCCCTGGGACATCGGTGGGGCCCGAAGGGAAAGTGGGCGCTTTCGTTGAGGTGAAAAACTCCACCCTGCAGCGCGGTGCGAAAGTGCCGCACCTCAGCTACATCGGCGATAGCGATGTCGGTGAGGGAACCAACATTGGCGCAGGTGCCATTACGGCAAATTACGACGGCAGTAACAAGCACCGCACGACGATTGGTGCCCAGGTGCGCACCGGATCGCACACCGTGTTCGTCGCTCCCGTGGAACTGGGTGATGGTTCCTACACGGCGGCTGGAGCCGTGGTGCGTCGCAACGTGGCGCCCGGTGCGCTGGCCATGAGCATCGCCCCGCAGCGCAACCTTGAAGGCTGGGTTGAACAGAACCGGGAAGGCTCGCCGGCTGCCAAAGCTGCCAAGAATGCTTCGAAGAGTACAAATAAACCATGACCGGCCATCGCAGGAGAAAGCACTAATTTCGTGACGCACATTTCCGCCACTCCCAAGAAAAACCTTGTTCTCGTGAGTGGTCGCGCTCACCCGGCTCTCGCTGAAGCGGTCGCGGAGGAACTGGGAACCGAACTGGTTCCCGCGGATGCAAAAACCTTCGCGAATGGGGAAATTTACGCTCGTTACGGAGATAGCGTTCGCGGCTCTGATGTCTTTGTGATCCAGGCGCACTCAGACCCCATCAACGAATGGGTGATGGAGCAGCTCATCATGGTGGATGCGCTCAAACGCGCCAGCGCGAAGCGCATCACGGTGGTTGCACCGTTTTATCCCTACGCCCGCCAAGACAAGAAGGGTCGCGGTCGTGAGCCCATCTCCGCGCGACTGATGGCCGACCTCTTCAAAGCTGCCGGTGCTGATCGGATCATGAGCGTTGATCTCCACGCTGCCCAGATTCAAGGGTTCTTCGACGGCCCCGTTGACCACCTCTTTGCGATGCCGGTCCTGTTGAAGCACTTCCAGGAGAAGCTTGATCCCGAAACGCTCACCGTGGTCAGCCCCGATATGGGTCGCGTGCGAGTGGCCGATATCTGGAGCGACAAGCTGGGTGCACCGCTGGCCATCATTCACAAGCGTCGCGACCCCGCCGTCCACAATGACGTCTCGGTCCACGAAATCGTCGGTGAGGTCGAGGGAAGGGTGTGCCTCTTGGTGGACGACATGATCGACACCGGCCGGACCATCGTCAAAGCAGCCGAAGCGCTCAAGAATTCCGGCGCAACCGGTGTGATTGTGGCGGCCACGCATGCTGTGTTCTCTGACCCCGCATCGACCGTTCTCCAGTCAGACTTTATTGATGAAGTTGTGGTGACGGACACCTTGCCGCTTCCCGCCGCCAAACACTGGGACCGTTTGACTGTTCTCCCGATTGCACCCCTCCTTGCAAGGGCAATCCGCGAGGTGTTCGAAGACGGCTCAGTGACGTCGATGTTCGACGGGGCTGCCTAACTCCCTGTCAACGGCACCAGGCGCGGAGCGCCAGGAATCACGCCGAGGTGGGCAATGAAAAAGTCATCCTGCCCATCGATTTCCACATAGCAATTCCAGCCCAGAACATCGGAGTTGCCCAGTTCAAATGATGCTGTTACTCCTCGGGCACCCGGTGCGTAGTAGGCGGCAGCAATGTTGCACGCATACTGCGCTGTTTGAACCTGCGTCACCCAGGTAATCAGCACCCCTGGCAGAACAAGCGCCAGGATGGCCACCGAGACGACAATCTGCATCAGCCGGCGACGCTTTCGGGAATAGAGCGGACGCTCGGATTCCCCGAACTCTTCTGCGTCCAACGACATGTTTACCTTTTCGATGTGTGGCCTGGTTATAGTGTGCCAGGGGTCGTCCGGGATAGACGCGTGAGGGATTCCCCGCTACGATTGCGGAGTACTTCGGCGAGGAAGTGTGACATCACACTTCGTAATCGACGCGGCGGAGAAGGCTCCTGCGGTCTCTCCTCACGCTAAGGCGTTCGAGTTCGAGAAATCCCACACAGGAGCAAACACATGGCTGAGAATCACCTAGACGCGGACGTCCGCACCAGTTTCGGAAAAGGCGCTGCCCGCAAGCTTCGCCAGGCAGGCAAAATCCCTGCTGTTGTCTACGGGCACGGTGCTGCGCCGTTGCACGTGGCCGTTCCCGCTCATGAGACCACACTGATTGCGCGTCGCGCCAACGCGTTGATTGACCTCAAGATGCCGGAAGATCAGCAGCTTGTCCTGGTCAAGGACATCCAGCGTGACCCGGTCCGCCAAATCATCGAGCACCTGGATCTTGTCATCGTGCGCAAGGGTGAAAAAGTCACCGTGGACATCGCCGTACACGTCGAGGGCGAACCCATCTCGGGCACCATGGTTCAGCTCGAGCACGGCTCGATCAGCGTGGAGGCAGAAGCCACCCACATTCCCGAGTCGGTGACCGTGGATGTCCAGGGCTTCGAAGAAGGTGCGCAAATCCACGCGGGTGAGGTCGCTCTGCCTGCCGGGACAACCCTCTTGAGTGATCCCGACATGCTGATTCTCTCGATTCAGCTTCCCCCGAAGGTGGAAGAGGCTGCTCCGGCTGCGGAGGACGAGGGTGCGGCTGCCGCAACGGAGCCTGCCGCGGAAGAGTCTTCCAGTGATGACGGTGGCGAATAGCCCTGCGCTGGCTAGGAGCAAAAACTCCACCCGCCACCTCCCAGTGGCTGATTGTGGGTCTCGGTAACCCGGGTCCTCGCTACGAACTCACCCGACATAACGTCGGTGAGCGCGCTGTTGTCGCCTGCGCGGGTAGCGCAGGCGAGACGTTCTCAAAGATGAAATCCCATGGGATGACTGCTTCGGTGAAGCATCCTTCGGATGTTCGCTTAAACCTCGCTACCACCTCGAGCTTCATGAACGTCTCGGGAGCGCCGGTGCGGGCCATGCTCGCTTTTTACAAAATCCCCCCCGAGCGTCTCATTGTCGTGCACGACGAGCTGGACCTCGATCCCGGAGTGGTGAAGCTCAAAAAAGGTGGCGGTCACGCTGGCCACAACGGCATTCGCGATATCGCCCACGCTCTGGGGACCCCCGAATTTCTGCGTGTCCGAGTCGGAATTGGTCGCCCGGAAGGGCGCATTCCGCCAGCAGACTACGTCCTTCAGAAGCACACTGCTGAGCAGGAAGAGCAGATGGCCCAGACGTTCACGACCGTGTGCAGCGCCATCGAGTTGCTTGCCACCGAGGGGCTGACCGCCGCGCAGGGTCGGATTCATTCCCCATCTTCTGGCGCGTAGGGTTGGCTCAGTGAGCCTGAACACGCTGATTCCTTGGATATCCCGTGACGAGGGGCTCCAGGCTGCGCTGAATCTCGCCTCGACCGGTGGCTCCGTGGTGTTACCTCCCGGTATCTGGGCCCCGTATATCGCGGGTATTTCCGCGGGGAATGCTCGATCGACGACCGTGGTGGTGTGTCCCACCGGGCGTGAGTCCGACCAACTGCGCGACCAGTTGCGGACGATGGTGCCCGGTTCAACCTCTGTGCTCGATTTCCCGGCCTGGGAAACACTCCCGCACGAGCGTCTGAGCCCACACCCGGAAACGGTGGCTCGACGCCGCAGTGCGCTTCGAGCACTGCGGGCCGTATCCGAGGGCAGCTCCGAGGGTTCCCTGATTGTGGTGGCCTCTATCCGGGCCCTTGTTCAACCGGTGAATCCGGCTCTGGCCGATGTCGAATCTCTTGTGGCGCGGGTGGGCGACACTAGCCGTGGGCTCGAGGAGTGGACCGCGTACCTGGTGGATAGCGCCTACCAGCGGGTTGATTTGGTGACTCGGCGCGGGGAGTTTGCTCTCCGCGGGGGCATTTTGGATGTGTTTCCTCCGTTGGCGGAACACCCCGTGCGCCTGGATTTCTTTGGTTCTGAGATTGAATCGTTGTCGTTCTTTACTGTCGCGGACCAGCGATCCCTGCCGGAGCCAGTGGGCGAGATTGCCCTTGACCCCGTCCGAGAAATGCTGTTGACCAAGGACGTCCGCAGCAGGGCATCGGAGCTTGCCCACGAATACCCGGGCCTGGGCGGGATGCTCACCAAAATCTCTGAAGGCATTCCGTGCGAGGGAATGGAATCTCTGCAGCCCCTCCTGGTGGATCAACTTGTTGCCCCCACCAGCTTGTTTCCGCAGGACACGGTGGTTGTTGAAGTGTCCTGGCAGAAGGTTGCCCAACGAGCTGAGTCTCTCAACCACACCAATAAAGAGTTTCTGCAGGCCGCCTGGGAGGCGGCCGCCACCACAGAGGGTTCTGCGCCCATCGACCTGGAAGCCGGAGATTTCCTCTCCCGCGATGAGGTTCGTGATCTCAGTGCTCCCAGGCCCTGGATCAGTGTGGACTCTCTGGACACCGGCAGTGCTGCCATCGTGAGACCCGATGTCCATCCGATTGCCTTGGGCGCCGGGGTGGACGAGGTGTGGGATCTGATTGCCGAAAAGGCCCGCGAAGGTCACGAGATTGTCTGTATCGCCGGCGGACACGGTCTCGTGGAGCGCACCGCACACCTGCTGGGCGATCGCGATATTGCCCACCGCATTGAAGAAGAGGGGCTCAATCCGGGCGGCTCTGTTGTCAGTGTGGTTCAGGGTGTCATCTCCGAAGGGTTTGAGCTCGCTGGCAGCAAGCGCCTGGTGCTCGGGGAAAAAGAGCTCTTTGGTAAAGCCGTGACCGCCTCGCCGCGCACCCGGCGCACACTCGCGGCCAAGCGCACCAAAGTGGTGGATCCGCTGCAGTTGGCAGCCGGGGATTATGTCGTTCATGACACCCACGGTGTGGGGCGCTTCGTCGAGGTGGCCCGGCGAGAAATTTCCACCGGCGGTCGGGACGCGATCAAGAGCGAGCGAGAATTTGTCGTCATTGAATATGCACCCTCCAAGCGGGGGAGCCCGCCGGATCGATTGCATGTGCCGACCGATCAGCTGTCTCAGCTCAGCCACTACGCGGGCAGTGATTCCCCCACGCTCTCCAAAATGGGGGGCTCCGATTGGGCTGCCACCAAAGGCAAAGCGCGCAAAGCCGTGCGCGAGATCGCAATTGACTTGGTCAAGCTTTATTCCGCGCGGATGTCGGCGCCAGGCTATGCCTTCGGTCAGGACACTCCTTGGCAGCGGGAGCTGGAGGAAGCGTTCCCGTTTGTGGAGACCCCGGATCAGTTGACCACCATCGATGAGGTCAAAGCCGACATGGAGCGACCCATTCCGATGGATCGCCTGGTGGCCGGTGATGTGGGGTTTGGGAAGACGGAAATTGCGGTTCGGGCGGCGTTCAAAGCGGTCCAAGATGGCAAGCAGGTCGCGATTATTGCCCCCACCACCTTGTTGGTGAAGCAACACATGGAGACCTTCCAGGAGCGTTATGCGCCCTTCCCGCTGAACCTGAGAGCACTCTCGCGTTTCCAAAGCGCTGCTGAGGCGCGCTCGACCCTTCAGGGGCTCGCCGATGGCAGCGTCGATGTCGTGGTGGGCACCCACCGCCTACTCGCCAAAAACGTGGTGTTCAAAGACCTGGGGTTGATCATCGTCGATGAGGAACAACGTTTCGGTGTGGAACACAAAGACTTGCTGAAGGCCTTGAAAACCAATGTGGACGTGTTGGCGATGAGTGCCACCCCGATTCCTCGAACCTTAGAGATGGCGGTCACCGGTATTCGGGAAATGTCGACCCTGGACACGCCCCCAGAAGCACGACACCCGATCCTGACCTTTGTGGGCCCCTACAACGACGCGCAGGTCGTGGCGGCAATTCGGCGGGAGCTGTTACGGGAGGGCCAGGTGTTCTTCGTGCACAATCGGGTGTCCTCGATTGCTCGCGTGGCCGAGCGCATTCAAGAGCTTGTGCCCGAAGCCCGGGTGGCGACCGCGCACGGCCAAATGGCCGAAGCGGACCTTGAGGGTGTCATGGTCGATTTTTGGGAGCGTCGATTCGATGTGCTGGTCTCCACCACCATCATCGAGACCGGTCTTGATGTCACTAACGCGAACACGTTGATTGTGGATCGTGCCGATCGCTACGGGCTTTCTCAATTGCACCAGTTGCGCGGTCGCGTGGGTCGAGGCCGCGAACGCGGCTACGCCTACCTGCTGTATGACCCTGATCTCCCGGTCGGGGAAACCGCACACGACCGACTGGCCACGCTCGCCGCCACCACCGATTTGGGCGGTGGCACGCGTATCGCGATGAAAGATTTGGAAATGCGGGGTGCGGGAAACCTATTGGGTGCTGAGCAGGCCGGACACATTCAGGGTGTCGGTTTCGATCTGTATCTGCGGATGGTCTCCGAAGCGATCGCCACCTTCCGCGACGAGGTGGCACCAGGGCAAACCGAGCTGCGGCTGGAATTACCGGTGGATGCCCTGATTCCCCTGGATTACATCGATTCGGAGCGTTTGCGCCTGGAGATGTATCAAAAGCTTTCTGCCACCGCGGCACCCACCAGCGCTGAGGGCGCTATTGCCGAGTTGGAGGAGGAAATGGTTGACCGCTACGGCGAGCTTCCCCCTGCGGCGGAAACACTGCTGTCGGTCACCCAGCTGCGCCGTCTGGCTATGGCGCGAGGCCTCAGCGAAGTAATGGTGATGGGCAATAAGTTGCGTTTGGTGGGTCCGCCGCTGCCCGACTCGATTCAGGTGCGACTGATGAGGCTCTACCCGGGTGCAAACCATGTCGCCCCAGCTCGTGTCACTCTTATTCCACTGCCCTCGGACTACAGCGACCAAGCCTTGGTTACCTGGGTGGAGGGTGTGTTGGATGCGCTGTATCCCGCCCCGGTGGCCACCGAGCCTGCACACTAGAACAATGACTGCGGCATATCCCGGGCTTGAGCACCTGATTGCCACCATGGCCACTCTCCGCGGTGAGGATGGTTGCCCGTGGGATCGCGAGCAAACCCACGCATCGCTGGTGGAACACCTGCTTGAGGAAACGTTTGAACTGATCGAAGCCCTTGAATCAGGCTCTGCTAAGGACATTCGCGAAGAACTCGGTGATGTGCTCTACCAAGTGCTGTTTCACGCGGATATTGCTGCCGCGTATCCCGAGGGTGCGTTCACCATCGATGATGTGGCGGCCGATGTGGATGCGAAAATGCGCGAGCGCCACCCCCACGTGTTTGCCGATGGTGACGCGAGCACGACCGAGGAAGTGGTCCAGGCATGGGCGGAGATTAAGGCGGAACAAAAGAAAGACCGCTCCACCCCGTATGAAGGAATCCCCGACAAACTCTCCGCACTCGCCAGGGCCCACAGTGTTCTCAAGCGCGGTGGTGAAGCGGCCGCGTTGTCGGACCCTCCCGCAGTCCCCGACACGGAGGAAGAATTGGGGGCCCTGCTGCTCGGGATTGTCCAGAGCGCGAGGGCCAAAGGCTTGGATTCCGAGCGCGCCCTTCGATCGCGATTGCGCGCTATCGAAGCCAACACCGCACCCCCTGCGTGAGAGACTAGAAAAATGGCTGCTGGTTCCCCACGGGGCATGAGAGATTTTCTCCCCCGCGACAAAGAGCGCCGCGATGCGGTGCTCGGCACCATCGCGGATACCTACCACCGCCACGGTTTCGAATCGATCGAAACCCCGGCGATGGAGGACTCCGGCACCCTCCATTCGGGCCTCGGCGGAGATAACGAAAAACTGAGTTTCCGGGTTATGAAGCGCGGTCTGAGCGCAGAGGACGCCCACCAGGTCGCTGATGTGGACGAGCTCTCGGATCTGGGTTTGCGGTTTGATCTCACTGTTCCCTTGGCGCGTTTTTACGCCACGCACCACGCGGACTTGCCCAGTGTGTTTCGCTCTTTCCACACCGGTCCGGTGTGGCGGGCTGAGCGCCCTCAGAAGGGCCGTTACCGACAGTTCGTCCAGGCTGATATCGACACTCTGGGAGAGGCAAGTTCCCTCGCGGAGGAGGAAATTCTTCTGGCTACCGCGGATGCCCTCACCCACCTGGGTGTGACTGGGTGGAGCTTTCGCATCAACGACCGACGGTTGCTGACCGAGGTTCTCACCGCGGCCGGAGTTTCGGAGCCCGACCAGGCCGTCGCGATGATTGTCATCGACAAGCTCGACAAGATTGGTGAAGACGGTGTGCTGGCCGAGCTGGGGGAGCGGCTGTCACCCGGGTGGGATTCCGGTGTCCTCGGAGGAATCCTCCAGGGCACAGCCTTGTCCCTCGATGCCGGTGAGATCGGATCCATGATGGGAGATACCGAAGACTCACACCGACTCGCCGGCGAGCTGGTCGCGTGGGTGTTGCGCGTGAGTGCTGCCTTGCCCGAGGGATCGGTGGTGATCGACCCGACGCTGGTTCGCGGCATGGGCTATTACACCTCCTCCATTTTTGAGATTTCTCACCCGCAGTTGGGCAGTTCTTTAGGTGGCGGTGGCCGCTACGACGGCATGATTTCTCGCTTCTTGGGTCGCGAAGTGCCCGCAGTCGGCATGTCCTTAGGTTTTGAGCGGTTGCTCGATGTGGTCGCAGACTCAGGCACTGAATCAGCCCAGAAAGTCGCTCTCTCGTATGACCCAGCGGCACCGGGTGAGAAATTGCTGTCGATCAAGGCAGAACTGGTGGCGAAGGGGTACCACGTCAGGCTGGTGCCACAGACGCGCAATATGCGCGCAGTCTTTGAGCGACTGGTCGTCGATGGCTTCACCAAAGTTGCCTCTGTGGGGGAGAGCACCCGTACTGACCAGCTCGACTGGCGCGAGCTCGCAGGCCACTAGGCCCTCGATAGAATGGGGGTTCTCACCCCAATGGAAGGAGCCCTCTGTGGCTTGGATCGAAGCACTTAACGCCCGCGAAATTCTTGACTCACGGGGCAACCCGACGGTTGAGGTGGAGATTCTTCTCGACAACGGGGTGACTTCGCGTGCGGCGGTGCCCTCCGGTGCTTCCACCGGTGCTTTTGAGGCCTACGAGCTGCGCGATGGCGACGCCAAGCGCTACCTCGGCAAAGGTGTCACCGGTGCGGTCAAAAGCGTGCTGGACGTGCTTGCCCCCGCCATTGAGGGCGAAGAAGCCAGCGAGCAGCGCACCATCGACCAGCTCTTGATTGACGCTGATGGCACGACCAACAAAGAAAAAGTCGGCGCCAACGCGATTCTCGGTGTTTCGCTGGCGGTGGCTAAAGCCGCAGCAGAGTCCGCCGAATTGTCGCTGTTCCAGTATGTCGGCGGTGCTAACGCTCACGTTCTTCCTGTCCCGATGATGAATGTCATCAACGGTGGTGCGCACGCGGACACTGCTGTCGACATCCAAGAATTCATGGTGCTGCCGATCGGTGCGACCAGTTTCCGGGAAGCCCTTCGGATGGGCACCGAGACCTACCACGCGTTGAAAGCAGAGCTCAAGAAAGCCGGTATGCAGACCGGCCTGGGCGATGAAGGTGGCTTCGCGCCGGAGCTTGCGAGCAACCGCGCGGCACTCGATTTCTTGATGAGCGCCATTGAGGCAGCGGGATACACCCCCGGCAAAGACATTGCGCTGGGCTTGGATGTTGCAGCGACCGAGATGTTCCACGATGGCGCCTACTCGTTCGAGGGCCAGAAGCGTGACGCGGCCTTCCTCGCCGACTACTACTCCGACCTGGTGGCCAACTACCCGCTGGTCACCATTGAAGACCCCCTGGATGAAAACGATTGGTCCGGGTGGGTTTCTCTCACCAAGGCAATCGGCGACAAAGTGCAGTTGGTCGGGGATGACCTGTTCGTCACCAACCCCTCTCGCCTAGCCGATGGCATCGCGCAGGGTGCCGCCAACGCCCTGCTCGTGAAGGTCAACCAGATCGGAACACTGACTGAGACCCTGACCGCGGTATCCATGGCGCAGGGCGCCGGTTACACGGCAGTGCTCTCTCACCGCTCCGGGGAAACCGAAGACACCACGATTGCTGATCTGGCGGTGGCCACCAATTGTGGGCAGATCAAGACCGGTGCTCCGGCGCGCAGTGAGCGGGTCGCGAAATACAACCAGTTGCTGCGCATCGAGGAAGAACTCGGCGACGCTGCGGTGTATGCGGGTGCCGGTGCGTACCCGCGTTTCGCCTAGCGTCTGCGCGCCCTAGGGCGGGGCCTAGCGCCCATCCCTAGACTGAAACCGTGGCACAGAAAACGGCTCGATCGAAGAAAAAAGGCGCCTCACAGGCGTCCGTTTTCTCGTCCCTGCAAGCCTCAGGGTTTGCCGTGGTCGTGTTGGTGCTCATCGTTGCCGGAGTCGTGGTGCTCTCGCCCACACTCAGCATCCTTGCCGAACAGCAGCAAGAAATTGCCACATTGGAAGCTGCCCTGCAAGAGAGCGAAGAGGCCGTGGTGAGTCTTGAGGCTCAGCGTGAGCGCTGGAGAGACCCCGCTTTTGTGGAAACCCAAGCGCGGGAGCGGCTGTTGTTTGTGTATCCGGGAGACATCACCTATCTGGTGATTGACGACGTGGGTGAACCGGAAGACACCGAGGAGCTCGAAGTGTCACAGGACATTGTCCGCTCGAGCACAGACTGGCGCGAAGCGTTGTTGGCCTCCTACCTGGTGGCCGCGACGACATCCTCCCTCAGCGAAACGGAGGGTACGCCATGAGGTCGCCGGGAGACCCGCCCACCGAAGCCGACATCGCCAGGGTCAGTGAACAGCTGGGGCGGCCAGCACGCGACATTGTGGGCATCTCCGCCCGATGTGTGTGCGGAAACCCTGTTGCGGTAATTACTCAACCCAGGCTGCACACCGGCACACCATTTCCCACCCTGTATTACTTGAGCCAGCCCGCCGCCACCAAAGCGGCGTCGCGCCTTGAGGCTGAGGGAAAAATGGTGGAATATCAGGACCGGTTAGCCGAGAATGACGAGGCCAAGGAGCAGTATCAGGCAGCACACGATGATTTCTTGGCCGAGCGCGACGCGCTCGAGCACGTCGGTGAAACGGCAGGGATTTCCGCGGGGGGAATGCCCACCCGGGTGAAATGCCTGCACACCTTGATGGCTCATTCACTGTCGGTGGGGCCCGGGGTTAATCCGGTCGGGGATTGGGCGCTTGCCGATACCCCCTGGAGCATTGATCAGTGTCACTGCTGAGCCAAAGACTTGCCCGGCGGCTGGGTGCCGCCGCCTTCGCTTTTGTCGCGGTGGTGTCGGGGGTGGGTGCGGGAACACCGGCTTTTGCTGACCAGGTTCGTGAGCGCCAGTACTGGCTCGAGGATTACGGCATCGAACAGGCCTGGAGCATCACCCGTGGCGAAGGGGTGCGCATTGCGATTATCGATACCGGGGTGGACGGTGCACACCCGGATCTCGACGGGGCCGTGATCGCCGGCGCTGACTTCTCCGGATTGGGAAGTCCCAACGGCCAGACCCCCGTGGGTTTTGACCGCCGTCACGGCACCATGGTGGCCTCCCTCGCGGCGGGCCGAGGCAGCGGTGATGGCAATGGCGTGATTGGCAGCGCACCGGCTGCCGAGATCATCACGGCCTCGATGAGTTTTGGCAGCGGCGCCATTTCGCCCGATGATCAAATTGCTCGCGCCGTGCGATTCTCGGTGGATGCTGGCGCTGATGTCATCTCCCTTTCGCTGACGAGAAACACCCGAGATTGGCCTGAAACGTGGGATGACGCCTTCACCTACGCCGCAGAAAACGACGTTGTCGTCATTGCCGCTGCCGGCAACCGTGGCAGCGGGACAGTCAGCGTGGGGGCACCGGCAACCATGCCTGGTGTGTTGACGGTCGGTGGCGTGACTGAAGACGGCATTGCCAGCGATGCTGCCTCCTCACAGGGCATCACCATTGGGGTGATGGCGCCGAGTGAGGGCTTGGTGGGTGCTGTTCCTGGCGGTGGATACGTGTCGTGGACCGGAACCAGTGGTGCCGCACCGATTGTTGCCGGGATTGCGGCACTCGTGCGCTCTGCCTACCCCTCGATGGACGCCAACAACGTCATCAATCGCCTTCTGGTGACGGCCACGCCCGCCAGTGAGAGCATTCCGGACCCGCTCTATGGGTATGGCCTGGTCAACGCCTACGCGGCACTGACGGTGGACGTGCCGAGTGTGTCTGCATCACCCCTGGGGTCACTGGAAGCCTGGATTACTCTGCACCGAAAGCGTCAGGGAGAATCGGCCATTGTTCCGCTGGGACCCTCTGCCACGGAGGTGGACGAGGTGAGAGAACCGCTCGAGGGTGTCGTGGTGTCTAACCGGGGCCGTGAGGTCCTTCCCTACCTCGTGACCGGCGGCTTTGCGATTGTCTTGGCTCTGGTCGTGGTCGTGGGCGCCTCGCGGGTATTCCTGGCTGTCCGAAGGCGGTAGATTAGGAGCGGTTTTGCTACTAAAGATGGGTGTGTTGTGACAAAAATTGTCATTGTGGGTGGCGGTTATGCCGGGTTTTACACGGCGTTCAAGCTCGAAAAGATGTTGCGGCGAGGCGAAGCGGAAGTCACGGTCATTGACCCACTTCCCTACATGACGTATCAGCCCTTCCTCCCCGAGGTAGCAGCCGGCTCCATCGAAGCCCGTCACGCCATCGTTCCACTGCGTCGCCACTTGCCCAAGACCCGCATCGTGACCGCTCGGGTCACTGGTGTTGACCACAGCAAGAAGACCGTCATCGTCACCCCCGAGAGTGGTGCCGACTTCGCACTGGAGTACGACCACATCGTGATCACCGCGGGCGCAGTTTCTCGCACGTTCCCCATTCCCGGAGTCGCTGACTCCGCCATCGGGATGAAGACCATTGAAGAAGCCATCTCGGTTCGCGATCGCGTTATTGACAATCTGCACATTGCTGCCGATATGCCTCCTGGCCCCGCGCGTGACCGTTTGCTGACGGTGGTCGTTGTGGGTGGCGGTTTTGCGGGCATCGAAGCCTTCGCCGAACTGCGGAGCCTCGTTTCCGCGATGCTTAAAGAATTCCCGAGCCTCACGATTGACGACACGCATTTCCACCTCATTGAGGCGATGGATCGAATCATGCCCGAGGTCTCCCTGAAGAGCAGCTTGTGGGTTATCAAAAACCTGGAAGAGCGCCAAGCGCACATCCATTTGAACTCCCAGTTGGAGAGTGCCGTGGGTGGACGGCTTGAGCTCTCCAACGGCATGGTGTTGGAAACCGACATCGTGGTCTGGACAGCCGGAGTCAAGGCACAGACCATGCTCGGGGGCACCGGTATTCCCCTTGATGACCGGGAGCGAATCTGCGCGCAAGCCGACCTGCGTGTGACAGACGACACGACCATTCTTGAGGGAATGTGGACGGCTGGCGATGTCGCTCGGGTTCCTGACCTGAGCGGCGGCGGGGTCGGCGGGTACTGCGTTCCTAATGCCCAGCACGCGGTCCGCCAGGGAAAAATCTTGGCAAAGAACATCACCGCGGTTATCCGGGGTGAAGACACTAAGGATTACCGACACAAGAACGCCGGTGCGGTTGCCGGGCTCGGTGTGGGTTATGGGGTTTTCCAGAGCGGAAACATTGCCGTTGTTGGCTTCCTAGCGTGGGTTATCCACCGGCTCTACCACGGCTTCGCCATCCCGATGTGGGAGCGTAAGGCTCGAGTGTTCACAAACTGGCTCGTCCACCTGTTCTGGGGCCGTGACTTCTCCAGTGTGCGTCGTGTTCAACGTCCGCGGGACTTCTTCGAAGAGTTTGCGTCACGTCCCGCTGCTCCAGCAAAGAAAGCAGCGGCGGCCAAGAAGGCCTCTCCTCGATCGAAGGTTGCAGCCCGCTAGCCTGTGGCCCCGGTAGCCCAATTGGCAGAGGCAGACGACTTAAAATCGTCCCAGTCAGGGTTCGAGTCCCTGCCGGGGCACTCGAGCTAGACCCCTGCGGGGCGCAGTTTCCCTTCTTATCCACAGAAAAGCGCTCTACGCTGGGACCATGGAGATTTTGATTGTGGTCGGCGTTGTCGTCCTTCTTGCTGTAATTCTGGGTATTTACCTTTGGGCCACCTACAACAGTCTGGTGACGCTCAACGTCCGCGTCGAAGAGGCGTGGAGTGACATCACCGTTCAGCTCAAGCGTCGTGCGGATCTCATTCCTAATCTGATCGAGACGGTCAAGGGGTATGCGGCTCATGAAAAAGAGGTATTCGAGTCGGTCACCAAAGCCCGAGCAGCCACTCTCAGCGCCGGTGACCCGAGCCACGCTGCCGAGGCAGAAAACATGATGCAAAGCGCTCTCAAAAGCATCTTTGCTGTTGCCGAGGCTTACCCGCAGTTGCAGGCGAGCCAAAACTTCCTGCAACTTCAGGCCGAGCTGGTGGACACTGAGGACAAGGTCCAGGCTTCGCGTCGCTTTTACAACGGAGGCGTTCGCGAACTTAACACCAAGATCCAACTGTTCCCCAACACACTGTTCGCCAAGCAGCTGGGCTTTGGGGCGAAAGACTTCTTCGAGGTGGAAGACCCTCAGGCGATCGCTAACGCCCCCCGCGTCAAGTTTTAGCAGCGAGATAGCGCTGTGTATAGGGCGATAGCTGCCAATAAGCGCAACACCTGGTTCATCATGGTGTTCTTTTTGCTACTGATTGCCGGTTTGGCCTTCGTCGCCGATGCGTACTTCGCCAGCGGTGGCCCCGGGATTGTCTTCTATGGCGTCCTCATCGGCGCCATTGTGTACGTGATCATTCAGTACTACGCCTCGGGTTCTCAGGCGCTAGCTATGGCGGGCGCCTCACCCATCGCTAAAGCCGATAACCCGAGGCTGTATCGAATCGTGGAAAACCTTGCCATCACCACCGGCCTGCCGATGCCGAAGGTTTACATCGTGGAGGACCCTGCCCCCAACGCTTTTGCGACGGGTCGCGA
>JAHEGA010000035.1 GCA_024639925.1 Microbacteriaceae bacterium
CAGCCATAGCCTTGCGCTCTATTCTGGGGAACACATTGAGCCACCCCTAAGGAGAACACCATGGCTAAAGACACCACTCCGGTTGCCGCTGTTGACCACGCCGCCGCCGCGGACCCCGCGACCCCACCCGGCCCGTACGACGACTACCCGGGCAAGACGATGGGCGTTATTGCTCTTGTTCTCGCATTCTTTACCCAGATTCCCGCACTCATCCTCGGCATCATTGCCTGGGTCTGGTCCAAGAATGCGGGCATCTCTAACGTTCCGGCAAAAGTTGCCGTCGCGGTGAGCTCAGCATTCATCCTGCTCGGCCTTCTGGCCCTCGTGGGCTGGGTGATCCTGGTCGCATCTGCGTTTGATGGATTGGGAGAACTCGGCGGGTTTGGTCCGATGGGCCCTCGCTTCTTGGATAGCTAAAACTTCCCGAACACTTCCTGAATACCCCGGTCTTACGGCCCGGCATTCGGGGAGTTTTTGCGAAGATGCATTCCCAGCTGGGGAGGCCGTACGCTAGCCGTTATGTCAACGCTGGTGAACAATGATGTGACCGAAAACACGAAGCCCACAGGAGTGGCGGGGGCCCAGAAGCTGGGGGATGATTCGGTTGCCCTCGTGCGGTCGTGGCTTGATCGGGCAGAAGCCCTTCACCGCAAGCCCGACGCGTCCTCAGAGCGTTTGGCGGGTGTGCTGAAAGATCCCGAAGGACCAGCGTTTGCGCTCGGGTTTGTGGACCGTGTGGCGCGCCCGGAAGACTTGAGTGTGGCGGGAAGAAACTTCCGCGAACTCTCGCGAAACGTTCCCGGCTTTCTGCCGGGCGTTTTGACGTTGTTGATTAAGGTGGGCGGGTTCTTCGCCCCGATTTTTCCCACGCTCGTCGTGCCGATTGCTCGGTGGGCGCTCAAAACCCTCATTGGCCACCTCATCATTGATGCCAGTGACGCCAAGCTGACCCGGTCTTTGAAGCGACTCACCCGAAAAGGTGACCGACTGAACATCAACCTGCTCGGCGAGGCCGTTCTGGGAGATGCCGAAGCGGATCGCCGCCTTGCCGGTGTCTCCACTCTGATTGCCCGACCGGACGTGGACTACGTCTCGGTCAAGGTGTCTTCGGTCTCCAGCCAACTCTCGATGTGGGCTTTTGAGGAAACCGTGCAGCGCGTGGTGGAACGTTTGGTTCCCCTTTACCAGCAGGCGGCAGCGACCACCCCGCCCACCTTTATCAATCTCGACATGGAAGAGTTCAAAGATCTCGACATGACCCTCGAGGTTTTCGAAGGTGTTTACTCACACCCGTCGTTGAAGGACTACACCGGGGGGATTGTCCTCCAGGCCTACCTGCCTGAGGCTTTAGCCGCCATGAAGCGCATTCAAGCTTTTGCTGGGGATCGGTTGAAACAAGGCGGCGCGCCGGTCAAAGTTCGTGTGGTCAAGGGTGCCAACTTGCAAATGGAGCAGGTCGACGCTGCTATCCACGACTGGCCGCTGGCGGTGTTGCCCTCCAAGCAAGAAAGCGACACCAACTACAAGCGTGTACTCGAATACTCGCTCACGCCCGCCCGCACCAAAGCGGTTCGGATTGGGGTGGCCGGCCACAACCTTTTTGATGTTGCCTTTGCGCACCTCTTGGCCGAGCGTCGTGGCGTTCAGGCCGGCGTGGACTTTGAAATGCTGATTGGGATGGCCCCCAACCAGGCGGACGCCGTTCGGGAAACAGTGGGCAAGCTTCTCCTGTACACACCCGTAGTGCATCCGAAAGAGTTTGACGCCGCTGTCGGCTACCTGGTTCGACGCCTCGATGAGAACGCGAGCCCAGAAAACTTCATGTCCGCCGTGTTTGACCTCTCCGATAACGATGAACTCTTCGCCCGCGAAGAAAAGCGCTTCCGGGACTCGCTCGCCACCCTGACGGCAAAAGCGCCGCGGTATCAGCGCACCCAAGATCAGTCGGCATACGTGGCTTCGGGCATCAAGCCCGGTGACCCGTTCCACAATGAGCCAGACACCGACCCCTCGCTAGCGGCAAACCGGCTGTGGGCCGAAAGCGTGAGGAAGCTCGCAGGGAGCGCCCGGGGGAAGAAACTGGGAGTTCAGGCATTGAAAGCCGGAGAGATCCCTGAAAGCTTGGGCCCCATCAAGGGGGGAATCGCGGTCGATGACTTGGTGGCAAGAGGCCGTAAGGCAGGAACCGCATGGGGTAAAAAGCCCGCCAGTGAACGGGCACAAATTCTCCTGGCGGCAGCAGAAGAGCTGAACAAGAGTCGTGGCGACTTACTCGCGGTGATGATGCAAGAAGCCGGAAAAACACTTCTGGAAGGCGATCCCGAGGTCAGCGAAGCCGTTGACTTTGCCCGCTACTACGCGGCCCTAGCGCTTGAACTTGACGAGGTTGATGGAGCTCGTTTCCAGCCCCAACAGTTCACCCTGGTCACCCCACCGTGGAATTTCCCTGTCGCTATTCCCGCTGGTTCAGTGCTCTCCGCGCTGGCCGCGGGAAGTGCTGTGGCAATCAAGCCCGCTCCACAGGTGCGGCGATGCGGCGCTGTCATGGTGGAGGCCCTCTGGGCTGCCGGCGTGCCCAAAGATGTACTGCAGCTGATCGACATGGAGGAAGGCCAGATTGGCCGCGGCCTCATCTCTCACCCGGGTGTCGACCAGCTGATCCTCACGGGAGCCTTTGAAACAGCGAAGCTTTTCCGTTCCTGGCGAGCGGACCTTCCCTTGCTTGCGGAAACGAGCGGGAAGAACAGCCTCATCGTCACTCCGAGTGCTGACTTCGACCTGGCGGTCGCGGATTTGGCCAAGAGTGCCTTCGGCCACGCGGGCCAGAAGTGTTCTGCGGCGAGCGTCGTAATTCTTGTGGGGTCAGTCGCTCGATCCGAACGGTTCCGTCGCCAGCTCGTCGATGCGGTCACAACCTTGCGGGTGGGATACCCCGACGACCCCGAATCGGTGATGGGTCCGGTCATCGAACCCCCCGGCGGCAAACTCCAGTCAGGCCTCACTAACCTGGGGCCGGGCGAATCATGGATTGTCCAACCCGAGCAGCGGGATGAATCCGGTCGTCTGTGGTCCCCCGGGATTCGAGATGGGGTTCGCGCGGGCAGCGAATTCCATCAGACCGAATACTTCGGGCCGGTTTTGGGAATCATGACCGCCCGCACTCTCGAGCAAGCCATCGCGCTGCAAAACGGCAGTGACTACGGATTGACCGCCGGAATTCATTCGCTCGATCCTGACGAGGTTCGGTTCTGGCTGGATCGTGTGCAAGCGGGAAACTGTTATGTGAACCGAGGTATTACCGGCGCAATCGTGCGTCGCCAACCCTTCGGTGGCTGGAAGAAATCCAGTGTGGGTGCAGGCGCCAAGGCCGGCGGCCCCAACTACCTTTTCGGCCTTGGATCGTGGAGACATCAAGCTGCGGTTGCTTCGCTACCGGCGACGGCCATCGATCCCCACTTGGCGGCCATTGCCGCGGTGGTCGGCAAGGAATCTGACACCGGCGTCTCCCTCGATCGCGCGCTCGCCAGTGATCAACTGGCGTGGCAAGACGAATACGGTGTTTCCGAAGACCCCAGTGGGGTGGGAGTGGAGAGAAACGTCTTTCGCTACCACGCTGGTGAGGTGACAATTCGGTTGTCGGGGTTCTCTCCGCTGACAGATGTCGTGCGCGTTATCCTCGCGGGCTTGAGAGCTGGAGCGCGGCTGAATATCTCGTCGGCAGAGGAACTGCCCGATGACGTGATGACGCTGCTGAAGAAGAGCCCCTCCCATTTGGGAACGCTGGGAGACTACGTTGTGGAAACCGAGCGGGCTTTTGTTGCTCGAGTGTCCGGAGACCTTCCCGAGCGAGTCAGGTTACTGGGCGGGCGAACAGATGCTCTTGCCGTGGCATTTGACGGCGCACCCGAGGTAGCGATCTACGGCGACGAGGTCACCGAGAGTGGTCGCGTCGAGATGTTGCCGTTTGTCAAAGAACAAGCAGTGTCGCTGACGGCGCACCGCTTCGGGGCTCCTGATAACCGGATGGCGGGTATCGCCCTTTAGCCAGAAACGGTGTGAACCAACCTCGAGAGAACAATAGAACTTTTCGAGTGGTTCACGTTGGGTGCTGACCGCACGCGCTCGATGGCGCGCTCGAGAGAGGCAATATCTTTCGCCCGCATCTGAATAATCGCGTCAGCATCACCGCTGACGGTGCCGGCTCCCACCACCTCGGGGATGTGGGAGAGGATTCTCTCCAGTTCGGGGGGTGACACTGTTCCTTGGCAGAAAAGTTCGATGTACGCCTCGACGGACATGCCTTCGACGGCGGGGTCAACAACAATCGTGAAAGACCGGATGATTCCTTGCGCGACCAATTTGTCGACTCTCCGTTTGACCGCGGAGGGTGACAGGCCCACAAGAGCGCCAATATCGGCGTAGTTCGCGCGCGAGTTGTGGCGAAGTTCGGTGATGATCCGTGAGTCAACAGCATCCATAAGCTCACTCTACGCGGGATTGATGCGTATCTGGTGTGTATTACGCGAGATATCCGCGTATCAACAAGAAATATGAGCGTTGAGTGCGTGAGACTATGACGGCATGACAAATACGGTGACCGACATGAAACCCTCTGGGACCACTCTCGCCCGGCAGACGCCGACCATTCTGATGTGTCGACCGGAGTACTTCACCGTCAGTTACCGCATCAACCCCTGGATGCACCCCGAAGACCCGACCGATACGTCTTTGGCCCTCAAGCAGTGGACTGTTTTGTATGACACGTATCGTGACCTTGGCTTCACCATTGAGCTGATTGATCCGATTCCTGGGTTACCGGACATGGTCTACGCCGCCAACGGCGGCTTTGTTCTCGATGGCATCGCCTATGGCGCTAAGTTTCACTACCCCGAGCGCCAACCCGAAGGTCCCGCCTACATGGAGTGGTTTGCGGCTAACGGCTACGAGGTAGCCGAGCCGCAGGAGACCAACGAGGGCGAGGGAGACTTCCTCCTCGTGGGCGACGTGATTCTCGCTGCTTCCGGTTTCCGTAGCGACACCTCCAGCCACCAGGAGATAGCCGCGGTGTACAACCGTGAAGTGATTTCCTTGCAATTGATCAACCCCAGTTTTTATCACCTGGACACGGCCTTGGCGGTAATTGATTCAGAGACCATTGCCTACTTGCCCAGCGCTTTTGACGAGGCCTCACTCGAGATTCTGCGCACCCGCTACCCGGATGCGATTATCGCGACGGAAGAGGACGCCGCGATCCTCGGATTGAACTCCTTCAGCGACGGCCACAACGTGGTTATTGCGGAAAAGGCTGTCACGTTCGCCAAGGACTTGAAGGCCCGCGGCTACAACCCCATCGGTGTCGACCTTTCCGAGCTTCTGCTCGGCGGAGGCGGCGTGAAGTGCTGCACTTTAGAATTGCGGTCATCATGACTCCCACCGCCACCTCACGAGCGCTCGACACCGAGCGCGAATCGCTGACCCGCAACTACAACCCGCTCCCTGTTGTCGCCCGGAGCGCCAAGGGCGCATGGGTGACCGATGTCGAGGGCAAGAAATACTTGGATTGTCTGGCGGCCTACTCGGCGGTCAATTTCGGTCACGGTAACCCAACCCTGATGCGGGCAACGAAGAAGCAGCTGCGAAACGTGACTCTCACGTCGCGGGCTTTCTCCCACAACCAGTTGGGTCCTTTCGCGAAGGAACTCGCGGCACTCCTCGGGATGGACATGGTTTTGCCCATGAACACCGGAGCTGAGGCCGTCGAGAGTGCGGTGAAGGTTGCGCGCGCCTGGGGTTATCGAGTCAAGGGTGTTGCGGCGAACAAAGCCAAAATCATCGTCGCGAAGGAAAACTTCCACGGCCGAACCATTTCGATTGTGAGCTTTTCAACCGATGACAGTTCGCGCAAAGATTTTGGACCCTTCACTCCGGGGTTCGTGAGCGTCCCCTATGGGGATGCGGAAGCTCTCGAGAAGGAAATCGACGAGAACACCGTCGGGGTTCTGATTGAGCCGATTCAGGGCGAAGCAGGCATCATCGTTCCGCCAAAGGGTTATCTGAAGAAGGTCCGGGCACTCACCAAGAAAAACAACGTCTTGATGATCGCCGACGAGATTCAATCTGGTCTCGGACGCACGGGAGCAACCGTTCAGTGTCAGAACGAAAAAGTGGTGCCCGACATGTTTATTCTCGGCAAAGCACTGGGCGGGGGAATTGTTCCGGTCAGCGCGGTTGTGGGCCGTAAAGAGGTGATGGGTGTCCTGAAACCTGGCGAGCACGGATCAACTTTTGGCGGCAACCCTTTGGCGGCTGCTGTGGGTCTGGCGGTTGTCAGAATGCTGGCCAAAGGCGACATGCAAAAGCGTTCGGCAAAGCTCGGGAAACACCTCCACAAGCGCCTTGAAGCGCTTGTGGGCAAGGGCATCCTCGCTGTGCGGGGAGTGGGTTTGTGGGCCGGTATTGATGTTGACCCGAGCCTCGCGACCGGTCGTGAAGTGTGTGAAG
>JAHEGA010000019.1:0-1169 GCA_024639925.1 Microbacteriaceae bacterium
CCGTAGTGGGCGACCTCGTAACCGGCGTCTTCAAAAACATCGAGGGGGAACTGGTCGTCCCGGCACTTCGTTTCCTGCATGAGGAGGACATCGACATCCTGGCGGTGCAAGAAATCAACCACAAGCCCGTGCCTGGTGCGGATGGAGTTCACGTTCCAGGTGGCAATTTTCACCTCACCAGCCTAAGGCGCCGAGATAGAGTGGGACTGTGTCTGGTGCCAAACAACAGTTGATTGAGCACATTTCGCGTGATGCTGTGCATCACGGCGACTTCACTCTCACCAGTGGGAAAAAAGCCTCTTTTTATATCGACTTGCGCCAGGTCAGTCTTGACCACCGGGTCGCGCCCCTGATTGGCGATGTCATGTTGCCCATTGTCGAAGAGTTCTCCCCCATCGACGCGGTGGGTGGCCTGACGATGGGGGCTGACCCCATTGCTTCGGCCATCATGCATCGAGGCTTACTCCAAGGGAAAAACCTCGATTCGTTTGTGGTCCGCAAAGAGCCCAAAGACCATGGTCGAGGCCGCCAGATTGAGGGCCCGGACTTGTCGGGCAAAAGGGTCATCATCGTGGAGGACACCTCGACGACCGGCGGTTCGCCTCTCACGGCTGCTCGGGTTGCCGAGGCGGCCGGGGCCACCGTAGTGGCGGTCTGTGTGGTCGTGGATCGAGACACCGGGGCGGATCGAGTTATTGAAGAGGCGGGCTACCCGTATCGGGCCGCACTTCATTTGGCTGACCTGGGACTGTAGTGGGCTCTGAACCGGCCCCGCGGGTTCCCCTGCGCGCAACCCGTCGCGGCCAGAACATCATTGTGGCGTCCTCTGTTGGCGCAACGCTCGTGTTTATTGCGGCTGCGGTCGGGGCTTTTTTTGTGGGCCAATCTTTGGCACCGGATGATTCGCCAGCGGCGATCGTCGAGACACAGGAAGTCCTGGACGTGGAAACCCCCGTTGCCGAATTCCCGTCTCTCACCGGTGGTCCGCAGGCTCCCGGTGACGTGAGCTGGGATGAGCTTCGCGGCGGCGAGTGCCTCCGACCCTTCGAGTCTGCTTTTGCTGAGACGTTCACCGTTGTGGAGTGCTCAACTCCTCACGACGCCCAGGTGGTGGCTGCTCAACTGGTGTCCCGCGATCGGACCGAGCCCTATCCCGGGGAAGGCGCGAT
>JAHEGA010000019.1:1269-29296 GCA_024639925.1 Microbacteriaceae bacterium
CCCGTGGGTGCCAGCACCCGCCAGGCTTCCTCCAGGCGGGGGGCGAGGAACGACCAGTAATCCTCAAAAGCGTCGTCGTAGCTCATCAACTTCTCGAGGGTGACGTCGTAGCGGCGACCGCCAAACCCACCACGCTCGCCGCTGGAGGTTTGAGACGCTCGCGTGGTCTTCCGCGTCTGTGTTCGCCCGGTGTTGAAGGGAGGATCCATGTAACACAGGGTGAAGGACTCATCGGGAAGACTGCGCAAAAGAGGAAGGTTGTCACCCGCGAAAATGCGGTTACCCCCACCGGGTGACCACGGCTGCTCGTCCACTCCCACAGGCTACCCGTTGGTGCCTAGGCTGGTCGGGTGACCGACTTAGAGCAGCACCCCGAAAAGTCCACGCATGGTGTGGGCCCGTGGTCAGGCCCGTGGCCTGAGGGCGATCATTTTGATCCCGAGCTCCTCACTCACGGAGACACACGCAACGTGATTGATTCCTACCGCTACTGGAGCATGGACGCTATCGTCGCCGACCTCGATACCCGTCGCCATGGGTTTCACGTAGCGATTGAAAACTGGCAACACGACCTGAACATCGGGTCGATTGTCAGAAGTGCGAACGCTTTTCTCGCAGACACCGTCCATATCGTGGGGCGTCGACGGTGGAACAAGCGCGGCGCGATGGTCACCGATCGCTACCAACACGTTCTTCACCATCCCACGATTGATGACCTGCTGGAGTATGCCACTGAGCATTCTCTCCCCCTGGTCGCTGTCGATAACGTCGAACGTTCGGTGCCGGTCGAGAAAACAACCCTTCCGGAGAGGTGCATTCTTCTTTTTGGCCAGGAAGGCCCGGGGCTCTCGCCCGAGGCGCTGGCTGCAGCTGACCAGGTCGTCGAAATCACGCAGTTTGGTTCTACGCGGTCCCTCAACGCGAGTGCGGCCGCAGCCATTGTGATGCACCAGTGGGTCGTGCAGAGACAGCGCTGACTCGAAAAGCCAAGTATCAGTAGACTTGGTCGGTAAGGACGGCTAAACGAAGGATTCTGATGCCCGCCGTTGTAATTGTTGGAGCCCAGTGGGGTGATGAAGGCAAAGGCAAAGCCACCGACCTCATCTCAGACCGGATCGACTACGTCGTGAAGTTCAACGGTGGAAACAATGCCGGCCACACGGTGGTCATCGGCGATGAAAAATACGCGCTTCACCTTTTGCCCTCGGGAATTTTGACCGCGGGTGTGACCCCGGTGATCTCTAACGGTGTGGTGATCGACCCCGAAGTTCTCATGGAGGAGCTCGATGGGCTCACCGCTCGAGGGATTGACGTGTCCAAGCTTGTCGTGAGTTCCCACGCCCACATCATCACCGGGTATCACCGCACGCTGGATCGGGTCACCGAACGCTTTTTGGGTAAACGGCAGATCGGGACGACCGGCCGAGGAATTGGCCCCACATATGCGGACAAAATCAACCGAGTGGGAATCCGGGTTCAAGACCTTTTTGACGAAGGAATTCTTCGGCAAAAAGTTGAAGGTGCCCTCGACGCGAAAAACCACCTGCTCGTGAAGATCTATAACCGCCGGGCTATCGGCGTGGACGAAATCGTGGATGAGCTACTGTCCTACGCTGATCGTCTGCGCCCCATGGTCCAGGACACCGGCCTCCTACTTCACCGTGCACTCGAAGAGGGCAAAACGGTGCTGTGCGAGGGCGGTCAGGCCACCATGCTCGATGTCGACCACGGAACATACCCCTTTGTGACGTCCTCGAATGCGACATCTGGCGGAGCAAGCACGGGAACCGGTATTGCTCCCTGGCGTCTCGACAAGATCATCGGGATTGTGAAGGCCTACACAACACGGGTGGGAGCGGGGCCCTTCCCCACAGAGCTGGAAGACGAGTTTGGCGAATTTTTGCGCAACAACGGTCACGAGTTCGGAACGACCACTGGTCGGCCTCGACGAACCGGCTGGTATGACGCGCCGATAGCCCGGTACTCGGCCCGCATTAACGGTGTCACCGACTTCGTGTTGACCAAGCTCGATGTGTTGACGGGGCTCGAGAAAATACCTGTGTGTGTCGCGTACGACGTGGACGGGCAGCGAGTTGAGGACATTCCGTGGTCCCAGTCGGACTTCCACCACGCCACCCCGATCTATGAATACTTCCCCGGTTGGAGCGAAGACATCACCGGTGTGCGCCGTTTTGAGGACCTGCCACAGAACGCTCAGGATTACGTTGTGGCCTTGGAGGGGATGAGTGGATCACGGATTTCCGCGATCGGCGTGGGCCCGGGGCGCGATGCCATCGTCACGCGGCACGCCCTCCTCGACTAGGCGCCGCGGTCACCCCTCGATAGGGTCAAGTCATGACGTCTTCAGTGCCCAGTGAGCTCATCACTCTGCGCAAGAGTATTGACAATATCGATGCCGCACTGGTTCACCTGCTTGCCGAGCGGTTTAAGACGACGCAGCAGGTCGGCCGCCTCAAAGCCGAGCTGTCGATGCCGCCGTCTGATCCCGCACGTGAAGCCTCCCAACTCGAGCGGTTGCGAGAGTTGGCCAAGGGAGCAGACCTGGATCCGGCATTTGCCGAAAAGTTTTTGAGCTTCATCCTGGCCGAGGTGATTCAGCACCACGAAGAGTTAGCTGCTGGCGAGGGGTAATTCTCGGTAGAGGTTGTGGGCAACCTCGACGAGCCGCTCGATGAGGGCTTCGTCTCTTTCGACCACTACGTATTTGGGCCCGGGCCACCCCGGAACCATGGTTCCGTTCTTGTTCTCGCGCAGCATCCATCCGAACACACAGGATTGTGCGCCGGTGACGTAGAGCTGCCACTGCACTTGACGTTGGTAGTGACCGGGAACAAAGCGCCACTCGCCCCAGTCCTTTCCGGTGGTCTTGACCTCCGCGATGAGGCCGTGGTCTGGTGACAGCCCATCGGGTGTGGCCATCTGCCATTTACGTTCGCTGTCATCGCGAGCGATGAGCCAATCATTGGCTTCTAGTTCAAAACGTTCGCCGAGCTTCTCCATGAGGGACTGTTCTTGTTCCCGACCAAAACGCATGTAGTCGTTGTCGGGAATGGCCCGCGGGTGCTTCATCTGGTGCGCAATTTCGCGAAAACCCGCGGGTGTGACCGCTTTGGACACCGCCGTTGCGGTGACGCCGGAGGCCCGAACTTGCAACCATTTTTGGTAGTCGCTGGAGGGAACGAGGAAGCGGGATGTTTCAATCATGTTCGTCACCACCGTATAGCGCGCATCCGACAACCAACCCTGCCGCTAGGAAGCGGGGTGATACCCGACCACAGGGCCCAGCGCTGCCGGCAGCGTGGCCCGCGTGAGCGCCGCGAGTTCGTCGATGGAGAAGCGCGCAATATCGGCAATGTCGAGTTCTGCGGAGGGGAGCTCAGTGACGCCGATTCGAGTGACAGGCACTCCTCGGCCTCGACAGAGACCTTGGAATTTCACATCGTCTTCGCGGGCGACGGAGACGACCATGCGCGCCACACTCTCCGAGAACAACACGGTGGTCGCATCGAGCTCGGTGGTGTCCATCAAATCGCCCAACCACACCCGGGCGCCCACACCGCGGCGCATCACACCTTCGGCGAGAGTCACCAGAAGTCCTCCGGAGGATACGTCGTGGGCACTCGTGACCAGGCCGTCGTGTGCCGCTGCCTCCATGACTCCCGCCAGCGCTTTTTCTGCTGCTAAGTCCGGTTCGGGTGGCATGCCGCCCAAGTGTCCATGAATAACTTCTGACCACAGCGAGCCGTCGAGTTCGTTTTTGGTGGTGCCGAGCAGGTACAGGTTTTCACCATCGTCCTGCCAGCCGCTGGGCAACCGACGCTCCACTGTGTCGATCACACCCATTACTCCGACAACAGGGGTGGGGTAAATCGGGGTGGAACCGGTCTGGTTGTAGAGGCTGACGTTTCCCCCAGTGACCGGGATACCAAGCTCTTGGCACCCATCGGCAAGGCCGGTGACAGATTCGACGAACTGCCACATCACTTCGGGGTCTTCGGGGCTGCCAAAGTTCAAACAGTCGCTTACGGCAACAGGCCTGGCCCCCGTCGCGGCGACATTTCGGTAGGCCTCGGAGAGAGCCAGTTGGGCACCACGGTAAGGGTCCAGGTAGCTGTAGCGAGCGTTGGCATCGAGAGCAAGCGCGACTCCGAGGCCCGATTCCTCGTCGACGCGAATCATCCCCCCGTCGTCGGGGAAGGCCAGAGCAGTGTTGCCCATCACGTAGCGGTCGTATTGATTGGTAATCCACTCGGTGTTTGCCACGGTGGGCGACGCCAAAACTTTCAGAATGTCGGCGCGAATATCGTCGGGTGCGACAGAACGCTTGAGGCTGCCTGCTGAGTCTGCTTGGAGCTTGTCGAGCCAGGTGGGGCGGTGATACGGCCGGTCATAGACCGGCGAATCGATCGCCACAGTGGCCGGGTCCACATCAACAATGGTTTCACCGCGCCAGTGGATGACGAGGCGACCGGTGTCGGTCACGGTGCCCAGGACACTGGCTTCGACTTCCCATTTCCCGGTGATCTCGAGGAAGCGCTCCAGTTTGTCTTGAGCGACGACGGCCATCATGCGCTCCTGGCTTTCTGACATCAGGATTTCTTCGGCGGTGAGGGTTTCGTCGCGCAGCAACACTTCGTCGAGGGAAATCTCCATACCGGAGCCGCCATTGGCGGCTAGTTCGGAGGTGGCACAGCTGATTCCTGCGGCACCGAGGTCTTGAATGCCCTCCACAACGTTTTCGGCAAAAAGTTCGAGACAGCACTCGATGAGGACCTTCTCGGCAAAGGGGTCGCCGACCTGAACGGCGGGCCGCTTGGTGGGACCGCCCTCATCAAAGGTTTCGCTGGCGAGGATGGAGGCGCCACCAATTCCATCCCCTCCGGTGCGGGCACCAAAGAGCACGACCGCATTGCCCGCGCCCTTCGCGCTTGCGAGGTGGAGGTCTTCGTGGCGAAGCACCCCCACGGCCAGGGCGTTGACCAGCGGGTTTTGTTGATAAATCGGGTCGAACCAGGTCTCACCGCCAATGTTGGGCAGGCCCAGGCAGTTTCCGTAAAAACTGATTCCGCTGACCACACCCGGAGCGACGCGAGCGGTGTCCGGGTGGTGGAGGTCACCAAAGCGAAGTGCGTCCATCACCGCAACGGGCCTAGCGCCCATGGAGATGATGTCGCGGACGATACCTCCCACACCGGTGGCGGCACCCTGGAAGGGTTCAATGAAACTCGGGTGGTTGTGGCTTTCCACTTTGAAGGTGACGGCCCAGCCTTCACCGACGTCCACGACGCCAGCGTTTTCTCCCATGCCGACGAGGAGGTCCCGAGTCATCTCGGGGGTCACCTTCTGGCCAAATTGGCGGAGGTGTTTCTTCGAGGATTTGTACGAGCAGTGTTCACTCCACATCACCGAATACATCGCTAGTTCACCCGAGGTGGGCCGGCGACCGAGAATGCCTTTGATGAGGTCGTATTCGCTCTCGGTGAGTCCCAGTGCGGCGAAGGGTTGCTCTTTTTCCGGCGTTGCTTCCGCTTCGCTTACGCTATCGACGCTCATTGCGCACCCCACTCTGTGGGAGGCCCCACGCTCAGAAGCAGTGTGATCATCGCCCCCATTCCCACGACAATCAGTACAAAGAACCACGCAGGGTGACCGACCCAGAAACGAACCAAGCGGTCTAAGAAACCGGCAGGTGCGGGGTCTGTGGTGTGTTGGGTGCGCCAGGCTCCCACCAACTTGTTTTTCCTCACGAGCCAGCGATCAAAAGGAAGTGTGGCAAAGGGGATTATGGCCATGACCACGGCCAGAACCGTAGGACCAAAGCCCCACCGAAGATTGATTCCCACCACGAGCGCGGTCAGGGCATAGGCCAAGAAGACGATGCCGTGTGAGAGACCGGCCACAAAAAAGAGCTCGCCTTCGTAACCAAATCCGTAGCGGGCGATCATGGCGGTGATCAGTCCGCCCCAGGTCACCATTTCTGCCGTGGCGAGAACGCCGTAAAGCGATGCGGGAGTCTTGGTCACTGGTGGACCACCGACCCCACCACAGACTCAAACATGGTGAGTCCCTCGGTGCCGGATTTCATGGCGATCGCGGTGTCGGGTCCAAATCCTGATTCCACCGCGTGCTCGGGGTGGGGCATCAGTCCCACAACATTGCCGGCTTCGTTCCGAAGACCCGCGATGTCGTGCAGTGAACCGTTCGGGTTGACCTCGCTGTAGCGGAAGGTCACCAAGTTCTCGCCTTCGATCCGGCGCAGGGTTTCATCATCAGCGATGAAACCGCCCTCCCCGTTCTTCAAGGGGATAGTGATTTCCTGTCCCTCCCGGTAGCCGCTCGTCCAGGGAGTCGAAGTGTTGTCAACGCGCAGCACTTGATCGCGACAGATGAAATCGCCGTGATCGTTCCGGATGAGACCGCCGGGGAGAAGCCCGCTCTCGACCAGCATTTGAAAACCGTTGCAGATGCCTAACACGGGCATGCCCTTGTTCGCGGCATCCACCACCTCGGACATGATCGGCGAGTGCGCAGCAATCGCTCCACACCGCAAGTAATCGCCGTAGCTGAAGCCACCGGGCAGAACGAGGGCGTCAACGCCTTTGAGGTCGTGGTCTCCGTGCCACAGAGCGACGGCGGTTCCGCCAGCAAGCTTTATCGCGCGGAGCGCGTCTCGGTCGTCGAGCGAACCGGGAAAAGTGACGACCCCGACCTTCATGCCGGGGAGTCCTCCGACCTGATGGAAACGACGTCTTCAATCACGCCGTTGGAGAGTAAGTCGTCGGCAAGTGTGCGGGCAGTGGCGAGATGTGCTTCGGTCACCTCACCATCGACGTGCAGCTCAAACCTTTTGCCGATACGAACTTCCTGAAAGCCGTGAATGTCTTGACGGTGAAGTGCACCGAGAACGGCCTTGCCCGCGGGGTCCAGGAGTTCCTTCTTGGGCATCACCTCAATGATGATGGTGGCCATGGGTCACACTCCAGAGGCGTAGAAGGCGGGATAGACCCCCATTCTATCGCGGGCCTAAGTGCTCCAGTACGCCACGCTCGAGAGCATCGTGAAAAGCAAACCGCGCCCAGTCTCGGTAGCCGCTGACACTGGGGTGGAAACCATCGGGGGCGAAGAAGCCTTCGCTATACGCCGGCGGTGGTGGCGACATGATCGCAAAGGGTAGTGCCTCTACGAGCGGACGCAATGTTCGTTCAATGGCTTGCGAGTGCCCATAAAGCACAGCCTTGAGTGGCTGAGGCAGGGTCGGGAACTGATTGAAGGCCGGCAGCGAAGAAAACAGGAGTCGCGCCCTCGGGTGGGCTTCATGAAGAACCTCGGTCAGGCGTTCAAAACGTCGGATCGTAGATCGAAGGGGTTTGAGGTCTTTCGCGTCATTCGCCCCAAGCGACACCAACACCACGTCTGCTGGTGGGCCGGGTGCGGCTGCCACAAACCGGGCCAACACTTCTTTGGACGTTGCGCCAGACTCGCCAAGGGAACGCCAGGACACCCCTCTCTGAGACCACTCGTGCAGTGCGTGAGAAAACTGCGGCACCAAACCTAAACCTGCGTCGGTCACACCGACACCAGCCACAGTGGAATCCCCCACGCCCAACACGTGGAGGGGATCAGATCCATCAATGGCGCCATCCCACGGGGTGGGAGCCGGAGGCATTTTGGGGTGAAGGCTCCGCACGTATCGTCCCTGAGCAAGCAGTAGCGGACTGAGCGCTAGGGCGGTCGGCCAAGCCAGCCGGTGAGCGAGTGTGGGGGAGGAGTGCGGGGGTGTTACCGAGGTCATCGTGATTCCGGGGCTTTAGGCAGTTGTCATGCGGGCAATGAGTTCTTCATATCGGCCGCGGGTCTGATCGACAAGTGCCGCGGGAAGCGTAGGAGGGGTGCCGGTGAAGCCCCAGTTCTCGCTCAGCCAGTTGCGCACAATTTGCTTATCAAAGCTGTCGAGCCGATCTATTCCACCACCGGCATATAACTCTCCATCCCAGTAGCGAGAGCTGTCGGACGTGAGCACTTCGTCGCCCAAGGTGATTGACCCGCTCTGGGTGCGCCGACCCCATTCAAATTTCGTATCCGCCAGAATCACACCGCGTTCTTCACACTTCTTGGCTGCGCGGGAGTAAAGGTCAAGGCTCAGTCGTCGAAGCTCGGCCGCATCCTCAGCGCCGAGGATGTCCACGGATTGTTCGTAGGTGATGTTTTCGTCGTGATCGCCCACTGCTGCTTTGGTTGCTGGTGTGTAGATCGGCTCGGGAAGACGGTCACCCTCCGAGAGGCCCTCGGGTAGCAGAATTCCACACACGGTCCCCTCGCTTTGGTATTCCTTCCACCCGCTTCCAGCCAGGTAACCGCGGACCACGCATTCCACGGGGAACATCGCGAGCGGTTCCACCACCATGCCCTGACCGTCGCATTCAGCGGGAGGGGCTTCGTCGTGAAGGTGGTTGGGGATGTCGGGGAACTGGCTAAACCACCATGTGCTCAGCCGGGTCAGTAGCTCACCCTTCCCGGGGATCTCGGGATCCAAAATGTGGTCGAAGGCGCTGACGCGATCGGTGGCCACAATGAGGAGCTTTTCTGCCTCATCGAGGCTAGATGCCGATTGTGGAATATACAGTTCTCGAACTTTGCCCGAGTAGACGGGCTTCCAGTCAGAGAGAAGAGTCATCCGATTCCCTGGGCGATATCGGTCCGGAAATGGGATCCCTCCAGGCCAATTTTTCCGATGGCGGAATAACCGCGGGTGCGGGCTTCGGCAAAGTCAGATCCGACTGCCACGACGCTCACGACGCGACCACCGGTCGCTAAAAGGTCTGTGCCATCCCACGCGGTTGCCGCGTGGGCGATGCTGACGGATTCGCTGGAGGCCTCATCGAGACCCGTGATGGGTCTGCCGGACTGTGGGTCTTCGGGGTATCCCTCGCTAGCAAGCACGATGGTGAGGGCAACGTCGTCGGAGAACACCGGAGCCTCAACACTGGTCAACATTTCCGTTGCGGCCGCGTACAGCAGTGGTGCCAGCGGCGAGGACAGGCGGGCGAGAACTACTTGCGTCTCGGGGTCGCCAAACCGAACGTTGAATTCGATGACCTTGATTCCCGTGTCCGTGATGACGAGCCCGCAATAGAGAAGCCCAACGAAAGGTGTCCCACGTTTCGCCATTTCCGCAATGGTGGGCTCGGCAATCGTCGCCTGAACGGTGGCGACAAAATCATCGTCCAGCCAGGGCAGCGGAGAATAGGCACCCATGCCTCCGGTGTTCGGGCCTTGATCATCGTTGAAGGCTCGTTTGTAATCTTGCGCAGGGCTCAAAGGCAGGACGGTGTGGCCATCACTCAGGAAAAACAGGGAGACCTCAGGTCCATTCAGGAATTCCTCGACAAGAACGTCGCCATGTTGAAGATAGAACTCTGCGTGTTCAATGGCGCGCTCTTTGCTCTCCGTGACCAGGACGCCTTTGCCGGAGGCCAAGCCATCGGCCTTCACTACGTACGGGGCGCCAGTTCGGTCTAACGCTTCGATGAGCTCTGTGTGGTCTGACACGCTCCACGCCTGACCGGTAGGAACACCTGCCGCTGCCATGACCTCTTTCGCAAAGGCTTTTGACCCCTCGAGTGCTGCGGCCGCAGCGCTGGGTCCGAATACGGCGACCCCCGCTTTGCGAAGGCGGTCGGCGACGCCGGCCACCAGCGGTGCTTCGGGGCCAATGATGACCAAATCAATATCGCTGCTGACCGCGAACTCGGTGACCACCTTCGGGTTGGTCGCGTTCAGCGCGACCACCTCCGCCTCGGCAGTGATTCCGGCATTGCCCGGAGCGGCCCACAGTTGGTGATTCTCCGGGTCCCGGGCGAGCGCCTGAATGATGGTGTGCTCGCGCGCTCCCGAACCAACGACCAAAATCTTCACGCGATTACCCTACTCGCGCGAGCTTGCTAGCGTGTGGCGAGTGGCACTCAAACGAATAGCGGAATCGGCGGGCCGTGCGGCTGTGGCGGCTTGGGCTCGCGGTGAGGCCACTCCGGAGGACGAAGCGCGAGCAACTCGCTACTGCCTGCAGTTGTTGCGCGACGCAGCACCCGGGAAAAGCGTCGAGGTGCGGGTTCCCCCCTACGGCGCTGCCCAGGTGATCGACGGCCCTAGCCACACTCGAGGGACGCCTCCCGCGGTGATCGAAATGGCGCCCGATGCGTGGTTGCGGCTTGCCACCGGGGCGCAGGGTTTTGCCGAAATGAAAGATCGTGGTGAGTTGTCCGCCTCGGGGGAGCGCGCTGATCTCACAGCATGGCTTCCGCTCCTCCCGTTACCCTGATCCCATGGCAGGCGAAACTTCCCCCAACCGACAGAGCGTGCGCGTGAGGCGTTCGCCGAAACTGTCGGCTTTTGTGGGTCTCTCGGCAGCTGTCGGCTTTTTTGGAACGCTCATCGTCACGGCATTGTTCCCTTCTGACCCATCGGTCGGATTCGGCGCTCTTTTCGCTTACTTCTCGCTCTACGGGATCACCGCCTCGGTGGCCTTGGGCATTTTGCTGTGGCTGGGGCTGGAAGCACGATCACGCAAGAAAGCGACAGCAGTGGAGATGGAGCGCGAGCAGAACGCTAGCTAGCTTGGTTGTGCTCGACCCAGTCGAGGTATTCCTCACTCACAGTGCCGGTGACGTATTCACCGGTGAAGCACGACATATCCAGCTGGGTCACGTCTGAACCCTCGATAATGGCTGCTTCGAGGTCTTCCACTTCTTGATAAATCAGGTGGTCAGCGCCAATCTCCACGGCGATTTCGGGGATCGTCCGTCCGGCGGCCACTAATTCGCCCTTGTTGGGCATGTTGATCCCATAGACGTGGGGGAAACGCACGGGTGGTGCTGCGGAAGTAAAGGTCACCGAGGCAGCTCCTGCTTCACGGGCCATTTCCACAATTTCGCGAGACGTTGTGCCCCGCACGATCGAGTCATCAACAATCAGGACGTTCTTGCCCTCGAATTCGCTCGGCAGAGCGTTCAGTTTTTGCCGAACGCTCTTTGTCCGCTGTGCTTGCCCGGGCATGATGAAGGTGCGGCCAATGTATTTGTTCTTGTAAAAGCCCTCGCGGTATTCGATCCCGAGTTTCCGAGCCACCTGCATGGCAGCAGGCCTGGCGGAATCCGGAATGGGCATCACCACGTCAATGTTGTCGGTGGGGGCGTAGCGGGCAATCGTGTCCGCCAGTTTTTCGCCCAATCGCAAACGTGCCTCGTAGACCGAAATACCGTTCATCGTTGAATCCGGCCTGGCCAAATACACGTACTCAAAGGAACACGGCGCCAACATCGTCTGCTTTGCGCACTGCCGGGACGTCATGGTGCCATCGCGAGCAATAAAAATTGCTTCTCCAGGTTCCACGTCACGAACGATGTCGTAACCGCCGGCCTCCAACACGAGTGATTCGCTTGCGACAACCCACTCGTCACCGACCAAACCCGTCTTACGGTGACCGAGGACCAGTGGCCGAATCCCGAACGGGTCGCGGAAGGCGAGAAGGCCTTGCCCGGCAATCACGGCGATCGCGGCATAAGAGCCCTCGACCCGCTCGTGCAGGCGAGATATCGCCTGGAACACGACGTCGGGGCTAAACGAGTCGGTTGCTCCTGCTTGCTGAAGTTCGCTGGCGAGGACGTTCACCAACAGTTCGGTGTCGGAGGTGGTGTTGAGATGCCGACGGTCGGTGTGCTGAATGTCTTGGGTGAGCTCCCGGGTGTTGGTGAGGTTGCCGTTGTGCACGAGCACGATTCCCCACGGGGAGTTCACATAGAAAGGTTGCGCTTCCTGCTCTGTTTTGGCTTTTCCCCGAGTCGCATAGCGGACGTGCCCCAGTCCCACCGTGCCCGGAAGGCCTCGCATATCCCGAGTCCGGTAGCCCTCGCGGACCTGACCTTTGGTTTTATACACGTGCAAGGTTTGATCATCCGAGGTGGCAATACCCGTGGAATCTTGCCCGCGGTGCTGCAAAAGAGCGAGAGCGTCATAAACCTGCTGGTTAACCGGACTGGAGGAAACGATGCCGACAATGCCACACATTTCGGGGGCTTTTCTCCTCAGCTTGAGACTGGCTCTGTCGAAAGCTTAGCGCCCCCTCGGCTTCCTCAGCCGACCCCCACTACTCCTGCTGATCCTTCTTTCGGCGCAGGTAGGCAAGGAGGCCTCCGGTCAGAGCGGCAGCGGCCAGGCTCACCCCCAACCAGGCCCCCGCGTTCACCGGTTCAGGAATTTCTGGCTCGAATAACGGCAAATAGCTGGGGTCTGGCGGCACGTAGACCGGTTCTGGATCCGCTGCGGGGAGGGGCCCTGGTTCGACGATTTCTGGTTCTGCAACGTCGGGCGCTGGGCGAGTGGGTGTTACCTGAGGAGCAGGCTCCACGGTTGTCTCCGCGACAATCGGAGCCAAGGGCGCACTCTGGCTTCGTGCCGAAGAAGACTCAGGGGTAACAGCGGGTGGTGCCGGCGCTACGTCCGGCTCTTCCTCCTCCTCAGGCTCGCTCACGGGTGGCGGCGGTGGTGGTGGCGGTGCGGTGATGGTCAACGATCCGGTCACGGTGTCCGGTTGGGACACGGTGGTCACGCCTGCCAAGGTAACCCGGCGGGTTCGCGTGATCGTCGGTGTGTAGGTTCCTGGTGTCACACCCTCTGAAGCACTCACGGTGAAACCCGCTTGGGTTCCTGAGTCGGTGCCGCGGGTGATGGTGACACCGTCGGGGAGCCCGGAGAAATCGAGCGCGACACTCGTTCCCGCGGGAAGGCCAGCAAGGGGCAACCCGGTCTCGAGGGCCGAAGTGTTGCTTCCTCCGTCAGCGACCACGGTCCACGCAGGCGCTTGCAGGCACGAGGTTCGGGAAGCCCACACCGCGCCCAAGACACCGGCTTGCGACTGCGCAAAGCTCGTGGCATCACTCGCCGAGCACGGGTCGCGGTCAATTACCCCCACCGTCACCGAGAAGGTGACGTCGTCGGAGTTGGTGGAGTGCAGATAGAGCGTGGGAGTGAGGTCACCGTTGGCGAGCGGGTCGGTGAGGGAATCGGGTCCACCCCAGGCGAGAACACCCTTGTCGCTGGAAGCGTGGAACACCAATGTTGGGTGGGCATGCGAAGTATCCGTCGCAACAAGGGTGGAGGTCCCCCCGCCGGTGAACTCGCTCGCGTAGCTCGGGGCAAGACCGGCAGAAAAATACACTCGCCTGCCCTCGAGTACGTCGTCATCAATCGGTTCCAGCGCCATGGTGAACCGCATCGAGTTCCCTTCGACGCGAACCGTTTGCCGAACAAACAGTGTCTCTCGCGGACTTCGTGCGAGCGAGCCCGCTCCGACCCAGGAAGACGCGCCACCGGGGGTGAAGTCTATGGACTCGGTACTGCCGTTATACGCTCTTCGCCCCGTTGCGCCCTCCTCGAACCATTCCAGACCAAGAGGACCCAGAGTTGACAGTGGGGCGGCGCCCCACCCGGCGATACCGGAGCTAAAGGACACGGGGGCTGCCCCCGAGAGTGTCCCGGCACTCTGCGAGGCCGCAGAAAACTGCAGTGATTCTGTGGCCAGCGCTGGCGCAGTGGCAACGCTGCTGGTGGGCGCGCCGGAGACCACACCGGCACCAAGGATGAGAATGCCGAGCCACGATACCCAGCGCGAAAAAATGGGAGTGGAGGAAGAAGGTGTCATTCCAGAAGGCTAGGAAGGCTGTTTGCTCAGTGCAGGAGTTATTCACACCCCGCTTAGACTGGATCTGTGAGCTCCCCATCGCCGTACGCCGATAGTGGTGTTGACACGCACGCCGGTGATCTCGCGGTAGAGCTCATGAAAAAGGCGGTCTCCGAAAGCCATTCAGCTCGGGTTATCGGAGACTTGGGCGGCTTCGCGGGGATTTATGACGCATCGTTTCTTACGCACTTTCGCCAACCTCTGCTGACGACCTCCACGGATGGCGTGGGCACCAAAGTCGCAATTGCGAGTGCCATGGACATTCACGACACGATCGGCTTTGACCTTGTCGGAATGGTCGTGGATGACATTGTTGTCGTGGGTGCTGTGCCGCTGTTCATGACGGACTATCTCGCTTGCGGAAAGGTGGTGCCCGCTCGGGTCGCCGCCATTGTGGAAGGTATCGCCCGCGCGTGCACCCAAAGCGGGGTCTCCCTCGTGGGTGGGGAAACCGCTGAGCACCCCGGGCTGTTAGGCGTCGACGAATACGACGTGGCGGGTGCCGCCACCGGCGTTGTCGAAAAAGATGATCTCCTGACCCCGGCTCGGGTTCAGGAGGGTGATGTCGTGCTCGGCATGGCCTCTAGTGGCTTGCACAGCAACGGTTTTTCTCTGGTGCGCAAAATTGTTGCCGATAACTCGTGGTCCTACGAACAGACCCTTCCGGATTTCTCCAGAGAGCTGGGACGCGAACTTCTGGAGCCCACCCGTCTCTATACCGCCGGGCTTGTCGAAACTTTCAGTACTCACCCGGGTGCAATTCACATGTTGAGCCATGTGACTGGTGGCGGAATTGCGCAGAATCTGTCCCGGGTCTTGCCCGAGCACCTGGGCGTGACGCTCGAGCGATCCAGCTGGTCACCGCCGCCCGTGATGCGCGTGCTCGCCGCCGCCGGAGGTTACACCCTGGAGTCGCTCGAGAACACCTGGAATATGGGCGTTGGGATGATTGCGGTGGTGGCTGCTGACGAGGCAGAACGCGTGACGGCGACGTTACGTGAACTTGGTCACGACACTTGGCAGGTGGGAGTTATTACCCGCGCGGAGCACGTCAGCCAGTATTCCCCGACGACCGAAGCCAAGGGTGTCCACGGCGGCGCTGTTGCGCTGGTGGGAGAGTACGCGAGCTAGTCGCGCGAGTCGTCATCCGACTCTTCAGAGGCCGAGAAGTCTTCGTCCTCGGCGGGGTTAGTCAACTCACGCTGAAGCTGGCTGAGGTCCATATCGGGGCTTGAATACTTGAGCTCCCGCGCCACTTTCGTGTGCTTTGCTTTTTGACGGCCGCGACCCATAGGTCACTCCTTCGTTCTCGTTGACCACTGCGAACACTAATGGCTGTCTTCTTCAACAGCAGAATGTCGCGAGTTTATCACGCAGCGGCTTGGCGCCAGGGGTCAGGACAGCACTGTGGAGACCAGTGCGAATGCACTCCAGCAGGCACCAATACCCCCGAGGCAGTGGGCTGCGGCAAGACCGAGAAGGGCGACTGGCCGGCGGGTTACCTGGCCGGGGGTCAGCTGGAGTGCCAGCGTCGAAAACGTGGTGAGGCCACCGCACAGACCGGCAATCAGGGGAAGCGATCCCGCCACGACGGGGAAGGCTGCTACCCCACCGGCGAGGGCTGATCCCGCGACGTTCACAGTGAGAATCGCCACCCACGGTTTGCTCGCAAACTCGATCATGGCCCAGCGCAGCACGGCGCCCAGTGCTCCAAGCCCCAGGCTGAGCGCCCACACCGAAAGGCTCATGCGGGAACCTCCTGGCGCACGCGAAGCCTGTGTCCAGCCTGCCAACCAGACCACGCCGCAAACACACCGACACTGAAATGCAGGGCGAGGAATCCCACGCCGACGCCGAGCGTTGCGGTTGCGACGAACAGCGACACAGCAGAAAACGTCGTGAAGGCGCCGAGAAACCCGACTCCTAGAGCCGAGCGCAGAGCGGGTGAGAGGGTGGGCAACCCGTGACCGACGACCAGGCCGAGAACAAAAGCGCCGATGATGTTCACCGCGAGGGTGCTGATTCCGGACTCAAGACCTGCGAGTCCGACGGCGTTGTCCACCCCAATCCGGGCTGCGGTGCCGAGCGCTCCTGCCAGCGCAACCGCACCGGCCTCTCTGAATTTCACATAGCCGAGGCTAGTGCGTGCGCTTCTAGACTGGGGGCATGGCCCCTGCATCATCACGCGCTAAACGCACGTCCTGGGGACTCTTGGGTGGTGTCTTTGCCGTTCTGCTGGTGATGGGAGCGTGGTTGATTGTGCCCATTCTGACCAGTTCCCCGCAGGGTCAATCTGGCCAACCCTTGGAGGTGGAGGGCTTTCCGATCAGCGTGACGGCCCTGGGTGATGATGGGCGCGAGCGCACCCTGTCCGTGGCGATTGAGAACACGGACCGTGGGTTGGATCAGCTTCTGCCGGGCGACCGAATAACGGTCAGTGCCAAGGGCTACGACGCGTCATCCGGTGTGTACGTCGCCCTGTGCAAAGTCCCTGACGACCTCGGTGTGAAACCCGGCCCCTGTCTGGGGGGAGTTGGCGCAATGGACGAGCAGGATGACGTTGTCGCGGACGTGGTGGAGTACGCGCCGTCGAATTGGATTAATGACGACTGGGCGTGGAGATTGTTTGGGTCTCGCAGCTTTGATGACCGCGAGGCAGGAACTTTCACCGCTTTCATCGAGGTGCCCGAGGCCGCGGATGAGAATGTTGACTGCCGCGCTGTGCCATGCGGGCTCTACACCCGCAACGACCACACGGCGCTGGAGGATCGTGTCCAGGATCTCTATGTGCCGATTGCTTTTGGTGAGTAGGGGCCGATTCGGTAGACCTTGATGGCGCGTTGCGCCAGGGGGCCAATCATCAGCGCAAAAATCACTGTTCCCACTCCGACGGTTCCGCCCAGGAACCACCCGATGCTGAGCACAATGACCTCGACCGTGGTGCGAGCGGCCCACAGCGGCCAGCCATATCGGGCGTTGATCCCGACCATCAGGCCGTCTCGAGGACCCGGGCCAAAACCAGCACCGATATAGAAGCCGCTCGCAATTCCCATCATTAGGAGTCCGGCGGCAAAAAGCACAATCTTGTGAACCAATAGGTCGGGGACGTCAACGAGAGCCAGACCTATTTCCATACTGGGTCCGACCAGTAGGGCGTTCAGCACGGTTCCCAGGCCTGGCCGTTGACGTAAGGGAATCCAGAACAGCAGGACCACGCCGCTGGAGATCACCACAATCCAGCCAAAACTCCAGCCCCAGGTGACGTGGAGCCCTTCGGCGAAGACGGTCCAGGGGTCGACGCCGAGGCTTGCTTTTAACATCATCGCGGCAGCGAAACCGAAAAGAAAAAGCCCGGTGAGAAGTTGTACCAGCCTTCGGACGGTGTGAAGGGATTGGGGCACAGCTCACTCTAACTCCCGGAGGGTCTAGGAATTTCGCGTCCACCCTGTTATCGTCATGAGTGGAACAAGGGTTCGCCATTGCGGGCAGAACCAGTGGGCCATCGCCTCACAATCGTGAGAGCGGCCACGTGTGTAGTTGAAACAGCCCTGGTCTGGCGTTATGTGATTTGGGTTGGTGTCCTCGTGACATCTCTACTCCCCATCACAACAAGAAAGATCCACCCTGTCATGCCTCAAAAGAAGCAGGCTCCTTCATGGCGCCCACCCAGCAAACGCACCTCTTTCCAAGACTCTAAGAAACGTCACGGATCCAAGCCACCAGCGCGTAATGGTGAGCGCACCGACAATCAGTCGCGCGGTGAACGCCCCGAGCGCGCCGAGCGCACGGAGCGCCCCTACTCCCCGGGCAAGAAAAAGTTCACCCCCCGGAGCGATCGACCCGCGGGTGATTCACGTTCCTCACGCCCTCAGCGCTCCGACCGTTCTGACCAGAACGAACGCCCGGCTCGCTCACAGCGCCCGGACCGGTTTGAGCGTTCCGAGCGCCCCGCGGGCGAACGTCGCTCAGACCGCTTTGAGAAATCCGAGCGTCCAGCACGCCACAAGAAGTCAGACCAAGCGCACTCGGGCAACCGGGGCCCGCGCCGTGATTTCGAGGATCGCTCTCACCGAGCACCCCGTCGCGATCACGAGCAATCGGATCGTTCGCAGGGTCGCCCCCGCTACGACAAGCCGCAGACGCGAGCCGCTCAGCGCCCGCAGGTCGTTCACGATGCTCTAGAAGCCATCGCCGTCACCGCCGACTCCGCGGAAGGTTTGGAGTTTGGTGACCTTGGTTTGGGCCAGCGCATCGTCGAGACCATCGCTGATCTTGGCGCCAGCACCCCATTTGCTCTGCAGGCAGCCACTATTCCGGTGGCTTTGGAGGGCCGTCACGTCCTCGGCCGTGGCCGAACAGGCTCAGGAAAGACCATTGCCTTTGCCGCACCCACGGTGGAGCGACTGTTGCGCCTGAGCAACAAGGGTGTGAAGCGCGCGGTGGGTCGCGCCCCTCGCGCATTAATTCTTGCTCCGACCAGAGAGCTTGCGTTGCAGATTGATCGCACCGTTCAGCCGATCGCCCGGAGCGTGGGACTGTTCACCACACAGATTTATGGTGGCGTTCCCCTCGGCCGACAGATTGGCGCTCTCGAGCGAGGCGTAGACATTGTGATCGGCACCCCGGGACGTATCGAAGACTTGATGGCACGAGGCAAACTCGATGTCTCCCAGGTCGTGATTTCCGTTGTTGACGAGGCAGACCACATGTCGGAGCTTGGCTTCATTGAGCCCCTGCAGCGGATTCTCTCCTCGACGGACCCAACGGGTCAGCGCTTGCTGTTCTCGGCAACGCTGGATCGTGGTGTGAGTTCGATCGTGAGTGAATTCCTCCCCAACCCTGCCGTGTTTGAGGTGGCCGGTGAGAACCAAGAATCGTCCACCATCGATCATCGCGTGTACGTCGTTGACCAACGCGAAAAGCGCAACATGGTGGTGGCTCTTGCTCGTGTCAGCGGCAAGACCCTGATGTTCACCCGGACACGGGCCTTTGCGGAGGAGCTCGCCGACCACCTGGAGGACCACGACATCCCCGCAGTCAGCCTGCACGGTGATTTGAACCAAGCCCGTCGTCAGCGCAACTTGGACAAACTCACCTCGGGTCGCGTGAACGTCTTGGTTGCAACGGATGTTGCTGCCCGAGGCATCCACGTCGATGACATCGACACGGTGATTCAGGTGGATGCACCCGATGACTTTAAGTCCTACGTCCACCGCTCGGGCCGAACGGGCCGTGCCGGTAAAGAAGGTGTGGTGATCACGTTGACCACCAAGCCTCGGACCCGACGAGTCGTAGACCTGCTCAAGCAGGCCGGGATCTCCGTCACACCCCAGGACATGAAGACCTCACAGCTTGAGGACCTGGCTCTCGTTTAGAGAGCCAGGAGCGCGCTGGCGAGCAACGCCAGCACCAATCCCACCCACTGGATGGTGGCGACGCGCTCTTTAAGCCAGAGCCCCGCCAGAGCAATCGTTCCCGCGGGATAGAGGGCGACCAGCACGGCCATGACCGTGAGCGACCCCACGCGCAAGCCATAAAGAACGACGACGTTGGCGAGCACGTCCAGAAGTCCCGCGGCGACGATCATCCCCCACGCGCTGCGGAGTTCCGTGACGCCGGGAAGCCGCGGAACGAGAGCTTTGCGCCAGCGGACGATCAGGACGACTCCGACGGCTAGCGCTAACGCGGTCGTGGAGACCACCCGGTTGGCGACCAGAGGAATCAGACCGGAGTCACCCGGTGTCGCATCCAAGAGCACGATGGTCAGCCCAATCAGCGTCCCGGAAGCAACCGCCATCACCAGCCCGACCGGACGAGGTCGCACGGCGCCGTCCTCGGGAACAAATCCCACGAAAATGATCGCGAGCAGTGCTAGGCCGAGTGCAAAGAAAAAAGTTCCACCGCCGCTTTCGCCCTGCCACAAACCAATGGAGACGGGCACGAGCGCGGAAAGGAAGGCGGTGGTGGGCGAGAGGATGCTCATCGGGCCAATAGCCAAGCTCCCATAGAGCAGTCCGATGCCGAGTGCTCCGGCAAGGCCGGAGGCACCTCCCAGTAGCCAGGCGGAGGCAGTCGAGGTAGCGGGGACAAAAATCGAGGTCACCAGAAGGCCGACTAACCCCACGAGCGCAACGCCGGCGGTGGTGAGCAAGGTAGAGGATCGCCTGGAGGCGAGACCTCCGAAGAAGTCGGCAGCGCCATAGGTCAGGGCTCCGGTCAGCCCCAGAAAAACGGTGAGCACAGTGAGACCCTCAACTTCCTGACGTAACAGTATGACGCATCACTTTGCGCATGCCGGCTCGAGCAATACGCTGGGATTCTCTGTCAGAAAGAAGGAGCATCGTGGCGCTGGTTTATGGAGATATCACTGAGGCTTTCGGTAACACCCCTCTGGTTCGACTGAACCGTCTCACCGAAAACGCTGGCGCAACGGTGTTGGCGAAACTGGAGTTCTACAACCCGTCCTCGTCGGTCAAAGACCGTTTGGCCATCGCCATTGTGGACGCAGCGGAAGCCTCCGGAGAGCTACAGCCCGGTGGCACCATCGTGGAAGCCACCAGTGGTAACACCGGTATTGCACTCGCCATGGTGGCAGCGGCCCGCGGGTATAAAGCCGTATTGACCATGCCGGAAAGCATGAGCATGGAGCGTCGCATGTTGTTGCGCGCCTACGGTGCGGAACTGGTCTTGACTCCTGCTCCCGAGGGGATGAGCGGTGCCCTCAGCAAAGCTGAGGAGATTGTCGCGGACATTCCCGGAGCAGTGTTGGCCAAGCAGTTTGCGAACCCCGCGAACCCGGAGATTCACCGCCGCACGACGGCGGAAGAAATTTGGCGCGACACCGATGGAGCCGTGGACGTCTTTGTGGCCGGGGTAGGAACCGGGGGAACTCTGACGGGAACCGGTCAGGAACTGAAGTCTCGTAAACCCGGTCTGACCGTCGTGGGTGTCGAACCACTGGAGTCACCGCTTCTGACGGGAGGAGCCGCTGGACCCCACAAAATTCAGGGAATCGGGGCAAACTTTATTCCCGAAATTCTTGACCGCGAGGTCTACGACGAAGTCATTGACGTGAGCGCGGAGCAGGCAGTGGCCATGGCGCGTCGACTCGGCGCGGAAGAGGGAATCCTTGGCGGCATATCCTCGGGTGCGACCGCGCACGCAGCATTGGAGCTTGCCCACCGGCCCGAGTATGCCGGTGCGACCATCGTGGTGATTCTGGCAAGCTTTGGTGAGCGCTACCTCTCGACCGTTTTGTATGAAGGACTTGGAACCTAGATGGATTCACCCTCGCCGCTTCGCGAAAACATTGACGCCGCGTTGCAGCGAGACCCCGCTGCTCGCACGGCGCTTGAGGTGCTCCTCACCTCCCCTGGAGTCCACGCGCTCGCGTGGCACCGGGTAGCGCACTGGTTGTGGCGGTGGGAGTGGTTCCTGCTCGGGCGCATGGTGTCCTCGCTCGCTCGGTTCATCACGGGGATCGAAATTCACCCTGGGGCTGTCATCGGGCGGCGGGTGGTCATTGATCACGGCATGGGTGTGGTCATCGGTGAGACAGCGGTGATCGGCGATGACTGCCTGATTTATCACGGGGTGACCCTTGGCGGTAACGAACAGGTCAGCAGGGATGAGGTGTCCGGTCGCCGTCACCCGATTCTGGGCAAAGGCGTGCTTGTCGGCACCGGCGCGACAATCCTGGGTCCGGTGACCATTGGCGAGGGGGCAAAGATTGCTGCCATGTCAGTGGTGTTGAAGGACATACCCGCGGGTGCACTCGCGGTGGGCATCCCCGCTAAGGTCAAGAGGTCCACCAAAGCCAAGTAGGTCCTCATGTTGAAGCAGGTCAGCAGGTTTGTGCTCACCCCGCTCGCGCGGGGGCTCTTCCGGGCAAAGATTGTGGGCCGCAAAAACGTTCCTCGCGAGGGGGCGGTGATCTTGGCCAGTAATCACCTGTCCTTCATCGACAGTGTGGTGATTACGTTGTTTGCTCCACGGAGTGTGAGCTTCCTCGCCAAGGAGAGCTACTTCACCACCCCCGGCGTGAAGGGAACGCTCTCACGACTGTTCTTCACCTCGATTGGTGCCATTCCCGTTTCACGGGGCGTGGGCCAGGCAGCGCAAAACGCGTTGGATTCGGGCTTGTCGCTGCTGCACGAAGGCGAAGCCTTTGCCGTGTACCCGGAGGGAACACGATCTCGGGACGGGCGGCTGTATCGAGGAAAAACCGGGGTTGCGTGGCTGGCACTGAACGCCGGTGTTCCCGTGGTCCCTGTGGGCTTGAAGGGAACCGACAAAGTTCAGCCTGTGGGCACCTCAGGGATTCGACCCGCGAAGGTCAGCATCGAGTTTGGTGAACCTCTCGATTTGTCTCACCACGGATCAGCAGACTCGGGTCGCGCCCGCCGCCATGCAACCGATGAGGTGATGGACGCGATCGCCGCCCTCTCTGGCCAGGAGCGCGCGGAAGGGTTCAACGAACCTCCCGCGAAGAACATTGTCGAGCGGGTTCGCCGCGGGTTGTTCGGGCGAAACCGCCTTTAGTTCTTTTCAGCCTCTTGTTGGGCTTGGGCGACCTGCTTGCGGACATCTTCCATGTCAAGGCCTTTGACCGCGGTGATTACTTCCTCCAGCGAGGACGCGGGAAGTGCGCCGGGTTGCGAGAACACCAAGATTCCGTCGCGGAACGCCATCAACGTGGGGATGGACCGGATGTTCGCTGCCTGGGAGAGCGCCTGTTCGGCCTCGGTGTCTACTTTTCCGAAGGTGACATCGGGGTGCTGGTTGCTGGCTTCCTCATAGACGGGACCAAAAGCTTTGCAAGGACCGCACCATTCCGCCCAGAAATCGACCAGGGTAATTCCGTCGGAACTGACGGTGCTTTCAAAAACGTCCTGGGTCAAATCAATCGTGGGCATGCGGTGTCCTTTCGTTGAGACCAGTATACCCCATGGGGTATATGGGTACATTCAGGGAGCGGAAGAAACAAGCATGAATCGGCGCTTAGTAGATAGTCGACAAAAGATGCCGGTGGGCGAGCGCCTTCATCGTGGTGGCAAACGATGGACCGCGCGCGCTGACGGGGGCTGATTTATTCTGTGTTCAGGTTAGTCATCAAAGGAGAACCGGCATGAGCACTCAGGTCGACATGGCAGCGACGACCTCTGAGCACGTCGAGGCGCAGGATTTGACTGTCGATGTGGCTCAGTTGGGAGCCCAGGTTCTGGGCCAGTGGGCGGAAATTCGTTCCCGGGCTCGGAAACTGTGTGAGGACCCCGCCCTCTGGAAAATTGAAGGCCAGCCAATGGCCGAACATCGCGAGCGAGTGTTGAGCCAATTGGGCGTGCTGGTTGATGCCGGCGGAGTGTTGCTGTCTTTCCCCGAGTCGGTAGGTGGCAAAAACAACCCCGGTGGCAACATCGCCAACTTTGAGCAACTGGTCCTGGCGGATCCGTCATTACAGATCAAATCAGGCGTTCAGTGGGGGTTGTTCGGCGCGGCAGTGACGCACCTGGGAACCGACAAGCACCACCGGAAATGGTTACCGGGGATTATGTCGCTGGACATCCCAGGATGTTTTGCCATGACCGAGACCGGACACGGATCTGACGTAGCGTCGATTGCCACGACGGCGACATATGACCAGGAGTCTGGTGACTTCATCCTCCACACCCCGCACCGAGGGGCGTGGAAGGACTACATCGGCAACGCCGCGCTCCACGGCAAGGCCGCTGTGGTCTTCGCGCAGCTGATTGTGGCTGGTGAAAACCACGGCGTTCACGCCCTGTATGTACCCCTGCGCGACGAGAACGGATTCCTCGAGGGCATTGGCGGCGAAGATGATGGTCCGAAAGGTGGGCTGAACGGCATCGACAACGGTCGCCTTCACTTCACCAACGTTCGGGTCCCTCGCGAAAACCTTCTGGACCGCTACGGCAGCGTCGACGAAGCGGGCGTGTATTCCTCCCCCATCGAAAGCCGAGGGCGCCGATTCTTTACGATGCTCGGCACCCTGGTGCAGGGCCGGGTGTCCCTGGTGGGCGCATCCGTGGTCGCGTCCCAGCTGGCCTCCACCGTCGCGATTCGGTACGGCCTCGTGCGTCGCCAATTCCCGATCCCCGGCTCCGATCAGGAGCAGGTACTGATGGATTACCAAACCCATCAGCGACGCTTGGTACCTCACCTCGCCAACACCTACGCGATGGGTTTTGCGCAGGATGAGATGCTCGAGCTGTTCCACGACGTTTTCCTGGGCACCAAAGATTCCGAAGAAGATCGCCAAGATCTCGAGACACTGGCCGCTGCCCTGAAGCCCTATGCCACGTGGTCTGCCCTGGACAATTTGCAGGCTGGTCGTGAGGCCTGTGGCGGTCAAGGCTTCCTCTCCGAAAACCGTTTGGCCAGTCTTCGTGCCGACCTGGATGTCTACGCCACCTTCGAGGGCGACAACACCGTGCTTCTCCAGTTGGTGGCCAAGCGTCTTCTTGGCGACTACGCCAAAGCCTTTAAGGCGGGCGGGTTCGGCAGTATGGCCAGCTATGTCGCCGATCACGTGGGTGAAGCGACCATTAACCGCTCGGGCTTGCGCCGGTTAGCTCAAAGGGTTGCTGACTTTGGTTCCACCGCTCGCTCCATCGGGTATGTCCGATCGACGGCCTCCCAGCGTCAGCTGCTTACCGACCGTGTGGAGACCATGGTCGAAGCTCTCGCCGATGAGCTTCGACCCGCCTCCAAGATGGAACCTGGCGAAGCGGGAGCGCTCATGAATAAGCACCAGAGTGCGCTGATTGATGCTGCCTGGGCCCACGCCGAACTCGTGGTGTGGGAGGCCTTCACGCGAGCAGTGGTGGCGATGCCCGATAACGACACGAAACAGGTCATGCGCTGGCTACGCGATCTTCATGGTTTCATGCTCATTGAGCGCCACCGCGACTGGTATCTCATGAATGGCCGGCTGAGTGTCCACCGCGCAGAGGCCATCACCGACTACATCAACAATCGGTTGTTGCCCAGGCTTCGTCCGCACCTGGGAGATCTTGTCGCGGGCCTCGGCCTCAGCGACGCTCACGTTCGCGCACCCATCGTGCTTGGTGAAGAACACGAAAGACAAGAGCAGGCAAGGGCTCACGAAGCAACACTCGGTTAACGCGATGATGAAACCCTCAATTGCCTGGGCACTGGTGGGCATGCAGTTTGGCGCACTTGCTGCGCTGGTGGTGTTTCCTGCAGGAACGTGGTGGGACCGGGGTCCGCTTTCGGGCACGATTGCCCTGATTCTTGTGGCGGTCGGGCTCGTGGTGGTGGTTGTCGCGGGTGCCCAGCTGGGCAGATCTCTCACGCCCTCGCCCATTCCGCGCGAGGAAGGCACACTCGTCACCACCGGTATTTACTCCCAGGTCCGGCACCCGATTTATACCGCGTTGTTGGTGGCCGCCCTCGGGGGCGTGGTCTGGGGTGGGTCACTGGCCCATGTCATTGCCTGGTTTTTTCTTTTTGCGGTGCTTTCGGCGAAAGTTGCTGGTGAAGAAAGCTTGTTGCGCGAAAAGTTTGAGGACTACGCCGCCTATTCGACGACTACAGGGCGCTTCTTTCCGAAACCTTCGACCAGGAATGCTTCGGACTAAGCCACGGACACGGGGGCTGCTCAAGCGCACACGGTTTCAGAGCCAAAACCTTGAGCTCTGCTAGGGTTACGATGCTTATCCTCGGCGTTCTGGCAGAGGACACCACACACATTTTGAGGGCAAATTCATGATTGTTGGAGTGCTGAAAGAGCCAATTGCTGGCGAGAACAGAGTGGCCGCAACACCGGAATCGGTGAAGCAATTAGTAGGCGAGGGCCTCAAAGTAACGGTGCAAAAAGGAGCCGGCGTTGCCGCCGGTTATCCCGATGACGCCTACAAGGACGCAGGCGCCACCATCGCCGCCACCGTCGACCCCGGCAAACTCGATGTCCTGGCTCACGTTCGCCCACTGGCGCCAGCCACCATTAAGAAGCTGAAGAAGGGCGCCATCACGATGGGCTTGGCTTCTCCCGCTTCAGAGACTGCTGCGGTTAAAGCCCTCAAGGCTCAGAAGGTCACGTCGTTCGCGCTGGAGCTGGTACCCCGTATTTCTCGCGCACAGTCCATGGACGCACTCACCTCCCAGGCGCTGGTTGCTGGCTATCGCTGTGTGATGGAGGCCTCGATTCGCCTGCCTCGATTCTTCCCCCTCTACATGACGGCCGCGGGAACTGTTCCTCCCGCCACTGTGCTGGTTCTGGGAGCCGGTGTTGCCGGTCTTCAAGCCATCGCCACGGCGAAGCGATTGGGTGCGAAGGTCAACGCGTATGACGTTCGATCGGCTTCCGCGGATGAGGTTCGCTCGATGGGTGGAACCTTTATCGAGCTAGACCTGGATGTGGCCGCGGACGGCGCTGGCGGATACGCCAAGGAGCTTGCCGCGGATCGGGTGAAGCGTCAGCAAGAATTGCTCACCCCGTATGTCACGGCAGCCGATGTCATTATCACCACTGCTGCCATCCCCGGGCGTCCCGCTCCGCGCCTCATCACCGCAAAGATGATGAAAGACATGAAGCCGGGCTCGGTCGTTATCGACTTGGCCGCCGAAACCGGCGGCAATGTCGAGGGTTCCAAGCCCGGCACAGACGTTTCTGTCACGGTCGGTAAGTCCGGCGGCAAGGTCACCTTGGTGGGAATGAAGGATGTTCCCTCCGCCATGGCTTTCGATGCCTCCCGGCTCTACGCGAAGAACGTGTCCAACCTGCTCACCCTGATGACCAAAGACAAGAAGGTTTCTCCCGATTTCGAGGATGAAGTTGTTGCTGGCGCGTGCCTGACTCATGACGGTGAGATTCGCCACGAGCCCACTGCGGAAGCACTGGCGAAACCGGCGACCACGAAGAAAGGTTCAAAGTAATGGAATCCATTGAACTGCTGACCTACTTTGTCCTGGCGGTGTTCGTCGGGTTCGAGGTGGTCTCGAAAGTCTCGAGTACGCTTCACACACCCCTGATGTCGGGCGCGAACGCCATTCACGGCATCATCTTGGTGGGTGCTGTTGTGGTCGCGGGTCACGCTGACTCCACCTGGAAGCTCATCCTGGCTCTACTCGCTGTCCTGCTCGCCACAGTGAACCTGGTGGGTGGCTTTGTGGTCACCGACCGGATGTTGGAAATGTTTGGTGGCAATAAGAAGAAGAGCTCGGAAGGGGCTGCCTCATGAGTATCCTCACCCAAGAAGTAGAAGCACTTCTCTATCTTTTTGCCGCAGTCTGCTTCATTCTGGCTCTTCGGGGCCTCTCTTCCCCCAAGTCCGCTCGGCGAGGCAACCTGTTGGGTGCCCTCGGTGCGGTGGTGGGTGTGGTCACGGTGTTCCTGGCCGAAGAGCTCAGCAACATCGCCTGGATCTTGATTGTTATCGCCGTGGGTTCCGCCATCTCGGTCCCCGCCTCGCGCATGGTTCAGATGACCCAAATGCCCCAGCTGGTCGCGTTGTTCAACGGTGTGGGTGGTGGAGCGGCGGCGGTTGTCGCGTTCCTCGAGCTCAGCGCCGCGGACACCTTGGGCTTCCTCATCGCTGTGGCGTTCACCATTTTCGTGGGAAGCGTGTCGTTCTCCGGTTCTGTAGTGACCTTCGCCAAATTGCAGGAGTTGATGACCACCCGTCCTGTGATGTTCAAGGGCCAGCCGGTCGTGATGGTTATTCTCACGATCGTCGCTCTGGTGGGTGCTGTGCTTCTGGTGCTGGATGGCAGCTTCCTTTTGGGCACGGCTCTTCTGGTTGTGGGTCTTGTCATGGGTGTCCTGGTGGTTCTGCCCGTCGGTGGAGCAGACGTTCCCATCGTCATCTCGTTGCTGAACGCCATGACCGGTCTCGCCGTGGCGGCTTCTGGTTTGGTCCTCGGCAACACTCTTCTTTTGGTCGCCGGAACTCTTGTGGGAGCATCGGGAACACTGCTCACCCGGGCCATGGCTAGCGCCATGGGTCGCAGCGTGAGCAACACCATTTTTGGTGCGTTCAAGGGCGGCTCTACTGCCGGGTCCACCGAGGTGTCGGATCGACCGGTGAAGTCTGGTTCCGCTGAGGACGTCGCCATCCTCCTGGGTTACGCACAGCGCGTGATTGTGGTTCCCGGTTACGGTTTAGCCGTTGCTCAGGCGCAGCACACCATGTACGAACTGGCCAAGGCGCTCGAGGACAAGGGTATTGAGGTCGTGTTTGGTATCCACCCGGTCGCCGGTCGTATGCCAGGACACATGAACGTTCTGCT
>JAHEGA010000038.1:0-3709 GCA_024639925.1 Microbacteriaceae bacterium
GCGATCAACTGCACAGCTTGCTCAAAGTTCAGATCATCCAGGGGCATTCCGCGAGGAACGGTGGCGTTGATTTCACCGTCGGTGACATAAGGGCCGAAGCGACCATCCTTCAGGAGGATGGGCTTTCCGCTTACGGGGTCCTCCTCGAAGGTTTTCAGGGCAGATGCCTGTCGGCGCCCGGCATATTTCGGCTCAGCGAAGCGAGCCACGGCGCCCTCGACATCGATTTCGAAGATCTTCTCTTCGCTATCAATGGACCGAGTGTCCGTTCCCTTCTTCAGGTAGGGACCATAACGACCGTTTTGCGCGGTAATCATTTCACCAGATTCTGGGTCGAGTCCCACTTCCCGCGGAAGTGCCAGCAAGCGCAGTGCTGTTTCGAGATCGATGGTGTCGATATCCATCGACTGGAAAAGCGATGCGGTCTTGGGTTTGGGCGCAGCCTTCTTCTTTTTGGGCGTCTCACCCTCCGCAACTTCGGGTTCGGGGAACACCTCGGTGACATAGGGACCGAACCGACCCTTCTTCGCGACAATATCGAGACCTGTCTCGGGGTCTTGGCCCAAGACTCGATCCACTACCGGCGGCTCGTCCGCAAGCGCCTGAGCCCTCTCGGGTGTGAGTTCATCGGGCGCCAACTCTGGCGGGAGGTTGACGTTGCGTACCTCACCGGTGTCGGTGTCGGTTACCTCCAGGAACGGTCCATATCGACCGACCCTCAAATTGATGGTCGGCGATATTTCCAGCGTGTTCAACGCACGCGCATCGATTTCTTCGGTGGCAGCAACAGCAACTTCTTTGAGCCCCCGGGTCTCGCCGTGGCCAAAGTAGAAGCTGTTCAACCATTCGCCACGCTTGACTTCACCGCGGGCAATGCGGTCGAGGTCTTCTTCGAGCTGCGCGGTGAAGTCATAGTCGACCAGGTCGGAGAAACGCTCGGTCAGCAGACGCGTTACCGGGAAGGCAATCCACTGCGGCACCAGTGCGGTTCCGCGACGCACAACGTAACCGCGATCGATGATCACGGAGATGATCGACGCATACGTTGAGGGGCGTCCAATGCCGCGCTCTTCCAGCGCTTTCACCAAGCTGGCTTCGGTGTAGCGGGCGGGAGGTTGCGTGACGTGGGATTTTGCCGCCATCTCGACAATCCCGGTGCGCTGGCCCACCTCGAGAGGCGGCAGAATCGCATCCTTCTCGCTGGCTGCGTCGTCTTCACGGGCTTCGTCATCTTTGCCCTCTTGGTAGGCCTGGAGGAAGCCCTTCTGGCTGAGCACTGTTCCCGAGGCGCTGAATTCGGCGGTGCCGAAGTTCAGGCCCTCCACACTCGGCATGGGGTTTGCTTCCAGAGCGACGGAGACCGTTTCTCCTTTAGCGTCCACCATCTGGCTGGCGACGGTGCGCTTCCAAATCAGGTCATAGAGCTTCAGCTCATCCGAGCGCAGCTGCGAGGACAGGTCTGAGGGCGTGGGGAAAGCTTCGCCGGCGGGGCGGACCGCTTCGTGGGCTTCCTGGGCGTTTTTGGACTTGCCTTTATACAGACGTGGCTGATCCGGAACTGCGGATGCACCGTAAAGCGCTGTGGCAGCGGCTCGTGCTGCAGCCACTGCCTGTGCGGAGAGCGACACGGAGTCGGTTCGCATATAGGTAATGTGACCATTCTCATAGAGCCCTTGGGCGATGCTCATCGTCTGCTGGGCGGAGAAGCGCAGTTTGCGCCCGGCTTCCTGCTGGAGTGTCGAGGTGGTAAACGGTGCTGCCGGTCGCCTTGTATACGGCTTGGGTTCCACTTTCGTGACGACCAGGCCCTCAGCAGACTCCAGGGCTGAGGCCAGCGCGGTAGCGTCAGCTTCGGAGAGCAAGACGGCGCCTGAGGTGAGTTCACCGGTGTCGGAAAAGTCTCGCCCGCTGGCGACCCGGGAACCATCGAGTTTGGCCAAGGACACGGCGAAGTGTTGGTCGTTCGCAGCCGAGGCTTTACCCGAAATGTCGGCGTAGGTGCCTGAGATGAACGCCCGGCGCTCGAGTTCGCGATCGACAATCAGTTTCAGCGCTGGTGATTGCACCCGTCCGGCTGACTTTGCTCCACTCACGCGGCGCCACAGCACCGGTGACACCTCAAAACCGTAGAGACGGTCGAGGATTCGCCGGGTTTCTTGCGCATCCACCAAATCAACATCGAGCTCGCGGGTTTGCTCGGTGGCTTGGGCAATGCTTTCTGGCGTGATTTCGTGGAACACCATGCGGGTGACAGGAACTTTGGGCTTGAGAACTTCTCTCAAGTGCCACGCAATGGCTTCACCCTCACGGTCCTCATCTGTTGCGAGGACGATTTCCGAAGCAGTCTTTGCCGCGCGCTTCAGATCGGCCACGGTTTTCTTGCCGCGGTCAGTGGTGACATAGATAGGTTCAAAATCGTTGTCGAGGTCAATGCCGAACTTGCCGGCAGGCCCCTTCTTTTGTTCGGCCGTGAGATCGCGGGGGTGCGCAAGATCCCGCACGTGACCGACCGACGCCATGACCTCATAACCATCGCCCAGATATTTGCCGATGGTTTTTGCCTTCGCCGGTGACTCGACGATGACAAGCTTCTTACTGGTGGCCACACTTCTCCCTGCGTTGAACCGGGTGGTTTCTCTCACACCGCGGCGTCATGACTGTTGGAGTGACACTCTCAACGAGGGTCACGATACACAACAAACTATTCGTGTCCAGTTTCTGTCGCCCCAGCCCGGGCGCGTCTACTCCAGCTAAGCCCCGCGTAAGAGGCGCCCGCTTTCACGCGTACTGACTGCGAATCGAGGGAACACGACAGTGGCGTGAACCCCTCGCTCACCACCAATTCGGTGACGTGATCGCACGGCGTGCCGGGCACGACCCCGATCAGAACGTCCGCGCCGGCAAGCGCTGCGCGATCGACAGTGCCTTGGAGCTGTGCATCACGAATAACTACTTGGCCGACCATCCCAACCGCGGTCAGCATCAGCACGAGAAGGACTCCCATGCCCAGCATCCACACGGTGGCGCTGCCACGCTCAGGAGCGATCGGGATCACCGGGGTTGAGCGCGCAGGCCTGCGCGCTCAAGGTCAGCGGGCGCCACTGCCAGACTCCACGATCCAACGTCTTCTCGCGTGTGACACAGAGCCACTCGCCCTCCGGGGCCGAGGTGGCCTCGCCGCCGAGCGAGGCCACCCGTGCATCGCTGTGGGCTTGCTGGTGCAGCTGGTAGCTCTCCAAGCCGGCTTGGCCGCCCAGAAGCATCACTGAGCCCACAATCACCAGTGTGGGGAGGACCATCACGGTTTCTGCCGTGATGGACCCACGCTCAGCCGGCGAACGTGAGCGCACTGCGCACCAGGTCTAACAAAATGGTGCGCACCTCATCGCTACGCATAATGACGACCAGTAATCCGGCAAAGCCGACGGCTGCCATCGTGGCGATCGCGTACTCCGCCGTTGCGGCGCCGTCATCATTCGAGTGCTCCAGGGAGGGGGTCATCGTGAATCCTTTCGTTGGGTGACCAGTCAGCCACGGGCACACCTTGGCAGTGCGAATCCCGGGTTCTCGCCCCCCGCGTCAGAGCAGGGGGAGTTCGAGCACCACGGGGTGTGTGGACACGGCGGCCCGAACGATCTCAGACCTCCACGCTCTCTGACCACAGGGCTAGGCCCAGGGGAACGATGGCGACCAAAACGAAAGCGGGCAA
>JAHEGA010000038.1:3809-6462 GCA_024639925.1 Microbacteriaceae bacterium
GCCAGAGGGGCACCCACCTCGCGGGCTAAAGCCCACGTGGCTCCCAACATTCGCCACAACACATCAGCCTCTTTCGTAGCTTCGCTGACCGCCTGCCCCAGCGGCATCCCCTCAGCAAGCAACTTCTGCAGGTGTGGCAGCACTCCCCCCTTTCCTTCTCTCGAGGGAAGCTCCTGCCAGGCGGTGCGGGGCGAGAGCCCCGCTGCTACGAACGTGGCGAGGTAGCGCAGAGTCTCTGCCGGATTATCCGTGGGCGGCGTCCGCCTGGCTCGCCATTTCTTCCACAGGGAGAACACGCAATGCTCCTTCCTTGTTGACGAAAGGCACACCAAAGCTCAGGTGACGCGCGCCACCCGCGTCAGAATCCACGTGAATCACGAGGTCGATGGCCGATGCGGTGTGAAGTGCAGCCTGGTGGGAAGTGAGGCCCGCGAGGGATGCCAGCGAGTCAATCCGCATTGGTACATCGAGTAGTGAGGTGGCGTGCAGGGTGGTGGCTCCACCTTGGTGTCCGGTGGTGAACGCCCGAAGCAGGTCTGCCCATTCGGCCCCGCGACATTCCCCCACAATCAATCGATCCGGTCGCATGCGAAGTGCTTCTCTCACCAACCGGGTGAGGGTCACTTCTCCCGCACCCTCGAGGTTCGGTTGGCGACACTCGAGAGACACCACGTGGGGGTGATCGATGGAGAGTTCGCTGACGTCTTCCAGCACCACCAACCTCTCGGTGGGGTCGGCAAACGCCATCAGAGCCCCCAACAGCGTGGTCTTCCCTGACCCGGTCGCACCCGTAATCAGCAAAGTCTTCTTGGCGCCCACCGCGTCAATCAGCACCGGGGTGACAACCTCGGCGTGACGGAGGGATAACTGCTCCAGTTGAGGCTTGCGGTGACGATGAATGCGGATGGAGATCTCTGCCCCCGCTCGCGCAATAGGCCACAGGGCCACGTGCACACGCAATCCTCCGCCGAGGTTCACATCCACGAGCGGGTTGGCCTCATCAGCATGGCGCCCGCCGTGTTCGATGAGGTGGCGGGCGAGCTCGCGAGCCTCCGTGGCCTGCAGAACCAGGCCCGGAACCACGTAGGCGCCCTCGCCTGTGTCGGCAAACACGTCACCGGAACTCGTGACAAAGACATCGGTGACTCGGGGGTCATCGACGGTCTCTGCAAGCGGCCCCAGTGCCACCCGGGTGGCGGGTGGCACTCCCGTAGCCAATCGCCGGGGGGTAAGCCAAAGCGGGGGTGACGACATACCGAAGAGCGTTTCAGATTTCACCCCACCAGCACCCCCTTCGGCGAGCAGGCTGTGGAGAACCCCGCTGGAGTGACGTCGCTCCGATGTTCTACACTCGTGGGGTCAGAGAAGACCCGAAGGCGATGTTGCTTTCACCGTTTCAAAGGACGACGATGTCTGAACCCACCAATATCGATTCCCTTCTCCGCGAAGAGCGCCAGTTTCCCCCGAGCCAAGACTTTGTGGACAACGCGGTAGCCCCCGCCGACATATACGAGCGGGCAAAGAGTGACCGCCTGGGCTTCTGGGCAGATCAGTCCCGTGAATTACTGCACTGGCACACACCGTTCACCGAAACACTGGACTTCTCCGGCGCTCCGGTCGCGCGCTGGTTTGGCGATGGTGAACTGAACGTCGCCTACAACTGCCTCGACCGGCACGTCGAAGCGGGGAGGGGCTACCGGGTCGCGCTTCACTTCGAGGGGGAACCCGGCGACCAACGCAGCATTACCTACGCCGAACTCACGACCGAGGTCAAGAAAGCCGCCAATGTTCTTGCGGGGCTGGGCATCGGCGCCGGGGACCGCGTCATCATTTATTTGCCACTGATTCCTGAAGCAGTGGTGGCCATGCTGGCCGTTGCCCGCCTGGGCGCCATTCACTCGGTGGTGTTTGGCGGCTTTAGCGCCGAAAGTCTCCGCGCTCGCATTGATGACGCCCAGGCCACGATGGTGATTACCGCCGATGGCGGTCACCGCAAAGGCTCGGTCTTCCCTCTCAAGACCGCGGTGGACCAGGCCATTGCCGATGGTGCCACCACCATCGAGAACGTTCTCGTCGTGAAGCGCGGTGGGAACGACGTCGAGTGGACGCAGGGGCGCGACGTGTGGTGGCACGAGCAGATGGACGCTGCTTCCACGGATCACACCGCTGAAGCGTTTGAGTCAGAAAACCCGCTGTTTATTCTCTACACCTCCGGCACGACCGGGAAGCCCAAGGGGATTTTGCACACCTCAGGCGGGTACCTCACGCAGGCTGCCTTCACCCACAAGAACGTGTTCGACCTTCACGCGGGGACCGATGTCTACTGGTGCACCGCCGACATCGGCTGGATTACCGGCCACAGCTATGTCGTGTACGGGCCACTCGCCAACGGTGCCACGCAGGTGATCTATGAAGGAACACCAGACACCCCGCACCCCGGTCGCTGGTGGGAAATCATCGAAAAGTACGGGGTCAGCATTTTCTACACTGCCCCCACCGCGATTCGCACCTTCATGAAGCTCGGCCGGGAAATCCCGCAGAAGTTTGATCTTTCGTCACTGCGGCTGCTGGGATCCGTCGGCGAACCCATCAACCCGGAAGCGTGGATGTGGTACCGCGAGGTCATTGGCGGTGGGGTTGCTCCCATCGTGGA
>JAHEGA010000049.1 GCA_024639925.1 Microbacteriaceae bacterium
CCCTCGGTTTGCGACAGCAGGCGCAGCGACTGCATCGCCTGATCATCGGTTATCGGTACATACTCGGCGCGGCCCAGCCCCGCCAACCAGGCGTGTTCAGGCCCAACTCCGGGGTAGTCAAGCCCCGCTGAAATCGAGTGAGATTCAATCGTTTGCCCGTCTTCGTCCTGCAAGACGAGGGAACGGGCTCCATGGAGCATTCCCGGCTTTCCGCGGGTGATGGTGGACGCGTGGTGCGGAGTGTCTGCTCCATCGCCACCAGCTTCGTAGCCCAGCAGGCGCACATCAGCATCGTCCAGGAACGCGTGGAAGATTCCCATCGCGTTCGAGCCACCCCCCACACAGGCCGTGACGGCGGTCGGCAGTGCGCCAGTCAGAGTGAGCATCTGCTCCCTGGCCTCATAGCCAATCACCGAGTGAAAATCGCGCACCATCAGGGGGAACGGGTGGGGGCCTGCGACTGTCCCCAATAGGTAGTGGGTGGTGTCGACGCTCGCGACCCAATCACGCATTGCGTCATTAATTGCATCCTTCAGCGTCCGCGACCCCGTGGTCACAGCAACTACCTCGGCTCCCATCAGCCGCATCCGCGCAACGTTGAGAGCCTGACGTTCGGTGTCGACCTCTCCCATGTATACGACGCAGCTCATCCCCATCAAAGCCGCGGCAGTCGCGGTGGCCACCCCGTGTTGACCAGCTCCCGTTTCCGCAATGAGTCGGTTTTTGCCGAGCCTTTTCGCGAGAAGAGCCTGGCCCAGGACGTTGTTTATCTTGTGGCTTCCGGTGTGGTTCAGGTCCTCGCGCTTCAGGAAAATCCGTGCTCCACCACAGTGCTCGGCGAACCGAGTGGCCTCTGTGATGATGGACGGCCGCCCGGTATACGTTCTGTGTAACTCGGCAAGCTCCGCCTGAAACGCAGGGTCAGCTTTGGCTGACCGGTACGCGCTCTCCAGCTCGTCCAGCGCATGAATTAAGGATTCGGGAACAAAACGACCACCAAACTCGCCGTAGTAAGGGCCTTCCACCAAGGACAATTTTTCGCTCATGCCGCCACGAACTCCTTCACTCGCTCCCGTGGGTTAGCTCCCGTCACCAATGCTTCGCCAATGAGAACTGCGTGCGCACCCTGTCCTCGGTAGCGTGCCACATCGGCCACCTCAGCCACCGCTGACTCCGCAACACGAATCACACCATCGGGAAAGCGCGGCACCATGGCGCCAAACAGCGAAGAATCGAGCTCAAATGTGCTCAAGTCTCGGGCGTTAACCCCCACGATGTCAGCCCCAATGGCAATTGCTCGGTCTACTTCCTCCGGGGTGTGAGCTTCAACGAGGGCTTGCATGCCCCAATCCCGTGCCACGTCTAGCAGGCGTTCCGCGCGTTCATCGGTAATCCCGGCCATGATCAGCAGAACGAGATCCGCCCCTGCAGCACGCGCTTCAACAATTTGATACTCGGACTCCAGAAAATCCTTGCGTAATACGGGTACAGACACCGCCGCCGAAACCGCAGCGAGGTCCTCCAACGAACCGCCGAAGCGGCGACCCTCCGTAAGCACGCTAATCATGCTTGCTCCCCCAGCCTCATACTCCTGGGCAAGGGCAACCGGGTCGTCAATAGCGGCCAGCTCTCCCTTGGACGGGCTTTTTCGCTTGATCTCACTAATTACATGGATCCGGTCACGCGGGGCCAGAGCGGTGAGGGCAGAGCGCACCGGTCGCGCACTGCGCGCCCGCGTTTCGAGTTCGTGGAGGGGAACGTCGTGTTCGCGCGCATTAGCGTCCAGACGGGCCCCCTCGTAGAGCGCCTGTAGCACTTAGTGACCTTTGGGCTGGTACTTGGGGCCGTTCGCGCCCCATCCCATAGCAGAGAGCACAAAGCCCAGACCCCATCCGACCAGGGTGGCAACAGCACTCGCTATGACGAGCCACCACATCGCAAAGTAGAACGCCACCGTTCCCACTGACAGGGTGATAATCATCACAATGACGGCAGTCCAGGCTGCAGGCGAGTGCCCGTGTCCCGGCTCGGTGTTGGTGTTCATGTGGCTCCTTGGAGTTCGTGTGATCATTCTACCGATGTCGTAGGGTCCCAACCTTCGGAGAGAGAATCCCATGCGCCCTGGGAGTCTCCCGCCACCGCAGACCCTGGCTGCGAAGAATACCGGTCCCGTTTGGGAGCATTCCGAGAGCCAAACTGTCCTGCCACTGCCCCCACAAACACCAGAAGCGAACTCGCCACGGCGGCAACCGGGCCGACACCACGCTCAAGGGACTGAATCTCTCCCAAAGCCCCGGTGCCTGCAATCCCGGTAATGGCTTCCACAGCCCGGGCGAGCGCGTCACTGGGGGGCTGGGACAGATCCAACACTAAGAGGAAAGCTCCGGCTGCCAGCAGGGCCAGCACCGCAAGCGTCACCCGACGAGCCGCTCGGTTGAGCAGGAGTGACGCCCCGTAGGCAGCCGCTGCCGCAAGCGAAAGACTCCAGGCCAACGGTTGAGCTTCGGCACCGTTCAGTGCAATTTCGGAGCCCTGCACCAACTGCGCGGACCACCACGGGGATGTGAACGACACCAGAAGGCCAACGATGCCAACCACGCTAGTCAGATGGTGGAAAGACTTCACGCGTGACCCGATTCGAGGGCATTGGCGAGGCGAATCGCACGGATAGGTGCACCCGCCTTGTGGAGGGTTTCTGCGTACTCGGCTTCAGGGTCAGAGTCAGCCACAATCCCCGCGCCCGCTCTGACGACAGCGTGTCCTTGGCTCATCCACAGCGTTCGGATGGTGATTGCTAGATCGGAGTCCCCGTTGTGGCCAAAATAGCCCACCACACCTCCGTAGACGCCACGATCGGTGCTTTCCAGGTCATCGATGATCTCTAACGCCCTAGGCTTCGGCGCCCCGCTCAGCGTTCCTGCAGGGAACGTTGCTTCGAAGACATCGACACTGGTCGCCTCGGGTCGCAGTGAGCCCCGCACGGTCGATACCAGGTGCATGATGTGACTAAAGCGTTCCACCTGCATGAATTCGGTGACCTCCACGGACCCGGGCTCTGACACCTTGGACACATCGTTTCTGGCCAAATCAACGAGCATCAGGTGCTCAGACTTTTCTTTTGCGTCACTGAGCAACGAGGAGGCGAGTTCCGCATCCTCTGCAGTCGTGGCACCCCGAGGTCGAGACCCCGCGATGGGATGGGACACGACCTCGCCTTGACTAATGGTCACGAGCGCCTCCGGCGATGAACCGACCACTTGGTATTGCTCGCCCTCTGCGTCCTCGCACTCCAGGAGGTACATGTACGGGCTGGGGTTAAGCTGCCGCAACACCCGATACACCTCAAGCGCGCTAGCGGTGACGGTTTCCTTGAACTGTTGCGAGAGCACCACCTGGAACACATCACCGTCAACAATGTGCCGCTTTGCTTTCGCGACCATGGCGAGAAATTCTGCTTTATCGATGTCCGGGTGCGGAGTTATGTCACCGATCTCAGCCCGCCGATGAAGGGTAGACGGGGTGGGCTCCTCCAGTCTTTTGTGCAGAGCATCAAGCCGCGAGACAGCGTCGTCATAGTCAGCAGAGGTGGCTCCACCGTGACGGTGCACGAGGGCCACCAAGACCACCTCGGACGTGTGATGGTCGATTGCTACGTAATCCTTGACCAGGGTGAGAAACATGGGAGGAACAGCGTCCGCAGCCACGTTCGCCGCAGGAAGGTTCTCTAGGTGCCGAACGGCGTTCCACCCGATGTGACCGACCAAACCCCCGGCGAACGGGGGCAGTCCCGGCACCGCATCACTGAGCCATCGAGCGTTGAGTGATCGAAGAGCGTCGATCGGAGCGGCGGGAACGGGACCGCCGAAGGCGTCGTCGCTCGACATCGACAGGTCCCGCCAGTGAGCCTGTCCATCGCGTTCGGTCAGCACACCGTGGGCGGAGACGCCCAGGAAGGAATACCGCGACCATGCCCCGGCTTGGTCGGCCGACTCGAGAAGGAATGACCCGAGATGGTCTCCCAGCTTCCGGTAAAGACCCATTGGGGTCTCACTATCCACGAAGAGTCGGCGGATCACGGGGGTCACGTTTCTGGTGGCAGCCTGTTCGAGAAAGTCAGCTTTGCTCGTATCAGTCATGGTGCCCGCCCGCATCGAAGCAACTGCGGGCCCCGGTGTGACACGCCGGACCTTTTTGGTGCACCGCCAGCAGGAGCGTGTCTCCGTCGCAATCGGCCCGCGCTGACACCACGTGTTGAATGTTTCCGCTGGTGTCCCCTTTTCGCCACAACTCCTGGCGGGACCGCGAATAGTAGGTTGCACGCCCGGTTTGCAGCGTCAGCGCAAGGGCTTCCGCGGACATCCACGCCATCATAAGAACTTCTCCGGATTCCGCGTCTTGGGCAATCGCGGCAACGAGACCATCTGGGCTGTAGACGACCTTTTCCAACAGACCTGCTTCGGCGTTCACGACCCATGTTGGCGATGTCATCGGATGGTTGCTCCTGCGTCGCGGAGGTGCTGCTTCACCTCTGAAATTTCCACTTTATCGTGGTGGAAAATAGAGGCTGCCAAAATCGCATCGGCTCCCGCCCGGTAGGCGGCGACGCCGTCGCTCGCGCTCCCCGCGCCCCCAGAAGCCACCAGCGGCACCGAAATGTGAGGGCGGAAGGCCTCGAGCATTTCGACATCAAAACCGCCTTTTGTGCCATCCGCGTCGATGGAGTTCAGCAGGAGCTCCCCCGCGCCTCGCTCACACGCTTCGATTGCCCACGCTAGGCCATCGCGATGGGCGCTCTTGCGCCCACCATGGGTCGTCACGACATAGCCGGAAGGCATCGCGGAGTCACGCTTTGCATCCACGGATATCACGCATACTTGTGAACCGAAGTGGGCGGCAATCTCATCCAACAGACCTGGATTAGCGATCGCCGCACTGTTGACACTGATTTTATCGGCCCCCGATTCAAGCAGCCGCGAGACGTCACCGACCGAGCGAACACCGCCGCCCACAGTGAGGGGAATGAAGACGTTTTCGGCGGTGTGGCGGACCAGGTCGAAGGTCGTGGATCGATCGTCGACAGTGGCACTGACGTCCAGAAACGTGATTTCATCCGCGCCCTGCTCCCCATAGAGCGCAGCAAGCTCGACCGGGTCTCCGGCATCTTGCAAATTCTCAAAATTCACGCCTTTGACGACACGCCCACGGTCGACATCGAGGCACGGGATCACCCGAATCGCCAGGGACATTAGATCCGGGCAGCGTGAATAGCCGAGACCAAAATTGCTTTGGCACCCAACGCGTACAGGTCATCCATGACAGCATTCACATCGTGGCGCGACACCATCGCCCGGACAGCGACCCATTCGGGATCACGCAACGGTGACACGGTAGGTGATTCGAGACCCGGAGTGATGGCGGAAGCCCTCTCCAGCAATGCGACCGGGAGGTCATAATCCATCAGCACGAACTGCTTCGCTACCCACACTCCGTGGAGGCGGCGTCTGAGCGTTTCGATTCCCTCGCGAGTCGCGTCCTGGGCGATCAGAATAGCTTCCGACTCCAAAATGACCGGACCAAAGACCTCAAGACCCTGTGCCCGCAGTGTTGCCCCAGTCGACACCACATCAGCGACAGCATCAGCGACACCGAGTTTGACTGCAGACTCAACCGCCCCATCCAGGGTGACAATCTCGCTGGAAACACCGTGCTGGCCGAGAAAGTTCTCGACCAGAATCGGGTACGAAGTGGCGATTCTCTTGCCGCTGAGGTCCTCTAGGCGATCGAGTCCGGAGGGCGCGGCAAACCGAAACGTTGAGGCGCCGAACCCTAGAGCCTCAATTTCTGTGGCAGAGGTGGCGGAGTCGCGAAGGAGATCACGTCCGGTAATCCCCACATCAAGCGCCCCAGACCCAACATAGGTGGCGATGTCCTTGGGTCGGAGGTAAAAGAACTCGACGTTGTTCCGCACATCAGGGACCGTCAGAGCGCGGGTATCGCGGCGACCGACATAACCGGCCTCCACCAGCATGGCAACCGCGGTTTCGGAAAGGGTGCCCTTATTGGGGACGGCTACGCGTAAAGGAGCAGTCATAGCGCGCGGTACACATCCTCGAGGTCAATATCTTGGGCCACCATCAGTACCTGAAGGTGGTAAAGCAGTTGGGAGATTTCAACCGCCAGCTCTTCTTTGCCTTCGTGTTCGGCCGCCATCCATACCTCGGCGGCTTCTTCCACAATTTTTTTGCCAATGGCGTGCACGCCGGCATCCAGCAACTCCACTGTCC
>JAHEGA010000033.1 GCA_024639925.1 Microbacteriaceae bacterium
TGACGGTGCAGCCATCAATCCGAGAACGGCGTCCCCCCAATGCTCGGTGGACAGCGAGAGATAAGGGACAATAGAAGAAGGAAAGACCGGCGAAAAGAAAAGGTGACCATGTCAGCGTTAGGCCACCAACCACTCAGCCCGCTCGATGGTCGTTACCGGCAGGCAACTGGAGATCTACCGGAGTATTTTTCCGAAGCAGCGCTCAATCGCGAACGCGTTCACGTCGAAATTGAATGGGTCATCGCGCTCTGTAACGCAGGTTTTGCGGGTGTGACCGCACTCCCGAGTGAGACCGTCGCCGCGTTGCGCGCTGTTGTCACCACCATGGGCGAAGAGCAACTGCAGCAAATTGCTGACTATGAGGCCGTCACCAAGCACGACGTTAAAGCTGTCGAGTATTTCGTTCGTGATGTCCTTCGCGAACACGGGCTCGAATCACTTCTCGAACTGGTCCACTTTGGTTGCACCAGTGAGGACATCAACAACGTCTCGTACGCGCTTCTCACGAAAAAGGCTCTGCAGAACGTGTGGTCTCCCGCGTTGGAAGGTGTCCGGGCTCAACTCAAGACTCTTGCCGGCGAATGGCGCGAGGTTCCCATGCTCTCGCGCACCCACGGTCAGCCCGCCACCCCCACCACGTTCGGCAAAGAGCTGGCGGTCTTTGTCCACCGGATCGACCGAATTTCTCGTGTCATTACCGAGGCTCAATTCCCCGCAAAGTTCAGTGGAGCCACCGGAACGTTTTCTGCTCACGTGGCGACGGAGCCAGAACGCGACTGGGCGAGCCTCAGCGCCACCTTCATCGGAAGTCTCGGGCTTGAATGGAACCCCCTCACCACCCAGATCGAGTCTCACGATGGCGTAGCCCATGTGTTCCAGTCCGTGTCCCACGTCAACAGGATTCTTCACAATCTCTGCACTGACATCTGGACCTATATTTCGCTCGGATACCTCACGCAGATCCCCGAACCTGGAGCCACGGGATCGTCCACCATGCCGCACAAAATCAATCCGATTCGCTTCGAAAATGCAGAAGCTAATTTTGAGCTTTCCTGTGCGCTGTTGGACTCTCTCGCCAGCACCCTCGTGACATCACGTCTGCAACGCGATCTCACAGACTCCACCACTCAACGCAACATCGGGGTCGCCTTGGGACACTCGTTGGTAGCTCTCTCGAACGTCGCAAAAGGTTTGACAGAAATTGCTTTGAATAGAGAGCTTCTGGCAGCAGATCTCGAATCGAACCAAGAAGTTCTGGCAGAGGCAATCCAGAGCGTCATCCGTGCCGAAATCGTCCGGGGAAACTCAAGCATCGAAGACCCTTATGCGGTCGTGAAAGAACTCACGCGGGGCCACAAAGTCAACGAAGAAGCACTGCGCGAATTCATCGAGGGCCTTGATATCTCGGCGGAGGCGAAGAAACTCCTCAGTGAATTGACCCCCCAGCGGTATGTCGGCTTAGCGTCGCAGCTGGTGGATCACCTGCGCTAGAGGTTAGTCGTTCCCGGTTTCGGGTTTTTCCCACTCACCCTCGGGCTGCTTGTTCGGGGTCATGGCGAGAACCATCATGGCCAGACCAATCACCACGATGACGAAGGCCCCGCCGACGACAACGGTTGCCATCAGTAGGTCGCGAGTGACCATCAGAAAGATCGCGCCCGCAAAGAGGGCGACAATTCCGGCAAGGCCCACGTATTCGATGGGCCGAAGCGCGTTGAATCCTCGTGACTTCGTCATGGTGACACTTTCTCGTTCATCGCTTTGTTCATGCTGTGGTGGGTGATGGCGGCAATCACCAGGTAGACACCCATGACGATAGCCCAGGCGCCGAAGAATCCGACTACAGCAACACTGTCACCGCTCAGGGTCAACACCACCAGAGCAAAGAGAACCGTTAATGTGCCCTGCGTTACCCAGTCTCTGCGCAACACATCCCGCTTGGGCAACCGGAGACCAGCGAGGATCTCAGAGGCTCCCATCAGCAAAGCCCACACCACTACGGCCCACAACAAAAGGCCTAGGCCGTAGGAATTCAGCCCCAAGGCCACACCGCCAATCGCCAGCGACACGACAGCCTGGAATACGTGAAATCCACGGGAAGGGTGATCCCTCAGTACTCGCCACGCAAGTCCGCCCTGAACAAGCGCGAGGACGAGTGCAGTGACACCCAACGCGACCAGGCCGAACTGACCTGTATGCCCGGGAGTGAAGGTAATAAACAGCCCCGGGACGATCAACACAATTGCCCGAGAGAGAGCTGCTGCCCCATACGAATCTGGGGTCTGGATATCGGGAGCCATTACAGTCCCAGTGTACGAGCCGGCAGCTGAGTGATGTCGGCTAGACCCGGGGCATATCGGCAAACCGCGAATAGTGGCCTTGAAAGCCGACCACGATCGTGTCGGTAGGACCATTTCGGTGCTTTGCCACAATCAGGTCAGCCTCACCGGCACGTGGATTGTCTTTTTCGTACGCACTTTCGCGGTGAAGCAGGATCACCATGTCCGCGTCCTGCTCGAGCGAACCGGATTCGCGCAGGTCGCTGAGTTGGGGCTTCTTGTCCGAGCGCTGTTCTGGACCACGGTTGAGCTGGGAGAGCGCAATGACCGGAACTTGAAGCTCCTTGGCCAGAAGCTTCAATGCCCTCGAGAATTCACTCACTTCCTGCTGGCGGGATTCCACTCGTTTCCCCGAAGACATGAGCTGGAGGTAATCAATCACGATCATCTTGAGCCCGACGCGTTGCTTGAGTCTGCGAGCCTTGGCGCGGATTTCTACCAAAGTCATGTTGGGGCTGTCATCGATATACAGCGGGGCGGCCTCAATCCGTCCGCGCGTGGAGGCGATGGTTTTCCAGTCATTGGCTTCGATTTGCCCCTTGCGCATCTTTTGCAGAGGAATCGAAGTCTCCGCTGAGAGCAACCGCATCGCGATTTCCGATTTGCCCATTTCCAGGGAGAACAAAATCGTGGGCTCTTTGTGCTTAATCGACGCTGCCCGCGCAAGATCCAAGGCAAGGGTGGACTTACCCAACGCAGGCCGGGCAGCGATGAGGATTAACTGGCCGGGATGCAAGCCATTGGTGAGAGCGTCCAAATCAGCAAACCCGGTCGCAACACCGACCATTTGGCCGTCCCGACCGCGCGCCGCCTCGATTTCATCAACCGCCGAGGTGACGGCATCTGTCAGAGGAACGTAGTCTTCCGATTCGACACCGCCGGCTACCTGATAGATCTCCGTCTGGGCGTCATTGACCAGCTCGGAGACTTCTCCTTCGCTTGCGTAACCCAGGTTCGCAATGCGGGTACCAGCATCCACCAGCCGGCGAAGGACCGCTTTATCGGCCACGATCGTGGCATAGTGCCCTGCGCTCGCCGCTGTGGGAACAAGGCCCACCACGGTGTGGAGGTAGTCAACGCCACCGGCGCGCGACAGCATGCCCGTCTTCGTGAGTTCATCGGTCACCGAGATCACATCAGTGGGCTCACCGTGCGAGTAGAGGTTAAGCAAGGCGTCGAAGATAATCTCGTGCTTAGGCAGGTAGAAGTCCCGGCCCTTAATGACCTCGATAACGTCCGCGACAGCGTCTTTGCTGAGCAACATGCCGCCGAGTGTTCCCTGCTCGGCGAGAGTGTCGTGAGGAGGGGTCCGCTCTCCCCCATAGCTTCTTTCACCGGGAGCATCGGGGACGAGGCCAAGCTGCGCAATCGACACTGTTACTCCTCGGGTTGATCAAAACTTCAAGCAAAATGCCCTGTGCAAACAGGTCTACCAGCACCGACTGACACGGCTGGAAAGACATCCTGCACACCGTGTGGGTGGTGATGGAAGGGCGCGTTTTCCAGCGTAGGTTTGGCGGTCATTTTTGACAACCGAGCCTGTGGATAACACTGTGAGCAACGCGCCGGAAATTCCTACAGCTCTGTGGATGGTGTGGGGATAACGGGCACAATTTTTGGTCAATTTTTGGCTATAAATCTGCTTTTACCCAGGTTAAGAGTGAACATTTTCTGGTTGCAAACTCGGGATAAAGTCACACTTTAGACTTTAGCGCCGCGACGAGGTGTGTGGAGAAACCGAACAGCAAAAAAATTAGGGCCCCCCGCGATGGGGGGCCCTAATGGAGACAGAATCTCCTACTTTTCAGCGACTACCGACAGTTTGACTGTCGCCACAATTCCCTCGTGAATCGTGATGAGCGCTTCGAAATTTCCGACCGTCTTCACAGCCTGAGGAATTTCGATGGCTCGCTTGTCAACGCCCATGATTCCCGCGGCTTCAATCGCCCCCACAATGCTCGTGCGGGTGACCGATCCAAACAGGCGGCCGGTCTTGCCGGCCTTCACGGCGATCGTGATCGGGCTCTTCTGGAGCGCGTCCTTCAAAGCGTTGGCGTCCTCGGTGCTGGCCTGAGCTTTCGCCTGGCGGGCATTCTTGATCTGGTCGACCTGCTTCTGGCCGCCGTTGCTCCAAGCAACCGCGAATCCCTGAGGGATGAGGAAGTTACGGGCGTACCCATTCTTCACATCGACCACGTCGCCAGCAGTGCCCAGACCCTGGACTTCGTTGGTCAAAATAAGTTTTGCCATGATGTCCCCTAGCGTCCGGCGCCTGCGTATGGCAACAAAGCCATCTCGCGTGCATTTTTGATGGCCTTCGCAAGAAGGCGCTGTTCCTGAACCGAGACTCCGGTGATTCGACGAGCGCGAATCTTTCCCCGCTCGGAGATGAAGCGACGCAAGGTTGCCACATCTTTGTAGTCAATGACTCCCACGGTAATGGGCTTGACGGGAGCCTGAGGCTTCCCGCCCTTACCCATACGGGGTTTGCGGCGGTCGCCGCTGGATTTTCCTGCCATGGTCTGATCTTTCTTGTTATAGGCGTTTCAACGCCGCGAGTGTTAGAAGGGTGCGTCCTCAACGGGAGGTGCGGAGGAAGGAGCAGCGTTGGCCCAGGGGTCCTGGGTTTGGCCACCGGCATCCGGCGAGCTCCACGAGCCATCAACCGCGCCCGCGCTCTTTGCCCCAGAGGACTGGCGCTGAACCTGAGCGGTTGCGTACCGAAGGCTGGGGCCGATTTCGTCGACATCCAGTTCGATCGAGGTGCGCTTTTCGCCCTCTTTCGTCTCGTACGAGCGCTGACGCAAACGGCCTGACGCCACAACGCGAGAGCCCTTGGTGAGCGATGACGCTACGTGCTCAGCAAACTCACGCCACACGCTCGCGCGCATGAAGAGCGCCTCGCCGTCTTTCCATTCACCGCTGGCGCGGTCAAAAGAACGAGGGGTTGACGCAATGGTGAAGTTCGCGACGGCAATACCGTTTTGCGTGTACCGAAGCTCCGGGTCAGCCGTGAGGTTTCCCACAACGGTGATAATGGTGTCGCCAGCCATGGGTTACTCCGACTTGCGGCGCTTCTGGCCGCCAGAGAGGGATACCTTCTGTGCAACAGGGGACTCTTCAGGAGCGCCGAGGCGAACGACAGCCTCGTCCTGACGCATCACCTTGGTGCGCATGACGGCTTCGCTCAGGCGCAGCTGGCGGTCCAATTCCGCCGTGGCGTCGGGAGAAGCATTGAAGTTAGCGACAGCGTAGATGCCCTCGCTCTTCTTGTTGATTTCATACGACAGGCGACGTTTTCCCCAGATGTCGAGGTTTTCCACGTTGCCACCGGATTTCCGGATGACCTCGAGGAAGCCTTCGAGACTGGGAGCGACAGTACGCTCATCGATGTCTGGGTCGAGAATGACCATCAGTTCGTAATCGTGCACGGTTACCCCACCTCCTTCGGACTAGCGGTTACAGGATTTCTGCAACAGGAGGGATAGTGCTGTGTCTGCAAGCAGACAACTTCCCTAGTCTAGGTGGAGGAAAGCGCACGGGCAAGGCCCTACCGGTTTGCCCACCAGGATTTCAGGCGACGCGTCGCCTCATCTTCGCCAAGCTCTCCCTCATCGAGGCGCATTTCGAGCAGGAACCGGTACGCCTCGCCGACCTCGCGACCGGGGGAGATGCCTAAAATTCGCATGATCGCTTCGCCATCAAGATCCGGACGAATTTTGCCGAGCTCCTCTTGCTCGGAAAGTTCCGCAATCCGCGCTTCCAAGTCGTCGTAAGCAAACGAAAGCCGGTCCGCTTTTCGTCGGTTCCGCGTCGTCACGTCTGCTCGAACCAGAATGTGAAGGCGAGACAGCTGGTCTCCGGCGTCACGCACGTAGCGCCTGACAGCCGAATCTGACCATGCTTGGTCTGCGTACCCGAAGAAGCGCAGGTGAAGTTCGATTAGCCGCGCCACCGCATCAATCGTGTCATTGTCGAACCGCAACGCCCGAAGTCTCTTCTTCGCTAGCTTCGCACCCACCACATCGTGGTGGTAGAACGTCACAGCGCCGCCCTCGAACCTGCGAGTGGCCGGCTTTCCGATGTCATGAAGCAAGCTGGCCATCCGCAGCACCACGTCAGGATCAGCATCCGGGGTTCGGCGTCTTTCCTCGTCGATAGCTTGCTCCACGACGGTGAGCGTGTGTTGATACACATCTTTGTGGTGCGCGTGCTCATCGGTTTCTAAACGAAGCGCCGGCAACTCGGGCAGGACAAACTCCGCGATCCCGCTGTCTACGAGGGCTTCTAAGCCCGGGCGCGGATTGGTAGACGACAGGATTTTAACCAGTTCGTCCCGCACCCGCTCGGCAGAAATGTCGGCAATCCGGGGGGCCATAGCCACCATGGCTTCCGCAGTAGCGGGGGCGATCCGCGCGGAGAGTTGGCTGGAAAAGCGGGCGGCCCGCATCATGCGAAGCGGGTCGTCACCAAACGACACCTCCGGTGCCACCGGCGTCGTCAACGACAGTGCCAACAGATCCTCCAGGCCGCCAAACGGGTCCACCAGCTGGAGGGCAGGAAGAGTCAAAGCCATCGCGTTCATCGTGAAATCTCGGCGTTCTAAGTCCGCCTCCAACGAGTCACCAAAGGCCACCTCGGGTTTGCGACTGGATCCGTCATATGCATCGGCGCGATAGGTCGTAATTTCGAAGATATCCGTGCCAATTTGGGCGGCAATAGTGCCAAAGTCACGTCCCACATCCCAGACGGCTTTCGCTAAGGGTCGGACCAATTTTTCGATCTCGTCCGGTCGCGCTGAGGTCGTGAAGTCAAAATCGTGAACCTCGCGACCTAAGAAAGCGTCCCGAACCGGGCCGCCCACCAGCGCCAACTCGAAACCAGCGTTCTGGAAGGCTTCAGCGAGGGTCTTGATGGGCTCCCGAGCGACCAGTTCACGCAGTTTTTCCACTGCTTCGGCAACGCTCGACATAGTGTTCAGAGTCTAGACTCGAATGCATGCCAGCTCTGGGGACGGTGACTTCTAGGCGTGGGTAACTTCCCACCCGCCATCCGGGGTCGCTTTGCTCGCTCCGCCATCTCCGCTGGCCTCGCTCTCGGGCTGTTAGGCGTCCTGGCTACCCCTGCCTACGCGGACACCGCGCGCTCGGCAGCACGCGTCGACATCATCACCGACGGCGGCGGGATTATCGACCCTCTCGTGGGCGGAAATCTCAGCATTCTGCTGCGTTCGGACGAGACCGGAGCCCTGCGCGAGGGGGAAGTCCGGCTCACACTCACCGATACCGCGTTCAGTAGCGAGGACCAGATTCGGCGATTTGTCCAAGGAACCAGCGATCCGGTCGCGACCGAGCTCGCGACACTCGCCAGCCCGGAGGTCCCTCAGCTCGAATCACGAGAGTTGCGAGTGTCCCTCGATCCCTCAGACCTGCCCGACATTGCCGTAGCTCTTGTGGATGAAGAATCCGAATCCCCCCTGGAACTAGAGCCACTTCCTCTGCCACAGGCCGGAGTCTTCGGCCTCGAGGCCACCTATTCGCAACCGGGGAACCCGACGCCTAGCCTTCGCCAGCTGAGCAACCGCCAACTCATCGTGGTGAAGCCCGCCGAGGCGGTGCTGGGCACAGCGCCCATCGCACCGATCGTCACCCTCGCCACCGCTGCTTCCGGTGGCATCGCGTTGCGCCCGGAAGAACTGCAAGCGCTCACCATCTCGGGTGGCCCGCTGAACGTGGTGACCGACGCACTCGAGCGGTACCCCGCCACACTCGCGATCGACTCCCGCATCACCAGCTCCATCACCGCACTGGGCGACCAAGCCCCCCCGGAATCACTGCAGTGGGCCTCTGGACTGGGAACCCTAGGCCTGGCCCAGTTTGGTTTGCCGTGGGCAGACGCTGATCCGCTGGCTTCCCTCGATATCGACACTTTGGTCTATGCCCGCCTCGGAGAGTACCCGTGGGTGCACGGCACAGCCGTCAGTGACGATCGCATCGCCACCCTGGCGACACGATCGGCCTCCGCGGTTCTTCTCTCCAGCGAAAGCTTGCCCTCCGATCGAGCAGTGGTCTCGGTCGGTGACGCGCGGATTATTCGCGTGGATGCCGAGCTCTCAGACATTGCGCGCGATGCTCTCCAAGCGCCCACGGTTTTGGAAGCCCAGGCAGACCTGCAGCGGGCAGCTGGGATTATCGCTTTCCGCGCAATTACGGGGAATCCGGACATCCTGGTGTTCAGCACGGGGCGCCTCCCCGCCACGGCCATTGCCCCGCGCATTGAGTCGGTGTTGGCGGGTTTTAGCGCGCTTTCTCACGCTGAAATTGTGGCTGTACCTCTGGAGGCCCCTGCCACAGAAACTCTCAACGGTGTGGTGTCGGTTCCCCCCAGCCGCGATCAGACCGACTTTGTGCAGGCCATCAAAGCCCTGTGGGAAAGCGATGTGGCTTTCGCAACCATTGCTGCGGACCCGGAGGGGGCGGTGTACGGACGTTGGACGCGGTATCAAGCCCTGCTGTCATCGACGTGGAGTGAAGACCCGAATGGTTTGGCTTCTGAGTGGGAGAGAGCACAGGAAGACTCCCGCGAATTCCATAACTCGGTGCGGGTGGAGCGAGGTAGCGCCATCACCGTGCTGGCAGACCAAACCTCGCTTCCTGTGTCGGTACAAAACGATTTGCCCTCCGATGTCCGTGTGACGCTGGTTGTGCGCCCTACCACCGGCATTCTTGCGCTAGAAAACCCCCGAGTGGATCTTCTGGTTCCTGCGGGCAGTGCTGCACGAACCTTGGTGCCCGTCCAATCGCTTGCCAACGGCACCACCCCCGTCGAATTCACGCTGATCTCTCAGTCCGGCGAACAAATCGGTGATGTGGTGACTATCCCCATCACGATTCGCGCAGGGTGGGAGGGAATCATCTCGCTGGTTCTCGCGATTGTGGTGGGGGGAACCTTTACTTTTGGTTTGATTAGAGCCATCCAGCGCCGACGCCGGGACCCCGAGGCTTCACCGTGAGTAGCTCAGGCATCGGCAAAGCCAGCATGAGACTGGCCTCGGGAACCGTTGTGTCCCGGATCCTGGGATTCATTAGCGCCATCATTTTGGCGAGGACACTAGGCATCGTCGGCTCCGGAGCGGACACCTTCGCCCTAGCCAACCAACTACCCAACAACATTTATGCTCTGGTCGCCGGCGGAGTCCTCAGCGCCATCCTGGTTCCGCACATTGTCAAAGCGGGGCTGGATAAGGACGGCGGTCAAGGTTTCATCAACAAGATCGTCACCCTCGGTTTTGTGCTCTTTCTGGTGGTGGCCATCCTCGCCACCCTGCTGGCCCCCGCACTAGTCGCGCTCTATGCGCAACAGGGTGGGGACGGTGCGCGCGGACTCTCACAAGAAGAGCTGGCTCTTGCCACCGCATTTGCGTACTGGTGTCTGCCCCAGATTCTGTTTTATGCGCTCTACAGTTTGCTCGGCGAAGTACTGAACGCCAGAAAGGTTTTCGGTCCTTTCACGTGGGCGCCGGCAATCAACAACCTGGTCGCGATGGCGGGGTTGATCGTTTTCTCTCAGGTGTTTCCGGATGTCGACACAGCTGATGCTTTTGCGTGGACACCCACCATGGTCATTGTTTTGGCGGGTTCGGCAACCCTCGGGGTTGCGGCCCAGGCACTGATTCTGTTCGCCTTCTGGAAAAGGGCGGGCCTTCGCTACCGACCTGACTTTGTGTGGCGAGGCGTAGGTCTCGGTCAGACCGGGCGAGCAGCCAGCTGGATGTTCGGAATGATTGTGGTCGCACAAATTGCTGGAATCGTGCAGGTCAATGTGGCCACCCTCGCTGCCGGCAGCGATGCCCCCAGCCTGGCCATCCTGCGGTTTTCGTGGCTGGTGTTCATGTTGCCCCATTCGGTGGTGGCCGTCTCGCTCGCTACCGCCTACTTCACCCGGATGGCCACACACGCCAGGGACGGCAATGCCACAGAACTCGCGGCAGATATTCGGAGCTCGCTGGCGCGCATCGGAGTGTTCATGGTGCTCGCGTCGGTGGGGCTGATCACCGTGGCGCTACCGTTTGCCCGTCAGTTTGGCACCAACCCCGGTTCGGTCGGTGACATGGCGCTGGTGATCATGTTCTACTCCGCCGGGCTGGTGCCCTTCAGCGTGCTCTTTGTCGTGCAAAGGGTGTTTTATGCGCTGGAAGACACCCGAACTCCGTTCTTTCTTCAAGTGTCACAATCTGTCGTGTTCATTGGCTTGGCACTGGTTGTCGCAACACTGCCCAGCCCCACCATCGCTTTTGGGCTAGCGCTGTCCACCAGCATCGCGGGCGTCGTTCAAACCGTGATTGCCCTGATGGTGTTGTCCCGAAAACTCGGTGGGTTCTCCTACCGGGGCTTGGTCCGCTCGTACCTGGTGTACGCCTTGGCCGCCCTCCCCGCCTCCGCTGCTGGTGTGGCGCTCTTGGCAGCCTTCGGAGGTGGATCCAGCGATGGCTTCGTCACCTCGGGCGCGGTGGCGGCCATCGGTGTGGGAATCGCTATTACCGTCACGATGGTCAGCGTGTATCTGCTTGCCCTGTATCTGTTGCGCGAGCCAGAACTACGCACTCTGCTGGCCCGGATTCGCTCTAGGCGCGCTTCACAGTGATTACCTGCACACTCGTCCTAGACTGAGGGTTTCGCGCAGAGGAAGAAGCATCATGCGAGAGCTTGTCATCATCGGATCTGGTCCTGCCGGCTACACCGCCGCTATTTACGCCGCGAGGGCAAGCTTGAACCCGCTGGTCGTCGCGTCCTCGGTCGAATTCGGTGGCGACCTCATGAACACCACCGACGTAGATAATTTCCCCGGCTTCCCGGAGGGAATCATGGGCCCCGAGCTGATGATGTCGATGCAAAAACAGGCCGAGCGCTTTGGCGCTGAAATCATGTACGACGACGTGATCTCTGTGGAGCTTGAAGGTCCCGTAAAGAGGGTCACCCTCGGAAACAAAGAGGTTGTCGAAGCCAAAGCCGTCATCGTTGCCTCCGGATCGGCGTACCGGAAACTCGGAATTGCTGATGAAGACCGCCTCAGTGGTTATGGGGTCTCGTGGTGTGCAACCTGCGACGGCGCGTTCTATCGCGAGAAGACGGTTGCTGTTGTCGGCGGCGGGGACTCGGCCATGGAGGAGGCGACCTTCCTTACGCGTTTTGCCGAAAAGGTGTACCTGATTCACCGGTCCGAAAACCTCCGGGCCTCGGCCGCCATGCTCGAGCGAGCGCAGAACGACCCCAAGATCGAATTCATCCTCAACGCGACCGTCCAGCACATTTACGGCGACGACCTGGTCAGCGGTATCGGCATTGTCGATGTGAACACCGGCACCGAAACCACCCTGGATGTCAGCGGGCTGTTCATTGCCATTGGCTCTGACCCGCGTACCCACGTTGTTCACGGTCAACTTGATCTCACGAGTGAGGGGACCATCGCCGTGGACGGACGAACCTCTCACACCAACCTCACCGGGGTTTTTGCCGCCGGTGACGTTATCGACCCGACCTACCGACAAGCCATCACGGCCGCCGGCTCGGGGTGCGTTGCCGCCCTGGATGCGCAGCACTACCTCGAGTCACTGGCCTAAATACCCACCCCAAGGAGAAAACAATGAGTGAAGCACGTGCCGTCACCGACGCCTCTTTCGCCAGCGATGTCCTCGCCAGCGAAAAGCCCATCATGGTCGACTTCTGGGCCGAATGGTGCGGCCCTTGCCGCGCAGTGTCGCCCATTCTTGACCAGATTGCCAGCGAGTACTCGGACAAAATCGATGTCGTGAAGATGAACGTCGATGAAAACCCCGATATTCCGATGCAGTACCAGATCACGTCAATTCCCACCATGAAGGTTTTCAAGGGTGGCGAGGTTGTGAAGACCGTTATTGGCGCGAAGCCTAAGCCGGCTCTCGAAGCGGAATTGCAAGAATTTATCGGCTAAAGCCCTGTTGGTAAGCCGTGAAAACGGCTACCCTGACGTAACTGTCCAACAACCACAAGGGGTGACGCGATGTCTAACCCATCGGGGATTTCTCTCGACCCGTGGTTCGACAACTACGCCGATCGGGCTTCCGGGCTGACCGCGAGTGAAGTTCGCGCTCTCTTCGCCGTAGCCAACCGGCCCGAGGTGGTCTCTCTCGCCGGTGGCATGCCCTTCGTCGCTGCTCTGCCCTTCGACAACGTCAATAAGACCGTTCAACGAGTGCTCGGAAGCGCAGGACCACAGGCGCTCCAGTACGGGTCCGGACAGGGTTTGCCCGAACTGCGCGAACACATCATGTCCATCATGGCGCTAGAGGGCATCCGAGCCGGTGTGGACGACATTGTGGTGACGACGGGGTCCCAGCAGGGTCTTGACCTGATCAGCAAGCTCTTCATTAACCCGGGCGATGCCATCCTCGCCGAGTCCCCCAGTTATGTCGGGGCAATGGGCGTTTTCCGCTCGTACCAGGCGCGCGTCGAGCACGTCGCGATGGATGACGAGGGAATGATTCCCCAATCGCTGCGAGAGCGCGTCTCTGCTCTGCGGGCAGCTCAAGTCCCCATCAAGTTCTTGTACCTGATCCCTAACTTCCAAAACCCTGCCGGAGTCACGCTCTCCGCCGCGCGCCGGCTGGAAATTCTGGATATCGCCCAAGCCGAGGGCATTCTCGTCGTGGAGGACAACCCTTACGGTCTGTTGTGGTTTGATAAGCCCCCACCCCACGCCATTCGGTCGGCAGACGATGCCGGCGTCATCTATTTGGGCTCTTTCTCCAAGACTTTTGCCCCCGGTTTGCGGGTGGGCTGGGTCGTAGCCCCCCATGGTATTCGAGAAAAACTCGTATTAGCGTCCGAGGCCGCGATTTTGTCGCCGAGCTCCTTCTCCCAGATGATCCTCGCCGAATACTTCGCTACCCACGACTGGAAAGGCCAGATCGACACGTTCCGCGGTCTTTACCAAGAGCGCAGAGACGCCATGGTGAGTGCATTGGCCCAATATTCGCCAGATATTCCTCACACCACACCCACCGGTGGCTTTTATCTATGGCTCACCCTTCCCGATGGGCTGGACTCCAAGGAAATGCTTCCGCGAGCCGTCAAAGAGCTGGTGGCGTACACACCGGGGACGGCGTTTTATGCGAACGGTGACGGGCGAGCCAACCTCCGTCTCGCCTTTTGTTATCCCGAACCCTCGTTTATCGAAGAGGGCATCAAACGACTCTCCCGTGTCATCGCCGAGGAACAGGAACTCCTGGAGACCTTCGGCCCCACCAACGCACCCCTGTCGGCAAGCCTCGATGCGCCGCCGCCCGAGGTCACCTAATGGGGGCTCCTCGCCGTGTTCTCGTTCTCTCCGGCGGTATTTCTCATGAACGCGAAATTTCCCTCAAGTCAGGCCGTCGGGTCGCCGATGGGTTGATGGCCCACGGTCTGGACGTTTCCCTGCGCGACCCGGATGCCCAGCTGATCTCAGCGCTGACAGCCGACGCTCCTGAGGTGGTGTGGCCGGTGCTCCACGGTGCCTCCGGCGAAGACGGTGCGCTCCGAGGACTTCTGGACATGCTGGGGCTGGCTTACGTGGGTTCCACCGGTGAAGCCACTCGACTGGCGTGGAACAAGCCTGTCGCCAAAACCTTGGTCGAGCGTGCTGGCGTATCAACCGCAGCATCCATCACCCTGTCTCGCGATGCTTTCCGCGAGCTTGGCGCCGAGAGTGTTCTCGATACGGTGTCCGAGCACCTGGGGCTACCGCTGGTCGTGAAACCGGCTTTGGGAGGCTCGGCACAGGGAGTCAGTTGGGTGGACTCCACCGAAGATCTTCGCAAGGCCATGGTTCATGCCTTCACCTACGCCGACAGCGCTTTGGTCGAACAACGCATCATGGGCACAGAGGTCTGCGTCACCATTATTGACACCGGTGATGGCCCCACCGCTATTGCTCCGGTAGAAATTGAACCGCTCTCCGGTCATTACGACTTTGAAGCCCGTTACACCGCGGGTGCGACCAAATTCTTTACCCCACCGCGGCTGGACGCGGCTGTCATTGCTCGGCTACAGGAGACCGCGAAAGACGCTTTCGAAGCGCTCGGCCTCCGGCATCTCGCGAGGGTCGACTTTATGGTCGATAGCGCGGGCGAGCCCTGGTTCCTCGAAGCGAGCACAATGCCGGGTCTCACTGAAACCTCCAGCACCGTATTGGCCCTGGACTCAGCGGGTTATGACGTCAGCAGTGTCTACGCAGCCCTCGTGGAATCCGCTAGCGCTCGCTAGAACCAAACCCTGGTTCACCCAGCTCCGCAAGAATCCGATTCAGGTCAGCCACGGTCGCAAAGTCAATGGCCAGGGAGCCTTTTGTTTTCGAGAGGCTGATGGTGACGCGAGTATTGAGTCGATCCCCCATACGCTCGGCAATATCGGCCAAATGATCACTGCGGCCACCTCCGCGCACTTTCTTCTTCGTCACGGGGGCTTTCGTCACGCCCGCGGCCTCTTCCGCCTGTCGCACCGTCAGCGCTTGGTCGACGATTTTCTTGGCTAGCGCGGCTTGTGCGGCGGGGTCTTCCACGCCCAAGAGCGCTCTCGCGTGGCCAGCGCTCAATACTCCCGCCGCAACTTTCTTCTGCAGTGCTTCCGGGAGTCGCAACAATCTCAGGGTGTTCGTAACCTGGGGCCGCGAGCGCCCAATCCGCGTGGCCAACTCATCCTGGGTAATACCGAAGTCGGAGAGCAACTGTTGATAAGCGGACGCTTCTTCCAGCGGGTTCAAGTTGGCTCGGTGGAGATTCTCGAGCAAAGCGTCTCTCAACATCGCGTCGTCGGAAGTGTTTCGGACGACCGCCGGGATCGTGGCAAGACCGGCCGCTATGGACGCCCGCAGCCGGCGCTCACCCATGATCAGCTCAAACGCCACCTCCCCCTGGGGTGGGTCCAAAGGCCGCACAACGATCGGCTGGAGGACACCAAACTCTGCGACCGAGTGGACGAGCTCCTCGAGCTCTTCCTTCCGAAACTCGCTCCGCGGCTGTTGCGGGTTGGGGCGAATCGACTGCGGAGCAATCTGCGCCAACACCGCTCCAGGAACAGCAGCCAAACCAGAATCTGAAGCCACGGGCTCAGGAAAAAACACGTCGACCGGACGGTCACCCGCTTCAGGAGCTGAAGGAATCAAGGCGCCAATGCCCCGCCCTAAACCAGATCGCTTTTGTGCCATTAGACCGTGACTCCTCTTCGTGCGATTTCGACGGCGGCTTCTTGGTATGCCACGGCACCGGGGGATGCGGCGTCATACGCAATAACCGTTTGTCCATAACTGGGGGCCTCAGAAACTCGCACAGAACGCGGTATCAGGGTCTGTAGCGTCTGATGAGCAAAGTGGCTGCGGACATCATCTACGACCTGCTGGGCAAGATTCGTTCGGGCGTCAAACATGGTGAGAATAATCGTACTCAGCGACAACTGCGGGTTGAGATGGCCCTGGACCAGCTCGATATTCCGTACCAATTGCGACACGCCTTCGAGGGCGTAGTACTCGCACTGAATAGGGATCATCACTTCCCGCGCAGCTACGAACGCATTGATGGTCAACAGTCCCAATGATGGGGGGCAATCGATCAGCACATAATCCACGTCTGAACCTTCAGGGGAAGCGCTGTAGCGCTCCAAAGCCCGGGCTAACCGGTATTCCCTGGCTGCCATCGTCACCAGCTCAATTTCGGAGCCCGCGAGATCCAGTGTCGAAGGCGAACACAGCAAACGGGGGTTTTCGGGGCTCGCCACCACGGTTTCGGCAATATCGGTGGTGCCGACAAGAACGTCATAAATGCTGGGGATATCACCGTGATGGTCAACCCCCAAAGCGGTAGACGCGTTTCCCTGTGGGTCAAGATCTATCACCAGGACTTTCGCACCAAACCGTGCAAGAGCAGCCGCCACGTTGACGCAAGTGGTGGTCTTTCCCACACCACCTTTTTGGTTAGCCACAGCGATCACGCGGGTTTTCGTGGGCAGAGGCACGGACACGTCCGCTAGTGCACGCCTGCGGCGCGTAAGGTCCGCTAGCTCCCTGGCCAGTGGCGTCGTCGCGTCAAAACCCTCGTCGCTCACCACGGTATCCCTTCAATGTTTCACGTGAAACATTCATTGCGTTATGCCACTGTAGCCCGAAAAATTCGGGTCTCTTCCGTTCCATACTCAGGCCCTGTGAGCTCTACCCGCGGGTTCGTAATTCCCGCACGAACGAGCTCTTTGGAGGCCGATCGGATCTCTTCGTCGACACGTTGGCCCTTCATCAACAGGAGCTCACCACCGGGCTTCACCAGTGGCACACAGAGGGGAACCAGTGTTTTAAGGGCGCTCACAGCACGGGCAGTCACGGTATCGACACTGACCGTGTTTCGCACATCCTCGGCCCGTTCGTTGAGCACCGTCACATTCGTGAGATTGAGGCGTGCGGCTTCTTCTTCCAGCCACGTCGCTCGCCGCCCCAGAGGTTCAATGAGTGTGCAGTGCACGTCTGGTCTCATAGCCGCCACCACCAGCCCAGGAAAGCCTGCCCCGGAACCCACGTCCGCCAACGTTCCCGGCGGAACTTTGAGAGCGAGCAGAGCAGAATTGAGGATGTGGCGTGTCCATAAACGCTCCAGCTCACGTGGCCCTACGAGCCCGAGTTCCTCGCCCCACTCCACCATGTGGTCGGCCAACAGCCTGAGGGATTCCAGCGAATCCCCACAGATCTGCTCAGCGCAGCTCGGTTCAGGTTCCCGTACCGAATGTTTCACGTGAAACATTCCCTACGCAGAGGGAGAGATCACCGTGTGGCGGTCAGCACCTTCACCTTGGGAGCCTGACTGATAACCCTTTTCGCTCACCATGTCATGCACAAGTTTGCGCTCGTAGCTGCTCATCGGTGGCAAAGCCGCGCTTTTTGCTCCGCCTTCGATCTTTTCCACCGCGTGAGCGACCAGCTTTTCCAGCTCTTTGACGCGGTTATCGCGAGACCCCGCAACGTCCAGCACTAAACGAGCGAACTCGCCGGTCTTCTGCTGAACCGCCAACCGGGTCAGGTCTTGAAGTGCCGCAACTGCGTCAGGGGTGGAGAGGACTCGGAGGTCATCGTTTTCCGGCGACCCCACGGTTACGTAGGTACGCCCCGTCTTCACCTCAATCTCAATATCTCCGTCGAGATCGGCGATGTCCAGCAGTGTCTCTAGATAGTCAGCCGCCAATTCTCCTTCGTCGGGAACGACAATCTTTTCCTCAGTGGTCGCCATTACTTCCTCTTCTTTTTCTTCTTCTTCGCGCGATCTTTACTGACCGGCTGTTGACGTTGTTTGGGTTCTTCGGACTCTTCTTCAACCCCATCGTCCTCAACGAGAACAATCCCTTTACGTTCGCGCTTCTTGGCCATCCGCTCGTCGCGTGCCTTCGCAGCGTCACTACCAGGGGTGGGCATGTTGCGAATCACCACAAACTGCTGGGCCATGGTCCAGAAGTTGGACACAAGCCAGTAGGTCATAACACCCAGCGAGAAATAGACGCCAGAGAACAAGAACACCAGGGGGAGCATGTACAGCAGGATCCTCTGCTGGCGATACATCGGGCTTTCCTTCATCGCCGGCGACTGGTTCTTCGACATGATCTGCAATTGAGTAATGAATTGTGAGGCCGACATCAGCACCACCATCACGGCAGCGGTAGCGATGACCGCCACCGTGGCCGACGACGACAGGGTAGAGGCGTCACTGAAGGCAAAGGCCATGGTCGCTTGCAAAGGAGCGAGACCGAACAAAGCAGCCTGGCCAAACTGCTCCGCCAAGTCTTGAGTCATGAAGGAGACACCAGCGCGTCCCTCGGCGGCGGTGCTGAGCACGCGGAAAAGTCCGAAGAAGATCGGCATCTGCAACAAAAGGGGGAGGCACGACGAGAAAGGGTTTGTTCCGGCCTTGCCGTAGAGAGCCATCGTCTCCCGCGACATTGCTTCCCTCGAGAACTGGTCTTTCTTTCCCTTGTACTTGTCTTGAATCTTTTTGAGCTCAGGCGCAATTTCCATCATTCGGCGCTGGCTACGAATTTGGCGGACGAATACCGGAATCAAAGCGGCACGAACAATGAGCACCAGGGTTGCAATAGACAGGAACCACGCCGCGCCCGATGTCGGGTCCATCCCCAGATACTCGAGGCCCTGGTGGGCACCCGCCAGCACGGCTTCGATCACCCATCGAATCGGCCACAAAATAGTGTCGAAAAATTCCACGGGGCTACCTTCCCTTTAGACGCACAAACCCGAGCGTCGATATTTCGTACAAAGCATTCAACTCTGAAGGAGGATCATCAATCCCGCCGCGAGCCCAAGGGTTACAGCGGATGATGCGAATCGCCCCTAAGCCTATTCCCCAGAGCGCACCCTTGTGTTGGATTGCCCTGAGTGTATAGAGCGAACAACTGGGGTAATACCTACAGACTTGCCCGTAGAGGGGCGAAATCAGTTTGCGATAGGTGATCAGAAGTGCAAGGGCGAGGTTACGCGGCAGCAGGGTGAGCCGATGTCCCAGAGCATTCATCGCTCGGCCTGACGCAGTGTCTCAGTCCACGCATCAGCGAGATCAGCGAAACTTGCTTCTGCGCTGGAGGGCAACGCTCGCACTACGGCACGCATCCCAATCGGATTGGCGGAAATTTCTCGCGCCGCCAAATCTCGGAGCCTTCGCTTTACGCGGTTACGTATCACCGCGTTCCCAACCTGCTTGGACACTACGAAACCCCAACGAGAGGCGTAGTTCGTCTTTCCTTGCGCACGCGCAATCACAAAAAAAGGTGTAGAACTCTTGCGACCACGACGTTGGACCTCACGGAGTTCAGCCCCCGAAACAATCCGATGCGCCCGCGGCAGCACGGGAGAGACCTCTAGGCCGACAGAGAGGTGCGACCCTTGCGGCGACGGGCAGCCAAGATGGCGCGACCGGCACGAGTGCGCATGCGGAGACGAAAACCGTGCACTTTGGCGCGACGACGGTTGTTGGGCTGGAACGTACGCTTGCTCATGAGAACTCCTCAATACCTACTTGGAGAAAATCCAAGAAACTCTGGCCCGACGGGCAACACTTCAGGATACGCTCCAGTTCCGCCGGGGTCAACCCGCAGGCTAATTTTAGTTATCCACAACCTGGCGCTAGTGTGATGCTCAGCATTTCAGCGACATTTAGAGTTATGCAGACTTTTATCCACACAGGAAAAGGGGGGTGAATCCGTGAGTGCTACTGAAACAGACGTCACCGAGCTGTGGAATAGCGTCCAAAGCCACCTCACAACAGACACCCGCATTACCCCCCAGCTGTGGGGATTTCTCGACCTTGTCGAACCACGAGGAGTGATGGCTGGGGTTCTCTACCTTGAGGTACCCAACGAACTAACGCGGGGCATGCTAGAGCAGCGCGTGCGCTTGCCTCTGCTGACGGCATTGGAGAGTACCGAGGATTCCGGCGTCAGTAGCTTTGCGATCGTGGTCAATCCTGATATCGAAAGTGATGTGCTCCAACTCCCCGCGCACGACGATGTCGCCCAGCCAGCACCCGTCCCCGTAGACCCGCCTCAACCGGCAATGGCCTTGCCTGACCAGTCGCGACTCAACCAAAAATACAGTTTCGACAACTTCGTCATCGGTTCTTCCAACCGTTTCTCACACGCCGCTGCTGTTGCAGTCGCAGAGGCACCCGCAAAGGCATACAACCCACTCTTCATCTACGGAGGCTCGGGTCTCGGAAAAACCCACCTACTGCACGCCATCGGCCACTACGCAACCAGTATGTTCAAGGGCTGCCGCGTACGGTACGTGAGTTCAGAAGAGTTCACCAACGACTTCATCAACTCGATCGCCAATAACCGAGGCCCCGAATTTCAGGCTCGCTACCGTGAAATCGACATCCTTCTGATCGATGACATCCAATTTCTCCAGGGAAAAGATTCAACCCAAGAGGCGTTTTTTCATACGTTCAATACGCTGCATGATCACAACAAACAGGTTGTGGTCACCAGTGACCTTCCCCCGAAGCAGCTCACCGGTTTCGAAGACCGCATGAGATCACGCTTCGAATGGGGTCTCATCACTGATGTCCAGGCTCCGGACTTAGAGACACGAATTGCGATCCTTCGAAAAAAAGCCGCGAGCGAGCAGATCGATATTAATGATGACGTTATGGAATACATGGCGTCGAAAGTTTCCTCAAACATCCGCGAACTTGAGGGCGCGCTCATCAGAGTTACCGCGTTCTCCAACCTCAACCAAGCACCCATTGACATGCAGCTAGCTCAGTCAGTCTTGAAGGATCTGGTGCTGACCGAGGACACCAATGTTGTGTCGCCTGCTGAAATCATCAATATTGCTGCCGGGTTTTATCAGCTAAGCGTGGATGATCTGTATGGGTCTTCTCGATCTCAGGCAATTGCGCTGGCTCGCCAGGTAGCTATGTACTTATGTCGGGAGATGACGAACCTTTCTCTGCCAAAAATCGGCCAATTATTTGGAAACCGCGATCACACCACGGTGATGTACGCCAACAAGAAGATCAGTGAACTCATGAAAGAGCGCCGTTCGATCTACAACCAAGTCACTGAGCTGACGAGCCGTATCAAACAATCCAGCAACTACGCGCCATAAACCTAACTTCTACTTGAAGGTTTCACACACTGTGGATAACTTGTGGAATAGGCGCTAGAACGAGTGGATGACACACCGCCGCCATCCACAACAACGAAGTTTTCGGACGACTCGTCCCGATATGCATGACAATTATCCACAAAGCTTTCCGCGCGCTCTCCACATCTCACAAGCGTGTAGTTCCCGGCATATCTTTCGCTTGCCGACTCGTTGTGCACTTTTCCCCAGCCGTTATGGCTATTAGATTAATTTTTCAGTCTTTATTCACCAATAACCCGCCAGCCCGGAGCAATCCCCTTTGTGGCACAATCAATTACCCGCAACATCCCAGCTGACAAGTAGGTAGTCGTGAAGTTTGAAGTAAACAAAGACGTATTCAGCGAAGCCGTGTCTTTCGCCGTCAAATTGCTGCCGCAGAGGACCACCCTTCCTATCTTGAGCGGGGTGTTGATTACTGCGGATGATGGGTCTGTGACTATCTCGTCGTTTGACTATGAGGTTTCAGCAACGACGAAAGTGTCGGCAAACGTCGATCAACAAGGAAAAGTTCTTGTTTCTGGTCGGTTGCTGTCAGAAATTGCGCAGCGTCTGCCCGAGGAAAGTGTTTCCCTGACATTGTCAGGAACTGGCGTCTCGGTCGTCTCGGGATCAGCCAAATTTTCGTTAGCAACGATGCCTGTTGAGGAGTACCCCAACCTTCCTGAAGTGGAAGGGGTTTCGGGGGTTGTTTCCGGAGAAGATTTCGCTCAGGCCGTGGGCCAGGTAGCACCAGCAGCATCACGCGATGATGTCACGCCGGTCATCACGGGTGTTTTGCTTGAAGTGTCCAGTAGTGCTTTGGTCATGATGGCGACTGACCGTTACCGCGTTGCTGCTAAACAGCTTCCGTGGTCCGGCGAAAACGTCAGTGCCGAAGGCATTCAGGCGTTGATCCCCTCGCGCACATTGTCAGAAATTGGCAAAACCTTTGCCCACACTCCCCAGCTCACGATTACTCTCAGCACCGGTGGCGATCGAGAGTTGGTGGCTTTTAGCAGTGACCAGCGAACCGTAACGACTCTGCTGATCAAAGGGTCTTTCCCCCCTGTGCAAAAGCTGTTTCCTGAATCGACACCGGATTACGCAGTGGTCAGCACTCAGGACCTCATTGAAGCGACAAGACGCGTGGCCCTGGTGTTGGAGCGCGAGGCCCCCTTACGGTATTCGTTCGGTCCCGATGGTGTTGCGTTGGAAGCCTTAGGATCTGAACAAGCGCAAGCCTCAGAAGAGATCGACGGTCACCTGGTCGGCAAAGAGTGTGTCGTGTCGTTGAAGCCCCAGTTCCTCATTGACGGTCTTACGGCAACGCATAGTGAGTTTGTCCGAGTGGCGTTCACTCAGACTGATAACCCCAATAAGCCGGGGCCCGTGCTGCTGACGGCGCAGGCGGCAAAAGACGGGGACCACAACGAGGGATATCGTTACTTACTGCAACCCAACTTGTTGATGCGCTAAGAGCACCCCACGGTGTGGATTAGCCAATTAGACCTGGTCGGGTGGCGTAACCACGAGCGATCGTCGCTGAATTTTGAGCAGGGCGTCAACGTTCTGATTGGGCCGAACGGTCAGGGAAAAACCAATGTGGTGGAAGCCGTTCGCTACCTAGCCCACCTCTCCTCACATCGGGTGAGCGGTTCGGCTTCGTTGATTGGTGACGATGCCGCTCAAGCAACAATTTATGGAACCTTCGCCCATGGAACCAGAGATGTTTCAGTCGGAATCACGTTAAAACGCAACGGGACGAACGAGGCCACTGTTTCGGGAAACCCAGCCAAATTATCGGAAGTCCCGCGGTGGGTGTCAGCCGTAATGTTCGCCCCTGAAGACTCTTCGCTTGTGAGGGGAGAGCCTGGTTTTCGTCGACAGTTTCTTGACGACCTCGTGGTGGCGATGTCTCCTGCAATGGCGGGCACGTACGCAGATTTTGAGAAAGTTCTGCGGCAACGTAACAGTTTGCTCAAATCGTTGCGAAATGCGCCACGGTCTGCGGATACTTCGACGCTGGAGGTGTGGAATTCCTCCTTTATCGCTCTAGGCGCAGAGATCATCCACCACCGGATTGATTCTTGGAAGAAGGTTGCTCCGTTTGTCTCAGACGCGTACCAAAACTTGGCAGCAGGACAGGCGATCACTGCCGAGTATGAATCCAAGGGTTTCGGCCTGGAGGACGAAGCAACGCGGACTGAAATTGAGGACGCTTTTGCGGCAGCGGTGCAGGATGTTTCTCGGACCGAGCGAGAGCGGGGGCTGACTCTTGTGGGGCCCCAGCGCGACGATATCGAGTTGCTTATTGATAACCGACCCGGGCGGACTCACGCTAGTCAGGGCGAAACATGGTCTTTAGCTTTGTCGTTGCGACTCGGGGTGGCTGCATGGCTCCGGCAAGAAAGGCCTAGTGGTGACCCCATCATCATCCTGGATGACGTATTCGCAGAACTTGATACACAACGACGGTCCCGACTGGTGTCGGTGATATCCGATTACGAACAGCTTCTTGTCACGTCAGCTGTCGAAGAAGACTTACCGGAGGGTCTTCACGGTAAATCCTTCGACGTTACTCGGGGTCAGGTGGTTGCCCGGTGAGTTTTGATGAGCCACGTCAGGTGTACCGGCGCTTACGCCAAAAGTTTGGTGGCTATCGCGCCTCCCCTCGCGGGGGCAGTGATGAAGGGTCCCGGCCATTCTCGGAGGGCCGGGATCCAGGCTCTATGGCAGAAGCTCTGGGTGTGCTGGAGCACACGATGGGCTGGGAGCTTCCTCTAGCTCAAGCCGAACTGTTGGATGCGTGGGCTGATGTGGTGGGAGATGATGTGGCGCACCACACATCGCCGACGGGAGCTGCAGACGGAGTTTTAGAGGTTTCTTGTGATTCCAGCGCATGGGCGACACAGCTTCGCCTGATGAAAACAAACCTCTTAGATTCGTTGCGCCAAAAGTTTCCCCAAGCAGGTATTACGGAATTGTCGATAAAGGGGCCGGGTGCCCCCTCTTGGAAACATGGCGCCCGCTCAGTTCCAGGGCGCGGTCCGCGCGATACTTACGGCTAGGAAGACGTAATTGGTGGGGAGCAAACAATTATCCCCGCAGAGGGGCTAAATCCCGCTTCTTTGTCGGCTCACTCGGTAGACTGGCCACGGCGTTAAGCGCCACCTACAGCGGGAAACTTTTCTTGCTGATAGCGAGCCTCAGGAGCTTAAACAATGACACCAGCTGCCCCCAAAGCTTCCGAGGAAGATTCGTACGGCGCAGGTGATATTCAGGTTCTTGAAGGCCTCGAAGCAGTGCGCAAAAGACCGGGCATGTACATCGGGTCTACCGGGCCACGAGGATTGCACCACCTGGTCTATGAAATCGTCGACAACTCGGTCGACGAGGCGCTTGCTGGCCATTGTGATCACATCACCGTAGTGATTGTTCCGGACGGGTCTGTCACCGTCTCCGATAATGGCCGGGGAATTCCCGTAGATGAGCACCCGGTGGAGAAGAAGTCGACGGTTGAGGTCGTCCTCACCACCCTGCACGCCGGGGGAAAATTCGGTGGTGGTGGATACGCAGTGTCGGGTGGTCTCCACGGTGTGGGCAGCAGTGTGGTGAACGCTCTTTCCCAGAAACTGGACGTAGAAGTCCGGCGACAGGGAAGTACCTGGAGTCAGTCCTATCGTGATGGTGTCCCCCAGGGGCCACTTACTGAGTCTGGAAAAAGTGAAGAAACCGGCACCACGATCTCTTTTTGGCCTAACGGCGACATTTTTGAAACCGTTGATTTCGAGTACGAAACACTGCGCACTCGTTTTCAGCAGATGGCCTTTTTGAACAAGGGTCTGCGCATTGATCTTGAGGATCAACGACCCAGCGCAGCCGGCCGCAAGGACACTTTCAACTATGAAAAAGGCCTTGTTGACTACGTCGAATATCTCAACCAAGCGAAAAAGACCGAGGTGGTCCACCCGGACATCATTTCCTTCGAAGCGGAAGATGCCGAGCGTAAAATTGCGCTTGAGGTAGCCATGCAATGGACGAACGCTTATTCAGAAAGTGTTCACACCTACGCCAACACCATCAACACTCACGAGGGTGGAACCCATGAAGAGGGCTTTCGCGCCGCTTTAACAACCCTGGTCAATCGTTTTGCCCGGTCTAGCGGCTTGTTGAAAGAGAAAGACGAGAATCTCACCGGGGATGACGTTCGTGAAGGACTCACCGCGGTTGTGTCGGTCAAGCTTGGGGAACCGCAGTTTGAGGGACAAACCAAGACAAAGTTGGGGAACACCGAAGCCAAATCCTTCGTGCAGAAGGTTTCCGGCGAGCACCTCGGCGACTGGTTTGATCGCAACCCCGCCCAAGGTAAAGATGTTGTTCGGAAAGCCGTTCAAGCCTCTCAGGCACGAATTGCGGCGCGAAAAGCCCGAGAGCAAACCCGACGCAAGGGACTACTCGAGTCTGGCGGGATGCCCGGCAAGCTCAAAGATTGCCAATCCAAGGATGCCGCGCTCAGCGAGATTTTTCTCGTGGAGGGTGACTCCGCGGGCGGCAGCGCTGTTACCGGCCGAGACCCGGAAACTCAAGCGATTCTTCCGCTGCGAGGCAAAATCCTGAATGTCGAGAAGGCTCGTCTCGATCGCGCACTGGGCAACAACGAAATTCAAGGGATGATCACCGCGTTTGGCGCGGGAATCGGTGAAGATTTCGACGTGGAGAAGGTTCGGTATCACAAGATTGTGCTGATGGCTGATGCGGACGTCGACGGTCAGCACATCACCACGCTGTTGTTGACGTTGCTGTTTCGCTATATGCGACCGCTCATTGAACGCGGCTACGTCTATCTCGCCCAGCCACCGTTGTATCGGATTAAGTGGTCAAACGCCGAGCACGATTACGTTTTCAGTGATCGTGAACGCGATGCTCTCCTTGAAGACGGTCGCAAAGAGGGAAAGAAGATTCCCAAAGACAACGCCATTCAGCGCTATAAGGGCCTGGGTGAAATGAACCACCAGGAATTGTGGGACACCACGATGAATCCTGAGTCCCGGACCCTCTTGCAGGTGACACTCGACGATGCTGCGGTGGCGGACGCCGTATTCACCACCCTGATGGGCGAAGACGTGGAAGCCAGACGAGGCTTCATCCAACAAAATGCCCGCGACGTACGTTTTCTCGACATTTAGGACATCCCGGTGACAGATTCAGACAACACACCTGCTCGCAGCGATCGAGTAGATCAGGTCGACATTCAGGTCGAGATGCAGCGAAGCTATCTCGACTACGCGATGAGCGTCATTGTCGGTCGAGCGCTGCCCGATGTTCGAGATGGGCTAAAGCCGGTTCACCGTCGTGTGCTTTACGCGATGTATGACGGTGGCTATCGCCCCGATAAAGCCTTTTCGAAGTGTTCGCGCGTGGTGGGCGACGTCATGGGAAAGTTTCACCCGCACGGTGATTCAGCAATCTATGACGCCTTGGTTCGTCTGGTCCAGCCGTGGAGTTTGCGCTATCCGTTAGCCGCAGGGCAGGGAAACTTCGGAAGCCCTGGAAATGATGGCGCGGCGGCACCTCGGTATACCGAGACAAAGATGGCCAATCTCGCATTGGAGATGGTTCGCGATATTGAAGAAAACACCGTCGATTTCCAAGAAAATTACGATGGTCGAACGCAAGAGCCCAGTATTTTGCCAAGCCGCTTCCCCAACCTGTTGGTCAACGGTTCCGTGGGTATCGCCGTGGGTATGGCCACCAATATTCCTCCGCATAACCTGCGAGAGGTCGCGGACGCGGCTCAGTGGCACCTGGCCCACCCAACCGCCACCACGGAAGAGTTGCTTGCTGCCGCCTTGACGATTGTGAAGGGTCCTGACTTCCCCACAGGTGCCCAGATTCTTGGCAACAGCGGGATTGTGGATGCCTACAAGACGGGCCGCGGTTCGATCACAATGCGCGCTGTGGTCACGGTCGAGGAGATTCAGAACCGCACCTGCCTAGTGGTCACAGAGTTGCCCTATCAGGTGAACCCCGACAACTTGGCGATCAAGATCGCTGATTTGGTCAAAGACGGAAAAATCACGGGGATCGCGGACATCCGGGACGAAACTTCGGGCCGTACCGGTCAGCGCCTAGTCATCGTGCTGAAACGTGATGCTGTTGCGAAGGTGGTGCTCAACAACCTGTACAAGCACACACCTCTGCAGGAAAACTTTGGCGCCAACATGTTGGCCATCGTGGACGGTGTCCCCCGCACGCTGACCCTTGACGCTTTTATTACCCACTGGGTGGCCCACCAGATCGAGGTCATTGTCCGGCGCACCCAGTTCCGCTTGGACAAAGCCGAAGCAGATGCCCACATTCTGCGCGGCTACCTCAAAGCACTGGATGCTCTAGACGAGGTCATCGCGCTCATTCGTAAGTCCCCGACCGTGGAAGAGGCCAAGGAAGGTCTCCAGAAACTCCTGGGCGTTGACGAAGACCAGGCTCTCGCGATCCTCAACCTCCAGTTACGCCGTCTCGCGGCGATGGAGCGCCAAAAAATTGTGGATCAAGCAGCAGAGCTTGAGAAACAAATTGCGGACTACAAATCGATCCTGGCGAGCGAAGAACGCCAACGGACCATCGTTTCTGAGGAACTCGCGGAAATCACCGATCGCTACGGTGATGACCGCCGCACTGAGATTCTTATGGGATTCGACGGGGGGATGACAAACGAAGACCTCATCCCCGAGGAAGAAATGGTCATCTCGGTGACCCGCGGGGGGTACATCAAACGCACACGGAGTGACAACTACCGCAGCCAACACCGCGGCGGCAAAGGCGTTAAGGGCGCCCAGTTGCGAGCAGATGATGTTGTGGAGCACTTCTTCGTCTCCACCACACACCGCTGGTTGCTGTTCTTCACCAACACCGGACGCGTATATCGCGCCAAGGCCTATGAAGTTCAAGAGGCGGGGCGCGACGCGAAAGGACAGCACGTTGCCAACCTGTTGGCTCTGCAGCCGGGTGAAGAAATCGCCCAGATTCTCGACATCGC
>JAHEGA010000061.1 GCA_024639925.1 Microbacteriaceae bacterium
GACCGGCTGTTAACCGGTAGGTTCTTGGTTCGAGTCCAAGTCGAGGAGCCACAGGCAGGCGTCGACTTGCGTCGCTCGCTACTGGACAACCAGCTCGTTGGGGAGGCGCTGTGGCACGGTTTATCTTCGAAAACGCGCTGTGGCTCGTCCCAGTTCTTTTCACGTTGTTGGTGATGGCCTCCAGTGCGCTTCTCGTGCTTCTCTCGAGTCGCCGGAGGAGCCAGACCGCTGATGCTGGTGGCTCCCCGGCGTTGCCAGAGCGAGAGGGGGACGCCATCACCGCACCGCCCTTGCGGTCGCAGGAGCCAACAGACTCGGAAGCAGAACGCCTCCGGATCGTGACCGAAGCGCACGCTGAGGCGCTCGAAAGCCTCGAAAGCTTGATTTCTCAGGCCGAGGGAGCCACGCACGGGGCCTCATCTGATCCGTTGATGGCCTCCCGCGCGGCGGAGTCCATTGCCGACTCCGCCAGAGTCACCCTGAACAGTATGAAACGCGTTGTTTCCTCAGGAGAAACAGCATCACGGGGGGGTGAGCCCACGATTTCGTCGCTCACAACGCTATTTAGCGCGTTGGAGGAGTCCAGTATTCCGGTCACTTACGAAGAAACCGGCACAGCGTTCCCCCTCCACCCGGAGGCCGAACTCGAGGTCTATCGAATCGTTCAAGAATGCCTGAACAATTCCAGAACTCACGGAGGCCCAGGAACGGCGGTCAAGGTGGAACTGGGGTGGAGTGCGCAAGGATTGCGGCTTCGGGTCGATGATGATGGCGTTCAGGCGGCCAGGCGTTTTTCCTCAGGAGAAGCGTCGCCGGCTGCTGCGGACTATGTGCCGCTCGTCGACATTCTCCAGGGCAGAGGCATGACGGATATGAAGAGGCGTGCGGATGCACTGGGCGGCGTGTTTTCTGCCCATCGCGTGCCCGGAGTGGGCTTCAGCGTGTCCGTGGCCTTTCCGACCCTCAAGTTCCACGCGTCCTCCGGCGGGGATCACTCCCCGGAGCAGTCGCGCTAGTGGCGAGTGATGGTTTTCGCGCCCCCGAACTCCGGCGCGCGCGAGCACAAGGACTCCAGGTTGCGCTGGCAGTCTCGCTCTATGGGGTCTCGTTTGGTGCTCTTGCGGTAGCGCTCGGTTTCTCGCTCGGGCAGACCATGGTGCTGAGCCTGGTGATGTTTTCTGGGGCGTCGCAGTTCGCCTTTATTGGGGTTGTGGCTACGGGGGGTCTCGCCGCTGTTCCCGCGGCAATTGCCACGGCCGGGCTGTTGGGAGCCAGGAACTCTCTGTATTCGATCACGATGTCGCCAATCATCGGCAAGGGTTTCTTCCGTCGCGCCCTCGCGGCGCACCTCACCGTGGATGAGTCAACGGCAGTGTCTACCGCGCAGGACACCCGTCTTGGCGCTCAACATGGGTTCTGGGCGACAGCGTTCTGGCTCTATTTGGGATGGAATGTCTCCACACTGGTGGGAGCATTAGCCGGAGATGCCCTCGGTGACGTAAAAACGTGGGGGCTCGATGCCGTGGCGGCAGCCGCATTTCTTGCTCTCCTCTGGCCTCGACTGGTCTCTCTCGAGCCGGTCGCTGTCGCGATCGGTGCCGCCGCGGTCACGGCAGTCCTCATCCCGGTTGTTCCTGCCGGGGTTCCGGTTCTGTGCGCCGCGGGAGTGGGGATCGTTACCGCTTCGGTGCGAGGGCTTCGTCCCAAGAGCCACACCGGGGATGTAGTGGGTGATGGGAAATGAGTATCTGGCTGGGAGTAATTGCCGCGGCCCTGGTCGTGTGGGCTTTGAAGAACCTCGGGTATGTGATCCCGCAGCGCCTCGTGCAGGGGCCTCTCGTCACACAGATGGCCGCGCTCACAACAGTCGCCCTCTTGGCCTCACTCGTGGTTGCTCAAGCGTTGCAGAATGATGCAACCCTCAGCGTTGATGCCCGGTTGCCCGCAGTCCTGGTGGCAGGGGGACTGCTCGCCCTCAAAGCGCCTTTTTGGCTGGTATTGGTCTCAGCGGGCGTTGTTGCCGCCGGCTTGCGTTTCTTCGGCATTCTCGTCTGACCCCTCGTAGCTGTCGACTCCGGGCTGCCAGGACAAGCCGGGGGTTCCCCACCCCTGTGCTGCGATGGCGGACCGTGCTTGGCGCCGTCGGCGCAGCCCCAGCCGGTCGATGTAAAGAATTCCTTGCAGGTGGTCCCATTCGTGCTGAAAGATTCGCGCCAGCCACCCCTCGGCGGTGATGTCGAGCTTCTCGCCCCGGGCCGTGAGTCCACGCAGTCGAACCGAGGGTGATCGTCGCGTCGGAAAGCGTAAGTCGGGAACCGAGAGACACCCCTCAGCGTCATCGTCTTCGTCCAGCTTTCCGCGGGATAGCGGTGACTTCTGCAGTGAAGGGTTGAGGACCGTCCCCTCGTGGCGAGTTCCCTCCGCATCCTCCCATTCCCAGACAAATACCTGCAGGCCCACCCCAATTTGGGGGGCAGCAAGCCCCACGCCGGGTGCTTCTCGCATGGTGTCGACCATGTCACCAATGAGATCGTCCAGTTCTGGACCTAACTCGCTGACCGGCTGTGCGCGATGGTGCAGAACCGGGTCGCCCGCGATGCGTATGGGGCGAATCGTCACTGCGAGTTGTCAGTGGGCTCGGAGGCGGGATCCAAGCTCACGCGAGTCAGCGGCAGCGCATCGGGGTGGTTGCGTTGAATCCACGTGACCATGTGCTCGCGCACTTCGCACCGCAGGTCCCACTGTTTGCTGGAGTCTTCTGCGGAGATGAGGAACCGAACCTGGACGTATCCACCGGTGGCTTCGGTGACCAAAACATTGGACACTCGGCCGTCAAAGAGCGGGTGGTCTGTCAGGAATGCGTCAAACTCGGCACGCAGAGCATCCAGCGGTACCCGCCAATCCAAATCCAGAAAGACGGTCCCGAGCAATTGAGGAGACTTTCTCGTCCACATCTCGAAGGCGTTGCCCGTGAAGTAGGTGGAGGGAACAATGAGTCGTCTTTCGTCCCAGATGTAAACGACCACATAGGAGAGAGTGATTTCTCCGATCGTGCCCCACTCGCCTTTCACGACGACAACGTCCCCAACGCGAATGGCGTTGCTAAAAGCCAGCTGAACGCCGGCAAAGAGGTTCCCCAATACCGACTGGGCGGCGAGCCCTCCAATCACACTTAGGACACCAGCTGATGCCAGCAGGCCGGCCCCCAATGCTTGAACCTGGGGGAAAGTGAACAGCGCAGCGCCGATCGCAAGAATTCCGATGATGGCATTGGCGAGTCGGCGAAGAATGCGCAACTGGGTAATGATGCGACGGGTTTCGACGTCGTTTTGATCGCTGCCCTCAAACGTGTCGACGAATTGGCTGAACGTAAAATTGACCGTGGCCTGAACGAGGAAACCGAGCGAAAGAATCACCAGAACAACAAAGAGCTGGCGGGTGGCAGCCCACCATTGCTCGGTCGACACTTCGACAACTTGGAAGCTGATGTTCAGAGCGAGGGTGACGACAAAGAAACGCAGTCGCGGACGAATCGCTCGATACCCCTCCGATAGCCAGGAGAAACGTCTACTCGCAATTCTCACGAATAACCAGATGCCAAACAGCACCGCAATGGCAACACCGAGTGTTGTCGCCGCGGAGACGGCGAGCGAGTTCCAGACGTCCATCATGTGACACTCACTTTCCCGGTAGTGCTCAAAAGTCTAGGGCGGAGCCTCGCCCGCTGCCACCGGGACTAGAAGATTTGCTAGGGACGGCTCGTTGAGCGTCCCTGTTTTAGCAAAGTCAATAGGCAAGCACCATTGTCGGGCACGAAGTTACGCCAGGTACCTAGTTGGCGTAATCAGTAAAGCTGGCTAAAGTACAGGCATCAGCATGGTCGCTGAGGATACGCTTGGCGGCCCGTAGGCGAAAGAGCAATGATGACTTCTCGACCATGGCTAGCCCACTACCCGACTGATGTTGCGCCAGAGCTGGCTCCCACGGATTTGGCTCACATCCCTGAGCTTGTTCGCGTGGCCAGCAAGACCTACGCCGGCACAATCGCCTTCACTCAGTGCATGCCTAACGGAATGAACGGCTCGCTGACCTACGACCGGGTCGATGCTCTTTCGGACGACTTCGCCTCCTACCTGCGTGAAACATTGGGCCTTGAGCAGGGTGATCGGGTGGCCGTTCAAATGCCCAACAGCCTGAGTTACGCGGTCGTCGCCTTCGGGGTATTCAAAGCCGGCTGCGTGCTTGTCAACACCAACCCCTTGTACACCGCGCCGGAGATGATTCACCAGTTCTCAGATTCTGGGGCCAAGGTGCTGGTGGTCAGCGATATGTTCGCTGACCGTCTTCCCGAGGTCTTGGGCAAAACCGATATTTCCACTGTGGTGACTGTCAAGATTTCCGAGTTTTTCCCACCCCTGATTTCTCGGGTGATTCGGATGGTTCAGAAATGGTGGAATAAGTCCCTTCCCGCTATCGAGGTTCCCCACACCGCTTTTCAGGAAGCTCTTGCTTCTGGCCGGGCTGCCAAAAAGCCTGAAGTCCTGTCCAGCTACCTCACGGCCATTACCTCTGATTCAATGGCCGCTCTGCAGTACACCGGCGGAACCACCGGAGTCTCGAAGGGTGCTGTTCTGACCCACGGAAACCTGGTGTTCAACACACTTCAAATGATTTCCATGAATGGCGTCTACATCCGCCCAGGCAAGGAGATTGTCGCGACGGCCCTGCCGATGTATCACATCTTCGCCTTCACCGTGAACCTGCTGGGTTTCTACCACTCGGGTGCCCGTAACATCTTGGTTCCGACCCCACGCCCCCCCAGCAACCTGAAGCGTGTGTTTGAAAACTACAAGATCACCTGGACTACGGGCGTGAACACCCTGTTCAACGCCCTTCTGAACGAACGCTGGTTTACCGACAGTCCACCCAAGCACCTGGTTGCTTCTGCTGCAGGCGGTATGGCTCTGCACGAATCCGTGGCAGCCCGCTGGCGCGAAGTCACCGGCACGCCGATTGTCGAGGGTTATGGGCTGACGGAATCGTCCCCTGTGTTGACCTTCAACCCGCTCGGTGGCTTGTCAAAAGACGGCAGCATCGGCATTCCCGTGCCCTCCACCGACGTGAAGTGCGTGGATGAGAAAGGCAACGAGGTTCCTGAGGGAGAAGCAGGCGAGCTCGTTGCCAAGGGTCCGCAAATTATGCAGGGGTACTGGCAGCGTCCTGACGAGACTTCGGCGAGCCTCAAGGACGGGTGGTTGCACACGGGCGATATTGCTCAGCGCGACTCCGACGGGTACTTCACCATTGTGGATCGCAAGAAAGACATGATTCTGGTGAGCGGCTTCAACGTGTACCCCAACGAAGTGGAAGAGCAAATTGCGGCTGTTCCCGGGGTGATTGAGGTCGGGGTTGTAGGCCTGCCCCACCCGACCTCTGGCGAGAGCGTCAACGCGTTCGTGGTGGTTGACTCATCGGCACCCAGTGCTGAAGACATCATCGCCCGCGCGAGAGAGAGCCTCGCGGCCTACAAAATCCCCTCAAACATAACGTTTGTCGATGAGCTGCCCAAGAGCCCCATCGGGAAAATACTCCGACGCGAGTTGCGAGACCAACAACCTGCGGTGTCAGGTTCGAGCCAAGGCGGTACAGCATGATCGAGTCCGTGATTCTTGCCGCCGAGGCGGTCAACGAACCCACCGTGGTGACACCCTTTGAGGAAGCACTACTGGGTGGGCTGGTGTTCATCATCATGTTTGGTTTGGGCGCGGGACTCACTCCCAGGGATTTCCGACTGGCCATCAAGCGTCCGTGGGGGCTCATCATCGGGTGGGTCACCCAGTTTGGTTTCATGCCCCTGATCTCTTACCTGCTGGTCGTGTTGTTGCTGTTCCAATTCTTCCCGGTGGATGATGTCGCGCTGATAGCGCTCGGGGCTCTGCTGATGGGAAGCGTCCCGGCAGGGACGACGTCGAACATCTTCACGTATTTCTCCAAAGGAAACCTCGCTCTCAGCGTCATCATGACCGCAAACTCAACGCTGTGGGCCATCATCATGACCCCCTTGGTGATCTGGATTTACGGCCG
>JAHEGA010000066.1 GCA_024639925.1 Microbacteriaceae bacterium
CCTGGGCGATGTCCTTTCATCGAGGCGAGCCTGGCCAGTTTGCCGATGAGGGTGAGCCGTCGCCGACCTCAACTTTTACCCCTTTCGTCGACAAGAGCGTGTTGCGGGAGATCGGCACTGTGGGCAAGAAGGTCACGGGAACGCGCGTTCGTTTTTGGCCCGATCCTCAAATATTTGGCGCTGGTGCGTCATTTGCGTCAACGGAACTCACCGATCGGGCGCGACAGACGGCCTTCCTGGTTCCCGAGCTGTCGATTCACCTGGACGACCACACCGGAGAGGAGCCGCACCAGACAACGTTTTCGGCTGCCGGTGGCCTCTCTGACTTCCTGAGCTTTTTGGCCCCCGATCAGGCTGTCGTCGGCCCCTGGCATTTCTCTGGTCAGGGGGAATTTGAGGAAACCGTTCCGGTGCTGGACGACACGGGGAAGTTGCTGTCTCAAGATGTGGTTCGCTCCGTGCAGGTTGACGTCGTCGTCCAGTGGGGTACTGGCTATGACACGGTGTCAAAAAGCTTCGTCAACATTATTCAGACCCCCAAGGGTGGAACCCACCAGCAGGGATTCGACGCTGGTTTGGTGAAGACTCTGCGGGCAGAAATCGAGAAGAACGCCCGCAAGTTGAAGGTGGGTAAGGACAAAGTCGAGAAAGACGATATGACCGCTGGTTTGACGGCGATCATCGCTGTTCGGGTGCCCGAACCCCAGTTTGAAGGGCAAACAAAGGAAGTGCTGGGCACCCCCGGGATCAAATCCATCGTGCAGAAAGTGGTCTCGGCCGGACTCGCCGAGAAGTTTGCTTCGGGCAAGCGCGAGGACAAAGCTTTTTCTAGTCTCCTGCAGGAAAAAATCGTCGCGGAGATGAAGACTCGCATCTCCGCCAGGACCCTCAAAGAGACGCAGCGCCGCAAGAATGCGTTGGAAAGCTCAACGCTGCCCACCAAACTGGTGGACTGCCGGAGCAAAGAAACCGAAGGCAGCGAACTGTTCATTGTCGAGGGAGACTCGGCGCTGGGTACCGCGAAGCTCGCGAGAGACAGCGAACATCAGGCACTGCTTCCCATCCGAGGGAAAATTCTCAATACGCAAAAAGCATCGCTGCAGGACATGCTGGATAACGCCGAGTGTGCGGCGATTATTCAGGTGATCGGCGCGGGTTCCGGTCGCACCTTCGACCTGGGTCAGGCCCGCTACGGAAAAATCATCATCATGTCGGACGCCGACGTTGATGGCGCGCACATCAGAACTCTGTTGCTGACCCTCTTCTTCCGGTACATGAAACCTCTCGTCGAGGCAGGCCGAGTGTACGCGGCGGTGCCTCCTCTCCACCGCGTGGTGGTCAACGGACGTGGCAAAGCACCATCGGAGATCGTGTACACCTATTCCGAGGACGAGCTCAACGCCGTCTTGAAAGACCTCGAGGCCTCGGGGAAGACCTATCGTGAACCCATTCAGCGTTACAAGGGGCTCGGCGAGATGGACGCTGACCAGTTGGCAGAGACGACCATGAATCGCGATGGACGCACGCTGCGTCGCGTCAGAGTGGGCGATGCCGAGGAAGCATCACGGGTGTTTGAGCTCCTGATGGGTAATGAGGTGGCCCCCAGGAAAGAGTTCATCGTCTCCGGACCGGGCCTCGCCCGGGAACGCATCGACGTCTAGGTCGGCTGCTCTCCCAGCGCAGACACACTGCCTTCCAGCACGGTTCCCGAACCATCACGCTTCGTCAGTTCTTCGGGCAGCGCCACTGCTTGGCCTCGTGAACCCAGTGCCCTCGGGTGACGTCCCACAAAGGCTTTCCGGAGCAGATCCTCACCTTTGAGGAAGGAATGAGCTCGGACACCGGAGGTTCCGCGACCTTTTGTTGGGAACTCCGACAGTGGCGTGACCTTGGCCCGGGCTGACTCGGTGCCCGGTAACTGAACGCTCGAGCCGGAAATCGTCACAACTTTCGCGTCAGCTCGCAGAGCTGCCGTGGCAGTGATGACGTGAGCATCTTCGCCGAGCGAAATGCCGGCCACACCTCCGGCCCCCGCTCCCTGGGGCCGCACGTCTCCTGCCGAGAAGTTCAAGAGTTGCCCGGCTGAGGTGACGAAAACGATGTGATGGTCATCTGAGGCCACGGATGCACCGACCACCTTGTCTCCGTCTTTGAGGGAGATGACCGGCTGCTGTGGCTTGTCACTGAGGTCTGTGGGAACAATCCGCTTCACGACTCCTCGCGCGGTTCCCAGCATCACCGGCACCGCGCTGTCGAGAGCAATCACCCCGAGAACACTGCCGTCACTGGAGGACAACCCCAAATACTCTCCTAGCGACATGCCCTCGCTCCACCGGGGCTTTGCGGCATCTAGTTCCGGGAGGTCGGAGGCGTGAAAAGTGTGGAGAACACCGGTCTCGGTGATTGCGCCGAGCGTGCTGCGGGTAGTCGTGGAGAGGCACGCGAGAAGCGCGTCGTGAGAGCTGCGCTTCTGGGGCAACGACGCTGCGTCCAACGAGGAAAGCCTGCTTGCTTTGCCCAGTGCCGACACGGCAACAACGCAGGGCTCGTCTGCCAGGGAAAGATCTTTGCTGTGCGCAGAGCTCTTCACCGGTGGCTGCGCCGCAGCACCGGAAATGACACTGCGCCGCGGTGTTCCATACGCTTCGGCCATGTCGGCGAGTTCTGAGGAGACGGTCTGGGTGATCAGGTCGGTGCTGGCGAGGAGAGATTCGAGCTCAGCGATTTCCGCGGTGAGCTGGTCACGCTCGGTTTCTAGTTCGATTCGGGAGAACTTGGTGAGCCTGCGAAGCCGCAGTTCAAGGATGTACTCGGCCTGTTCTTCGGAGAGGTCGAAGACTTCCTTCAGGGTGGTTTTGGCCGTAGCGGAGTCGTCCGAACCGCGGATGACCTGAATGACTTCATCGATGTCGGTGATCGCCACCAACAGGCCTTCCACGAGGTGTAGCCGGCGACGGCGCTGGATAAGGCGGAACTCAGATCGGCGGGTGATGACGGTGACTCGGTGGTCTAAGTACACCTGCAGCAGGTCTTTGAGTCCCAAAGTCATGGGCTGTCCCTCAACGAGGGCCACCGAGTTGATCGCGAAGCTCTCTTCGAGCGGCGTGAGGCGATACAGCTCGGACAACACAGCAGCAGGGTCAAAACCTGCTTTGATTCCGATCACGAGCCGCAGGCCATGGTGACGGTCGGTCAGGTCGGTCACATCACTGATACCCGTGAGTTTTTTGCTGTTCACGGCATCTTTGATCTTGTCGATAACCCGTTCCGGCCCCACGAGGTACGGGAGCTCCGTGACCACGAGACCGGTTTTTCGGGGCCCGATATTTTCGATGCTCACGGTGGCGCGAGTTTTGAAGCTGCCGCGCCCCGTCGCGTAGGCATCCGAAATACCTTCTGTGCCCATGATTGTTCCGCCGCTGGGGAGATCGGGGCCGGGAACAAACTTCTGCAGGTCTGCGGTGGAGGCATCGGGGTGCTCGAGCAGATGGCGGGCCGCCGCGATGACTTCCCCCAGGTTGTGGGGGGCCATATTCGTCGCCATGCCGACAGCAATCCCACTGGCGCCGTTGACGAGAAGGTGAGGAATTGCGGCGGGCAGAACGCTCGGCTGGGTGAGCTGGTTGTCGTAGTTGGGGACAAAATCAACAACGTCTTCGTCCAGATCCTGGACCATGGCCAGCGCCTCCGGGCGCAGGCGTGCCTCGGTGTAGCGGGCAGCGGCGGGGCCGTCATCTAGCGAGCCAAAGTTTCCATGGCCATCCACCATGGGGATGCGCATCGACCAGGACTGTGACATCCGCACGAGGGCGTCGTAGATCGCCGAATCGCCGTGCGGGTGGAGTTTCCCCATCACATCGCCGACAACGCGGGCGGACTTAACGTGGCCCTTCTGGGGGAGGAGGCCCATCTGTGACATTTGGTAGATGATTCGACGTTGGACCGGCTTCAATCCATCTCGGGCGTCAGGAAGAGCGCGAGAGTAAATGACGGAGTAGGCGTACTCGAGGAAGGACCCTTCCATTTCATCGGTGAGTTCAACATCAACGATGCGCTCGGAGGATTCGGGCGCAGAAGACGAAGTAGGCGCAGTCATAAGATTGCGCTTATGTTACTCGCCCCTATCGACGCGTCGTTGAGGCTTGCCGATGTGATGCCGAGTTGTCTCGCAGCGATCGTGGGGGCTGAAAACCCGCTCGGGCTGTCAACGGTCACGCATGCCGCGGTCGTGCTGGTGGACGGCATGGGTGCCGCGAATCTTCGCGAACATGCTGGCCACGCTCGATGGTTGATGCAGGCGTGGCGCGCCCACGGTCTCAGCGCAGACGTTGGGTTCCCCTCGACGACTGCCAGCGCACTGACGACGCTCACCACCGGTGTGTCCGCGGGGGAGCACGGCATCGTGGGGTACTCGTTGCGCGAGCCGGCGAGTGGTCAAATTATCAACCACCTCAAGGACTGGGCGCCGCTGGTGGAACTCGATTCTTGGCAGCGCTCAACGACGGTGTTTCAGCGCGCAAAGTCTCAGGGCATTCAGTCTCTTTCCCAGGGTGAACCTCGGTTTGCAAACACCGATTTCACCAAGGCTGTCTGGCGTGGAGCCGAGTTTCAGGGAGCCCGCTCGCTTGAGGAGCAGTTCCACAACGCGCAAAACTTTTTTGATGCGACCCCGCAGGGTCTCGCCTACCTTTATTGGCCAGCGCTTGATCGGACCGGGCACGGCAGCGGATCGGAATCTGATTCCTGGCTCCATCGCCTGGAGGAGTTGGATGCGCAACTCGCAGAGTATTCAGGACTTTTGGGCCCCACCGCGGGTCTTGTCATCACCGCAGACCACGGCATGATCGATGTTCCTGACCACGACAAGATGGTGATCGAGGCCGAATCCCCGCTTCTTGAGGGTGTGTCGGCGTGGGCTGGTGAACCACGGGCTCCGCAGATCTATCTGTCCTCTGCCGCAAAACGGGACAATTTCGTCAAGGCCTGGAAACAGGTCGTGGGTGACCGGGCACAGGTCGTCACCCGCGAGGAGCTCATTGCCAGTGGTGCGCTGGGTGAGGTGGCGCCGGGAGTGGACAAGCGACTGGGCGACATTGTGATCCTCTGTGAGGGCTCACTAGCCATTTATCACGGGCCCACCGCGAGTGCTCAATCTCAGACCATGGTTGGCCAACACGGTTCCATTACGCCGCGGGAGCGGGAAGTGCCCGTGATTCTGGCGGGCGCTTGGGCCTAAGCTGGGTCGTCGTCGCCGCGAGCGCCAAAAACGATGTCGTCCCAGCTGGGCATGCCGGGCCTCTTCGTTTTCCCTGTGGGAGGCGGCTCCGGATCGTCATCTCCGTCGGGGCTGTGGCGGTCACCGATTTGTGTGACCGAGGCGTCTGACCCTTTGTCGCTGTCGACCAGGCGGATAGTGCCTGTCGCGGGGTGTGAATCTGCCGCATCGGGCTGTTCCGAAAGGGGCTCACGCTCTCCGCGCTTCTTGCGGAGTGCGTCGAGGAGGTCGGCGGTGTCTGCCATCCGGCCCTCGTCACCGCCGGTGCGGCCGTAGGGGACCGGCTCGAGCAGTGGCCCGGTCTCGGAGAGAGAAGAGTCTTCGAAAATTTCGGAGTCAAAACGGTCGGGCTCGGGGTCTTGCTCGACAGCAGCCAGAGCGGGAATGAGCGTGGCCGGCATCGGCTCGTGTCGGGACAACACCCGCGCGTCTTCATTGAGCGGCTCGATGAGGTGCTTTTTCGGGTCGAATGACCAGTGAGCCTTGTGTTCAACATCGCCATCGGTGAAGGTCAACTCGAGTTGCCAACCGGATTCCTCCCGCCAGGCACTCCAACTCTCTTGGCTCGCGCCAATGTCCTCCAAGCGCGCTTGGACTGAAGCTCCAAAAGTCGTGGTGTCACCGTCTTTCGTGCTGACGCCAACGGCAAGTGCCTGGTCAGCAATGAAGGCGCGCTCAGCGATGACGGGTCCTTCGTACTTGCGCACGTAGTCAGCGT
>JAHEGA010000034.1:0-1477 GCA_024639925.1 Microbacteriaceae bacterium
ACCCTCGTGAACAAAGGCCTCGAAGTCATCGAAGCGCACCTGCTGTTCGGGGTGCCGTTTGAGCGGATTGAGGTGACCGTGCACCCCCAATCCATCGTGCATTCCCTGGTCGAATTTGTGGATGGGTCCACGATCGCGCAGGCGTCACCGCCCGATATGCGCTTGCCGATTGCGTGGGGAATGAGCTGGCCGGAGCGTATGACGGGCGTCATTCCGGGAATTGACTGGACCCGCAGCCACGAGTGGAGTTTCGAGCCGCTGGATGACGTGGCCTTCCCGGCTGTGGCGATGGCGAAATCTGTGGGTCAGGCGGGCACCACGTTCCCGGCGGTGTTTAACGCGGCAAACGAACAGGCGGTTGCCGCGTTCCACGGCGGTTCACTCGCCTTCACCGGAATTACCGACATCATTCGCGAGGTTGTGGAGCGCCATGATCCGGGCACCATGACTCTCGAGGGCGTGCTGGAAGCGGAGAAGTGGGCGCGTAGCGAGGCCGACCGTCTGATCGCGCAGCAAGCCCTCTAAGCATCAGCCAAGGCTGTGTCAGGCCCGCGGGTTAGAGTGACGCCGTGGAAACAGCTCTGGCCTTCGCTCTCGGTGTTCTGGTTATTGCGATGGGTCTCATCGCCTCTATTGCATTGCACGAGTGGGGGCACTACTTCCCCGCGAAGAAATTTGGCGTCTACATTTCGCAGTTCATGATCGGCTTTGGTCCGACCCTTTTTTCCCGCCAGCGCGGCGAAACAGAGGTAGGTTTCAAAGCTATTCCGCTGGGTGGGTACGTGGCGATGGCGGGAATGTATCCGCCCAAGGACGCCGACAGTGGCGGCATCGTTTCGACGACGGGGTTCCTTGACAACGTGGTGGGGGAGGGAACCACCCCGGAAGAGGCGCAGCGCGAGGAGATGGAAAAGCGCAGCTTTTATCGTTTGCCGCTGATTCCGCGGATCACCATCATGTTGGGTGGCCCGGTCATGAACCTGCTGATTGCTGTGGTGCTCTATGCCGTCGTTCTCATGGGTTTTGGCGTCCCCAGCTTGAGCCTGAGTGTGGGCTCGGTCTCGGAATGTGTCGTGCCGGCCACACAAACACAAACTGAGTGTGGGCCGAATGACCCGGCAGCACCCGGTGCCCTAGCGGGGCTTCAACCGGGGGACCGCATCACCTCGGTCGATGGTCAGGCAGTCGATGAGTGGTTTGCTCTCACGGAGATTATTCGACTCTCACCCGGTCGCGCCCTACCGGTCACTTTTGAGCGCGGCGGTCAGAGCCAAGCAACGACGTTGACGCCGCTGCTCACGGAGCGCTACGCGTTTGACGAAGACGGTGAGATCCTGCTGACGGCAGAAGGAAACCCACAGGTGGAAAATGTGGGTTTCGTGGGCATTAGTTCGGCGTTAGAAAACCAGAGGCAACCCGTGACCGAGGTGATGCCCGCGGTGTGGGACAACACGGTGGGAGTGGCCCGAATTATCGC
>JAHEGA010000034.1:1577-27315 GCA_024639925.1 Microbacteriaceae bacterium
GAAGGACTGCATCGAAAGATGCGACAACGAAAGGGTGCCATCGCGTGCCAGCTATCAACTTAGGGATGCCCAAGGTTCCCGAAACTCTTGCGCCGCGTCGTGAGACCCGTCAGATCAATGTGGGAAAAGTCAAAGTAGGCGGGGACGCCCGAGTCAGCGTTCAGTCGATGACCACCACCCAAACGACGGACATCAACGGAACACTGCAGCAGATTGCGGAGCTCACCGCGACAGGGTGTGACATTGTCCGGGTGGCCGTTCCTACGTCAGACGACGCTGAAGCATTGCCCATCATCGCCAAGAAGAGTCAAATTCCCGTTATTGCCGATATCCACTTCCAGCCGAAGTACGTATTCCAGGCCATCGATGCCGGGTGTGGCGCCGTTCGCGTAAATCCCGGAAACATCAAGAAGTTTGATGACAAAGTCGGAGAAATTGCGAAAGCTGCGAAAGATGCCGGCATCAGCCTGCGTATCGGAGTGAACGCGGGCTCGCTCGATCCCCGCCTGTTGCAAAAGTACGGGAAACCAACCGCGGAGGCTCTCGTGGAGAGCGCGGTCTGGGAAGCCAGCCTTTTTGAGGAGCATGACTTTCATGACTTCAAGATCTCGGTGAAGCACAATGACCCCATCGTGATGGTGAAGGCGTACCGTCAGCTCGCTGAGCGCGGCAATTGGCCTCTTCACTTGGGCGTCACGGAGGCGGGCCCCGCCTTCCAGGGCACCATCAAGTCGTCTGTTGCCTTTGGAATTTTGCTTGGTGAGGGAATCGGAGACACCATTCGGGTCTCCCTCTCCGCCCCTCCTGCCGAGGAAGTGAAGGTGGGCCTCAAGATTCTTGAGTCGCTGAACCTTCGCGAACGGAAGCTGGAAATTGTGTCCTGCCCCAGTTGTGGCCGGGCGCAAGTGGATGTGTACACCCTTGCTGAAGATGTCACCAAAGGCTTGGAGGGCATGACCGTGCCCCTTCGGGTTGCCGTGATGGGCTGTGTCGTAAACGGACCGGGCGAAGCCCGCGAAGCCGACCTCGGCGTCGCGAGTGGAAATGGTAAAGGTCAGATCTTCGTGAAGGGTGAGGTCATCAAGACTGTCCCCGAGGCGGATATTGTGGCCACGCTGATCGAAGAGGCCAACCGTCTTGCTGCAGAAATGCCGAACGCCCCAAGCGGTACTCCCGAGGTCGTCACGGCATAACGGGCGGGTAGTCTAGAGCGGTGCCTACACGCCTCAGCAAGCTCTTTGTCCGCACCCTGCGTGAGGACCCCGCGGAAGCGGAAGTCGCCAGCCACAAGTGGCTGGTCCGTGCGGGTTATATCCGGCGCCAGGCACCGGGCATTTTTGCCTGGTTGCCCCTAGGGCTTCGTGTTCGACAGAACATCGAGAAGATCGTTCACGAGGAAATGCAGGCCGCCGGCGCGCAGCATGTGCACTTTCCTGCCTTGCTGCCCAAAGAGCCCTATGAAATAACGGGCCGTTGGGACGAGTATGGTGACGGAATTTTTCGTCTCAAAGACCGCAAGGAAGCGGAGTATTTGCTCGCCCCCACCCACGAAGAAGTATTCACCCTGACGGTGAAGGACTTGTATTCCAGTTACAAAGACCTTCCGCTGATGATCTACCAAATTCAGGACAAGTACCGCGATGAGGCCCGTCCTCGGGCTGGCCTGTTGCGTGGTCGAGAGTTTTCGATGAAGGATGCCTACTCCTTCGACTACACCGATGAGGGGCTCGAGACGAGCTATCAGGCGCAGCGGGATGCGTATGAGCGGATCTTCCAGCGCCTCGGGCTCGAATACGTCATTGTGAACGCCGATGCTGGCGCAATGGGCGGCTCCCGAAGCGAAGAGTTCCTGCACCCCACGGAGATTGGTGAAGACACCTACGTGCGAACGGCAGGTGGCTATGCGGCCAATGTGGAAGCCTTTAGCTCCACGGCGCCAGAGCCTCTTCCCATCCCGGATGGGGAACCTGTGGTGTTTGATTCGCCGAACACCCCGACGATTGACACGCTTGTCGCGCTGGCTAACGCTCAGCACCCCAAAGAATCAGGCCCCTGGGTGGCGGCGGACACCCTGAAGAACGTGGTGTTGGCTCTCGTGCATCCCGACGAGTCTCGCGAGCTAGTTGTCGTGGGGATCCCCGGCAACAGAGACGTCGATCTCAAACGCGCAGAAGTAGCCTTCGCTCCGGCTGCTGTGGAGCAAGCCAGTGAAGAGGACTTCGCAAAGAACCCTGGTCTGGTCAAGGGATATATCGGCCCCTGGTCTGCCACGGGCCCCCGGCTGGGGAGCGAGTCGTCAACTGGCTTGAGCTTCTATGTTGATCCACGGGTCGTGCCCGGTTCCTCCTGGGTTACCGGCGCGAATGTTCACGAGCAACACGTGTTCGACCTGGTGTTTGGTCGCGATTTTCAGGCTGATGGTGTCGTGGACATTGCTGCTGTCGTTGATGGAGACGAAGCCCCCGATGGTTCGGGACCGATTGAAACTGCACGAGGCATGGAAATCGGTCACGTCTTCCAGCTGGGGAGGAAATACGCCGAAGCGCTCGGCTTGAAAGTGCTCGATGAAAACGGATCTCTCGTGACGGTCACAATGGGCTCGTACGGGATTGGTGTGACCCGGTTGGTTGCGGTGATTGCCGAGGCAAATAATGACGACAAGGGCCTCATCTGGCCCGAGGCGATTGCTCCCTATGACGTGCATGTGGTCGCTGCCGGCAAAGACGAGACGGTGTTTGAGGTTGCCGAAAAGCTCTGCACGACTCTGGAATCAGTGGGTAAAGAGGTTCTCTTTGACGACCGGCCAAAACTCTCACCGGGAGTGAAGTTTGCCGATGCCGAAATTCTTGGTGTGCCCCACATCGTCATTGTGGGGAGAGATGCTGCTGCCGGTCAGGTCGAATACTGGAATCGGCGTACCGGTGAGCGAACGTCCCTTCCTCTGGATGACGTGTTGGCTGCTCTGCCAGCCGCGTAACGCGGTGGTGGGGTAGAAGAAACGCCTCTCCCCTTGTACTCTGGCTAGAAGCGCACCCAGTGCGCACAATCGAATAGGAGGGCTGTCATGGATATCGACATGAGCGTGCTGAAACTGATGGAATCAGAGCGCGAAATCCCCTTTGATGACCTCGTCACCATTATCGAAGAAGCCATTTTGGTGGCCTACGAGAAGCACATGGGCCTCGCGGACAACCGCGGACAGCGGCTTGACCCCGATGCTCCTAGGGAACGGGTTGAGCTAGACAAAAAGACGGGCCACGTCACCCTGTACATTCCGATCGTTAATGACGAGGGCGAAAAAACTGGCGAAGAAGCCGACACCCCCCACGATTTTGGTCGGATCGCTGCCACCGCGGCGAAGCATGTCATCAACCAGCGCTTGCGGGATATCGGTGATGACCGGATTTTGGGCGAGTATCGCGGCAAAGAAGGCGACATTGTGTCCGGCGTGATCCAACAGGGCCCTAATCCCCGCATGATTCACCTGAATCTGGGCGAGGTGGAGGCCATTTTGCCTCCGGAGGAGCAAGTTCCCGGGGAAGTGTATGAACACGGCTCCCGTCTTCGCGCCTACGTCACCAAAGTAGAAAAGGGCACAAAAGGCCCCGCTATCACGGTCAGCCGGACCCACCCCGGGTTGATTCGCCAACTGTTCACTCTCGAGGTTCCCGAACTCCAAAAAGGTTTGATCGACATTGTGTCGATTGCCCGCGAATCTGGTCACCGCACGAAAATTGCCGTGACAGCGATTGAGCCTGGCTTGAATGCCAAGGGCGCCTGCATTGGGGAATTAGGTCAGCGAGTTCGCGCCGTTCAAGCCGAACTTGGTGAGGAAAAAATCGACATTGTCGATCACTCTGATGACCTCGCCCAGTTTGTCTCCAACGCGCTTAGTCCCTCCAAAGTGACCAGCGCCTTCGTTCTGGACATGGAGGCCAGGCAAGTGCGTGCGCTGGTCCCCGACTACCAGCTTTCGCTGGCGATCGGTAAAGAAGGTCAGAACGCGCGCTTGGCCGCGAAACTGACCGGAGCAAAGATCGATATTCAGCCTGATTCGGTGATGGATTCCTGAGCGAGCCCCACACGGTGGCTACCCGCCCGGGTAAGGGGCTAGAATGGCAGTAATCAGGCGTTGCTTGGGATGTCAGTCCACAGATTCGACGAACAACCTTCTTCGGAGTGTGGCGGTGGATCACAAGCTAGTCGTTGATGAGACCAAGAAATTGCCGGGTCGAGGTGCCTACGTGCACCGCAATCAGGAGTGTATTTCTCGCTCTCTACAGCGCAAAGCGTGGGGGAGGGCCTTGAAAATAGGTCCGGGTCTCGACTGCGACGCACTGGAAAACCTCAGTAGGTCAACCGACCTCGCTAAGACAAGGCTGAATGGCTAATGGAATCCTCATGAACGGCTCAGAATGAGCCTCAAATGTAGGTAGCGGCGCGCCCTGACTGGGTTCGCCCAGACAGGAGAATGGTGGCTGGAAAACCACGCGTACACGAGATTGCTGCAGAACTGGGCATCGATTCCAAGCGCACGCTCGAGAAGCTGAAAGAAATTGGCGAGTTCGTCAAGGGCCCCTCATCGACGGTGGAACCTCCTGTCGCCAGAAAGCTCAAAGCTGCTTTCGCGGAAGAGGGCGTTGTCCCTGTTCCCAAGGAAGAGAAAAAAGAAGAGAAGCCCGCGCCGAAAGCGGCTCCCAAGCCTGCTTCCCCTGTAGCTGAAGAGCCAGCGCCCGAAGCCTCTGCCTCGGCAGAGAAGCCTGCTGTGCCTGAAGGCGGAGCGGCATCACCGGGCACTCCCGGCATCCCGCGGCCTGGCAACAACCCCTTTGCTTCATCGCAGGGCATGTCCAAGCCGGGCATTCCTCGCCCGGGCAATAACCCCTTCGCCTCGGCCCAGGGAATGGGTCGCCCCACGGCGCCTCGACCCGGCCAGGGAGCAGTGCCGCGTCGTCCAGCCCCCAGTGAGGGTGGCCCTCGCGCGCCCTTCCAACAGCGTTCAGGCGGTCCCGGTCGCCCCGGTGGTGGCCCCGGCGGCTTCGGCGGCGGTCCTGGCGGAGGACCTGGTGGGTCACGCCCTGGAGGCGGTCGTCCCGGTGCGGGTGGTCGTGGTCGCGGACCCGGTGGCGGGACCGCAGGTGCGTTTGGTCGCGGTGGTGGCAAGAGCAAGTCTCGTAAGTCGAAGCGGACGAAGAGGCAAGAGTATGAAATGCGCGAGGCGCCGAGCCTAGGTGGCGTATCGATCCCACGCGGCGATGGGTCTACCGTCATTCGCTTGCGCCAGGGTGCGTCGATGAACGACTTCGCCGACAAGATTGAAACACTGACGGGTTTCCCGGTTCCTCCCGGAAACCTGGTGACCGTGCTGTTCCAACTTGGCGAAATGGCCACGGCCACGGAGTCCCTGGATGAGGCCACGTTCGAAATTCTTGGCACCGAGCTGGGCTACAAGGTTCAGATCGTGTCGCCAGAAGATGAGGACAAAGAGCTTCTGGAAAGCTTCGACATCGACCTCGACGAGGCCGAAGACGAAGAAGACCTCGTTATTCGCCCGCCGGTGGTGACAGTGATGGGTCACGTCGACCACGGTAAGACCAAGCTGCTCGATGCGATCAGAAACGCGAATGTCACCGCTGGCGAAGCTGGCGGAATCACCCAGCACATTGGTGCCTACCAGGTGTGGACAGAGCATGACGGTATCGAGCGCGCGGTCACGTTTGTGGACACCCCCGGCCACGAAGCCTTCACGGCTATGCGTGCTCGAGGCGCGCAGGTTACCGACATCGCGATTCTGGTGGTCGCAGCGGACGATGGCATCATGCCTCAGACGATTGAGGCATTGAACCACGCGCAGGCTGCGGGCGTGCCGATCGTGGTGGCCATCAACAAGATGGACGCCCCCGGTGCGAAAGCAGACAAAGTGCTTCAGCAGCTCACCGAATTTGGACTGGTCGCCGAGGAATATGGCGGCGACACCCAGATGGTGAAGGTTTCTGCCCTGAAGGGCGAGGGAATCAGCGACCTACTGGATGCCGTCTTGTTGACGGCTGACGCCGGGCTTGACCTGCGTGCCAACCCGAACCGCACGGCTCGGGGTGTGGCAATCGAAGCCAAACTCGACAAGGGTCGCGGCGCTGTGGCAACAGTGTTGATTCAGTCCGGTACTTTGCGTGTTGGTGAAGCCATCGTGGCGGGAACGGCCTACGGCCGGGTTCGTGCGATGACGGATGAAAACGGTGACTCTGTCGAAGAGGCTTACCCATCGCGGCCGGTCGCGGTTCAGGGTCTCTCGAGCGTTCCACGCGCGGGTGACACATTCCTCGTTACTGACGATGACCGTACAGCTCGCCAGATTGCCGAGAAGCGTGAAGCGGCAGAGCGCAATGCTCTGCTGGCCAAGGCTCGTAAGCGCATCAACCTCGAGGACTTCACCAAGGCACTCGAAGACGGCAAGATCGAAGCGCTCAACCTCATCATCAAGGGAGACGTTTCCGGTGCTGTGGAGGCTCTCGAAGAGTCCCTGCTCAAAATCGAGGTCGGCGATTCGGTGCAATTGCGCATCATTCACCGCGGTGTGGGTGCGATCACCGAGAGCGACATCAACCTCGCCACCATCGATAACGCGATCATCGTGGGATTCAACGTGCGACCCGACGCGAAGGCGCGCGAGCGCGCCCAGCGCGAAGGGGTCGATGTTCGTTTCTACTCGGTGATTTACAACGCCCTGGAAGAAATCGAGAACTCTCTGAAGGGCATGCTGAAGCCTGAATTCGAAGAAGTCCAGTCGGGCTTTGCCGAGGTGCGCGAGGTCTTCAAGTCCTCCAAGGCAGGAACCATTGCCGGATGTATCGTTCGGTCGGGAACGATCACCAGAAATGCGAAAGCACGCATCATCCGCGATGGCGTGGTCCTTCACGATGGGTTGGCAATCGACTCACTGCGCCGCTTCAAAGATGACGTCACCGAGGTCAAGACCGACTTCGAGTGTGGAATCGGATTGGGCAAGGTCAAGGACATCCAGGTGGGTGACGAAATCGAGACCATCGAGATGAAAGAGAAGGTTCGTGAGTAGCAATTCGCCTCGGGCGCGGAAGATGGCGGATTTGATTCGCAAGATTCTTGCCGAGCGGCTACAGCGCGGGCTTCGAGACCCTCGTCTCGGATTTGTCACGATTACTGATGTCCAGGTCACGGGCGACCTCCAGCACGCCAGCATTTTTTACACCGTGCTGGGGGACGACGACGAGCGTCGCGACACTCAGAAGGCCCTTCGCGCGGCGACAGGAATGCTGCGTACTGAAGTGGGTAAGAACATCACCGCTCGGCTCACCCCAAGCCTGGAATTCATTCTTGATGGTGTGCCGGAGAACGCTTCGGCCATCACCGATCTGCTGCGGGAAGCAAGCGAGAGGGACGCTGAGACGGGGCGCCAAGCCCAGTCGGCCACGTTTGCGGGTGATGCTGACCCTTACAAGACTGTGCCCGGCGCAGAAGAGTCAGCTTCCCAAGACCACTAGACGCTCACATGAGCGCTCGCTTGCTCCTTGGCGGTCGGCGCCCTATCGTCCTAGAGAGGCCACAACATCGGTAAGCCGGCAGTGAGTGCCAGTGCCAGAAAACGGAGAACGAAGTGTCGATGAAACGCGATAACCCCCGCCAGTACCACATTGAATTGGCTGAGGGTGATGTGGGTCGTTATGTTTTCCTGCCGGGTGACCCGGGTCGTTGCGAAATGATCGCCTCCTACTTTGACGAGCCACAGAAAGTCGCGAGCCACCGCGAATACGAAACCTGGTCCGGGTATCTCGAGGGCGAAAAAGTTGCGGTGATGTCCACTGGCATCGGTGGCCCGTCTGCCGCCATTGGGCTGGAAGAGCTTGTTGCTATCGGGGCAGACACTTTTGTCCGTGTGGGAACGTCAGGCTCCATGCAGGAGCACATTAACCCCGGCGACATCGCCATTGTCTCTGGCGCCATCCGCGATGAGGGGACGGGGCTTCACTATTTGCCCATCGAGTTCCCGGCTGTTGCTGATGTTGATATCACCCAGGCCCTGCGAGATGCCGCCCTCGGCATGGACAAGACAGTCCACGTGGGTGTTTCTCAGTCGAAGGATTCCTTCTACGGTCAGCATGCTCCCGAGCGGATGCCCGTTGCGTCCCGCCTCACCGACCGCTGGGCTGCATGGATTGGCGGAGGCGCCATCTGCTCCGAAATGGAAGCGGCCGCGTTGTACATCGTTGCTTCCGTCCTGCGTGTGCGGGCGGGTGGCCTGATGATGGTGATGGGTCACCCAGACCAGTCGCCGATGACCCCTGAGGAGTGGGAAGCGTCCAAGGTTGACCACTTGCTCCCGGTTGCCATTGAAGGCATGAAAGAAATCATCCGCCGCGACAAAGCCTAAGAACCCAGTTCCAGGTAATCCCGGGATTCGCTGCTGTAGCGAGCGAGACCATCTTTCACAAGGGATGCCAGTGCTCGTGAAAACTGCTCGCGGTCTGTGAGAAGGGTTTCGAGAAACGACACCGGCACCGGTGTGTCACTCGCTCGCAGCTCGCGCAGTAGGACTCCTCGGGCCTGACGGTCGCTGCCTTCGTAGCGCGCTTGGGCGGGGGACCGTTTGCCCTCATAGGGCGGGTACCCCGCAGCCCTCCACTGGCATGCGCCCAACACGGGGCACTGGTCGCATTGGGGTTTTCTCGCAGTGCAGACAACGGCACCCAGCTCCATTAACCCTTTGGCCAGCGTCACCTGTCGTTGGGTCCCCTCGACTTGGTCAAGGGCGTCTTGGCCTGCGTGTAGATCAGCAACGGTGCGGGGTGGGCCGGCTTCCGCTTCACCGCGTTCCAGGCGGGCCATGACTCGTCGCACGTTGGTGTCGACCACCGGGTCGGGATAGCCAAACGCAAAACAGCGGATTGCTCGGGCGGTGTAATCGCCGATACCGGGCAGGGCGAGAAGGGCATCGAGCTCATGCGGAAGCTCCCCGCCGTGTTGCTGAGTGATGACTTGTGCTGACTCGTGAAGACGTTTCGCCCTTCGGGGGTAACCCAGTCGCCCCCACAGTGTGATCACCTCGGACAGTGGTGCATCGGCACACGCTGCGGGGGTAGGCCATCTCTCCAACCACTCGAGCCATAGTGGAATTACGCGAGGGACGGGAGTTTGCTGCAACATCACCTCGGACACCAGCACACCCCACGCGGTGGTGTCGCTCGAGCGCCAGGGGAGGTCGCGATGTGATCCGTCAAACCAGTCAACAACGGCATCCATGGTCATCCCCACACGCTAGCGAATCGATTCCGCTTTCCCAGGTGGCACCTCTAGGGTTTGGGCATGAAGGTTCTCGTGACGGGTGCCACCGGGTACGTGGGTGGGCGTCTTGTGCCCAAGTTGCTCGAAGCCGGCCACACTGTGCGCGTGATTGCGCGCGAGCCTCATCGGCTTGACAACGTGCCGTGGCGAGACGACGTCGATATCGTCCAAGGTGACCTGCTCAACGCCGACGATGTTCGGGCTGCGGTCGCCGGGCAAGAAGTGCTCTACTACCTGGTTCACTCCATGTCCTCCGCGGGCGACTTTGAAGAACTTGAGCGCACGGTTGCTAACACGGTTGCCAACGAAGCCGCTAGCGCCGGGGTCAAAAGAATTGTGTACCTGGGCGGCCTCCATCCCGATGGCCCTCTCTCTCGACACTTGGGCTCGAGAAAAGAAGTGGGGGACATCCTGCTCTCTTCTGGGGTGCCCACTATTGCCCTGCAAGCGGGAGTGATTATTGGGTCTGGGTCCGCCAGTTTCGAAATGATTCGGCACCTCACCGAGGTGTTGCCCTACATGCCGGCACCGAAATGGGTGCGCAACTTTATCCAACCCATCGCTATTCGTGATGTGTTGCACTACCTGGTTGCTTCGGCCACGCTCCCTAAAGAGGTCAATAGGGCCTTCGACATCGGTGGTCCAGATGTTTTCCGGTACGGCCAACTCATGAATGGCTACGCGCTGGAGGCGGGTCTAAAACAGCGGCCGATCGCATCGCTCCCCGTGCTGACACCCTGGCTCGCGTCGCAGTGGGTGAACTTGGTGACGCCTATTCCTCGGTCCCTGGCCGTTCCCATCATTGAGTCACTTCTGCACGATGCGGTGATGAAAAACCATGACATTGATGCTGTCATTCCGCCCCCAGAGGAGGGGCTCATCGGCTATCGTCGAGCTGTTCGGCTGGCTCTTGCCCGCATGAGAAGCGGAGAGATGGAAACCTCCTGGCGGAACACGCCGGTGATTGGTGCCCCTGCGGATCGGCTGCCATCTGACCCTGAGTGGACGGGGCACACGGTGTATACGGACACCCAAGAATTTCCCTCCGCGGCAAAGCCTGCGGAGCTTTGGAAAATTGTGGAAAGCATTGGTGGCGAAAACGGTTGGTACTCGCTGCCTGTTGCGTGGGCCGCGCGCGGCTGGTTGGACAAGTTAGTGGGCGGAGTTGGCCTGCGTCGAGGAAGACGAGACCCGGACACGCTCGTGATGGGCGATGCTCTTGACTTCTGGCGGGTAGAGGAAATCGACCACGGCCGTTTCCTGCGCCTGCGTGCGGAGATGAAACTGCCCGGTCTGGCGTGGCTGGAGTTCACGGTGAGTAAGCGTGCCGAGGGCGGCAGTGCGCTTCACCAGAGAGCCATATTTTTTCCCCACGGCTTGGGCGGGCGCCTTTACTGGCTCGCTGTGATGCCCTTCCACGGGATTGTGTTCAAGGGCATGGCAAGTTCCATGGCACGCGCGGCGGAGGCCCTTTCTCCCTCTCGTGGGGTGCCCGAGTCGGCAAACGCGGTACACTAAAAGCACATTTTCACCACCGGAGCGGTTCCCGCCCGGGTCTGGTTGAAAGTGTCGGTCTCACTCAGGGTGGGGCACCGTGGTATCTCGGCGGAGTTGAGTGGCTCCCCTCTTCCTCACTCATATGTTCCCCAAGGAGAAGAATGGCCCCTCCAGGCCCCGCAAGAAACTCGTCGCGCTCTGCCCAGTCAAAGCGCGGCCGCAGAAAACCTTTGGATGATGAGGGCATCATCCCGGTCTTGGCGCGCGCGGTCCGCGAAGTTGAATCTGCTGCTTCTCGAGGCAAAGTTGCCGGTCATAATCGGACCAAGTTTCAGGTGGCCGCTTTGTTGGTTCGTGAGGAGCGCCAACGCGCCAAAGAAGACACCGATGCTTCCCCGGCGAACAAGCAAGAAGCCCTGAAGAGGCTGGATGGTCTAGCAGCGATTATGGCGAAAACTGCCGCCAAAGACACCACGCTGATCGCCTTGTTGGCGCCGGAAGCAAAAGTTTCGGAAGCGGCAAAAAAGATGCGCCGGGATTTTCTCGTGCAATCAGGCGCGCAGCTCGCACCCGAAGATCTCATCATTGTGGATGAGGCGGCGGTGCCAGCGCCGGAGGTTGCTAAGCAGGTTGTTCCGGCTTCCGTCCGGCAGGCACAGCTAGCCAACCCTTTCCTCGCGCCCGACTTTGCGGCGTATCAGAAACCGCAGGCGGCAGCCGAAGGCCTGCTGATGAACTGGGAATTGATTGAACCGCTGTTCCGTGCTTTTGAGCAGGGGAGTGGCGGTGGCGTGGCCAGCATGGAGCTGCCTACCGGAGGAGACTTTCAGACCCCGGGCGGCGTTGACCTTATGGTTCACCAGGCCGATTTCGTCGAAAGTGCCCGCCAGGGGCACCGAGCCTTTCTGCTGGCTGACGAGCCAGGGCTGGGAAAAACTGCACAGGCATTGATGGCAGCCGAAGCTGCCGGCGCCTTCCCTCTTCTGGTTGTGGTGCCGAACGTCGTCAAAACCAACTGGCTTCGCGAGGTCCACCAGTGGTTGCCGGGGCGCAGGCCTACCGTGGTTCACGGTGACGGGCTCGAACTCAACGCTTTCAGTGACGTTTTCATCGTCAACTACGACATCTTGGATCGCCACGTGGGGTGGCTCTCGAAGTTTGATTTCCGCGGGATGGTCGTTGATGAAGCTCACTTCATCAAGAACAAGGATTCACAGCGCTCCAAGGCGGTCCAGGCTGTCGCTAAGACGATTAAGGCCCGATTGCGCCACCCACTGCTCGTGGCATTGACCGGAACACCGCTGATTAATCAGATCGAAGATTTCCGGATGATCTGGCAGTTCTTGGGCTGGATTGACGAAAAGAAGCCCACCCAAGCGCTCATGGCCAAGCTCGAAGCCATCGGGCTCACTCCGGTGGAACCCGGGTTCTTCTTCGAGGCCCGTAAAGCCGTTATTTCGATGGGGATTGTGCGCAGACGCAAACAAGACGTCGCGAAAGACATCCCCGCGCGCCGGGTAGCGGATATCCCCGTTGAACTCGATGGCGAGATGGGTCGGTCCATCGTGGGCGCCGAGCAGAAGCTGGTGGCGCGCCTACTGGAGCGGTATGACCGCGTGATTGCCTCACGCGGCGCTGTGGTGGACGGTATTGACGAGGACTTGGTGCGTTTGGTCGCATTGTCTGAGGTCGAGGAGACTTCCGCGGATGACTCGGGCGACAACGTCTTCACCCTGGTGCGGAAAATTGGTAGCGCGAAGGCCGTCATGGCCGCTGACTACACCGCCCAGCTGGCGCGCAACGTCGGCAAGGTGGTGTTTTTTGCCAAGCACATCGACGTTCTTGATGCCGCGGAAGCGCACTTTGCTCAGGTGGGCGTGAAGACCACCTCGATTCGAGGAGATCAAAGCACGACGCAACGCCAGGCCGCGATAGACGCGTTCACTGAGGATGATGACGTTCAGGTCATCGTCTGTTCGCTGCTGGCCGCTGGTGTCGGGGTCAACCTTCAGGTTGCGTCCAACGTCGTATTGGCCGAATTGTCGTGGACCAGTGCGGAACAGACCCAAGCGATTGATCGTGTCCACCGCATCGGCCAGGAGCTTCCCGTCACCGCGTGGCGGATCGTGGCGGCGCAAACTCTGGATGCACGCATTGCAGAGCTTATTGACGAGAAGTCGGGCCTGGCGGCTCGGGCGCTAGATGGCGAAGAATCCGACATCGGCGTGGAGACCACCATGCAGGTAAGCGCGTTGATTGCGATGCTGACGCAAGCGCTCGAGGACCGCGCCTAAAAGCGAAAACCGCACTGCTCGACGCTGCACATCCACTGGGCTGACACGTCATCGGCAACACCGCCGAGGGCAATGTCCCCCAGTCTTGCGGCAACCGCCATCTCGTCCGAGGGAACCCCAAAGATGAGAGGGCGACTCCCCGGGTCGCTACAAACGGGACAGGGTGGCGGGGAATCGTCGAACAGATTGGTCATAGTTCCTCCGGCCGGAATGAGAGATAACCTCACCATCCCAGGAACCACTGACACTACGACTCGAAGAGGTTCCCCGGAACTAATCGGTAATGAATGCGGTTAATCATCAGGATCATCAGCGCCATCAGGGCCAGAGTCACTCCGATCGCTCCGAGGTAGAGGGCAGTCAGCAGGGGGGACACATCGCTCGCCGGGTCGAGAAGTGGATTCACATACCAACCGGTAGAACGACCCACGATGTACGTCCCGATGATCCACCCGATCGGGTAAAGCAGACTGACGAAGGGCACCCAGCGCGGTATGCGGGCACGAAGCGGGTTCAGGATCCAATCGACGACCAGGTAACCGGGGATGATGATGTGGAGCACAACATCCGGCCACTGCAGCGCTGTCATGTTGCCGCTGGCGTTGGCCGGGGTCTGGGAAAAAAGCGTTGTGTGGGTAATGATGACTGAGAACGCATTCAGCGCGAGAAAACTGCGCACAGAAGCTACCCGAGGTGTATCCCGTGGCCCACTGAACCCCGCCAATCCGGTGAGCAAGAGTCCGACAAAGCTGATGAACGCGAACTGTATCGAGAAGTAGGACACGAATTCAAAGGCTGAAAAGCGTCCCAGGCGAACGAGGTCGATGATTTGGGCGCCGAGGGTAACGCCCAGCGTGAGTGCTGCCACGAGAGAAAGAAACCCGGTGATCATGCGCAATCGGGGGGTTTTGTCCGCGTCGGGGAGAGCTTCAAAGGTTTGCCGCACGTTTTGAGGCTAACAAGGAAAGCGGGTCGGGAATAGAGGAAGAACCAACACGCCCTAGCCTGGGATGGTGTTCGACGTGTCGGTGGTCTACCTGGTCAGAGGGGAGGGTCGGGACCAACAGGTGCTCCTGGGAGAAAAGCTGACCGGTCTTGGGCTCGGGAAGTTAGTGGGACCGGGCGGCAAAAGTGAAGGTGCGGAAACACCTGCCGAAACTGCTGTGCGCGAAGTGTGGGAAGAAGTGGGCGTGCATCTTGAGTTGGCAGATCTCACGCCGTTGGCCGTTATCGACTACCCCTTTATTGATCGGCCGGCGCTCTCGCAACGCTCTCACGCGTTTATGGCCTCCACTTTTCGGGGCGAACCCCAGAGCTCGAGCGAGTTGAAGCCTGGGTGGTGGGACATGGAGCACATCCCCTTTGATCGCATGTGGTCGGATGCCCGATTGTGGCTTCCCCGCGCGTTTGGCGGAGAGTTCCTCCGTGCAACATTCGAAATTGGGCTGGATAACAGCGTGGTGAGTGAGGCGACAACATGGTCGCACTCAGCAGGAACTAACCCTGGTTTTCTAGGCTGAAAGCGGAAAGGGGTTCCCACGCGTGGTGTCGAAGTTTGAGGCGTACCGGCTTTTCGGCCTAGCCCCCGAGGCCTCGGATGAGGAGCGCAAACGCGCTTACCGCAAAGCGCTGCGCACTGCACACCCTGATCACGGTGGGACGGCCGAGCAATTTGCGCGTGTCCAAGAGGCGTGGGAAGCACTGAGCGAACCTGATTCTGGCCCGACCGGCTCGTCGCGTGTGCCTCGCCAGGACGGGGGCACTCCCTCGAGCGCGCCCCGCAGCTCTGGCGCCAAATCCCATGGCCACCCCGGCGGTTGGTTTCGGGAGCGCTACGGGCTGCTCGTGCGTGAGTGGCTGGGCCGGGGTGTGGAAGTCGACAACGTTTTTGATCCTGCGATCGTGGACCGGGCGCCTTCAGATATTCGCCACATCTTGAAAGCGGCCATCGCCGAAGAGGACACCGCCAAGACGCTGACGGAACTGGGCCCAGCCTTTGAGGTCTGGCACGACGTCCTGGTGGAGGGTTCGCGAGATCAGGGTGCCCACAAGATTGATCATGTGGTGCTAGGCCCGAGCCTGCTCTGGGCACTACAGAGTGAAGATTGGGGTCATCGCGTCGAAATTCACAAGGGGGACCTCGCCGGTGAGGGGATCGATGCCAAAGAGCGCCCCATGAAGGACTTGGCACAGATGGTGAAAAAGCTTCAACGAGGCCTCGGGGTTAAGTTCAGCGCCATTGGTTATGTGGTCTCTGATGAGCACACCACTGCCCCCGTTACCCCGGTCTCAACGAGGGGCCGGCTGCCTTCTTCCCTCATTGCTCGCTCGGCACTGCGCGATTACCTTGGTGACGATGTGGGCGCTGGCGCCACCTCTCTGGTGGGGGACGATCTTTTCCCGCTTCGGCAGCAACTGCGGGCGAGAATCTCTTTCGTTTAGCTCCGCGCCACCTGCAGTAGCCAGTCGCGCAGCTGGAGCGTCGAAAGGCAGTCAATCTCGTTGTAGTGAAGGATGCTGGCCTTCAGCGCCGAGGCTTGCTCCTCAGCGCCAGCATCCCTGAGCTCGCGATAGTGGGAAAACGCGACAACGGATTCCCCACCACCGGCGATGCCGGTGCGCGCGCCGGCATCGAAGTAAAGAGATTCGAGGGCTTTGAGGCCATAACTGTCGAGGCCCACCACCAGCCCTTTGGTGACGATCGGCAACAGGTCAATGAGCAGTTCATCGAGCAACTTCTGGACGGTGCTGTGCTGGGTGTTGTGTCGCTCCACGAGCTGACGCAGTTTCGTCCGCTCGTACGACGCGTAGTGGAAAATGCGCATCCCCGGGTACTCGGCAAGACGCTCTTCCACCATCGAGCAGAACTGCTGCAGGACCAGCTTCTCTTCTGCGAAATCTTCGGCCCAGAGCCCCAGAAAATCAGGGTTGGTGGCGCCTGGATTAATGTCGTTTCCCCCGACACCGAAGAGGTACTCAACCCCAAAGCGCGGTACCCCATCCGGCCCGCCCTCGGTCACGGGTGCACCCGACTCGTCCCACTCTTGGTAGGTGGGGTCTCCTTCAAAATCAAAAAACAGGTCGCCTGGGTTCGGCTGGGGAATCTGGCGCAGCACAGAGCGCGACAGGATTTCCCAACGCGGCCGCTCACCAGGTTCGCGGAGGGTTTGCCACTGCATCGACGCTTGCCGGCGCAGGCGCTCAAGAGTTCCGGGACTAATTCCGCCAACCGACGCGCGCAAATATTCGGGTGTGCTCTGAGCAAGCTCCGCCAGGGTGGTGATTCCCGCCAGTCGGAGTTTGGCTCTTTGTGCGGTGGTGAGCTTGTAGACCTGAAAAACATCATCATGGTCAATGACCGCTTGGTGGCAGGCGGAACACCCCGATTTTCCGCACGCCGGGTACCGTTCGTTTCCCCACGACACAGGGTGGGGGTCGTCGTGACGCTCCTGAATAAGCTGGATCACCAGCTCACGTAAACGCTTGTATTCGGGCATGAGGTCATCCACGACGTGCACGCTGGGCTGGCCGTTGCCCAGAATGAGCCGAACGTCAGGAGAAGTGGCGATTCCTGCTGTGTGCAGTTGGTCCGCATAGGCGGCCAATTGGACCAGGGCGGGGTCTTTTGCGCGTCTTGCCAACTTTGTATCCCACACCTCCCAGAGGGGACCCTGGCGGACAATAAAATCTGCGAAGCCTTGAAACCCGATGGGAAGTTCCGCTTCGGGGAGTTGTGGTTGGAAAAACACGGCTTGAAACAGCGCATCAGCATCTGAGTGAAGCGCCACGGTGGTCGCATCACTCGCGGACTGGATGGCACTGCGCCACGCGGTCGCGCCGTCGGCAGAGTCAGCGCGTGTATAGGGAATTTCGACGACGAGAGCCAGTGATCGTTGCAACTGGCGGAGAGTGCGCTCTTCGTGCTCGAGACCCAGCTTGGCAACGAGGTCCATCATCGGGTCCGAAATGTCCTCGAGCACCACCGGTTTACCGAGCTTGGCATCAGCGGTGCGCGCAAGCTCCCAGGGGCAGCGAGAATAGGCGGTCAGGTCGCTGGGGGAGATGACCCATGAGCCGTCATCGAGTCGCTGCATACGGCGAGCTTAGGCGCTGCCCCCGACAGGTTAGATGAGGTCGAGCTCGGTGAGCTTGGCGTTCAAAAGGGGGTTGCTGGGCTCCGTGAGGACTGACCCGTCGGTGAAGGCAAGGACAGGAATGTTCGGGCGACCAGAGAGCTCAATAGCTTTCGCTTTGACTGTTTCGCTGGCATCCACATCGTGGTAGTCGAATGCCACCCCGTAGTGCTCCAGAAGGGCCTGGGCTCGCACGCAGTCGCCGCACCAGCTGGCGCCATAAAACTGAATCGGTGCTGACTCGGACATGGGCTTCCTCACTCTTGGCTTCCGAAAGGATGTAAAGCCTACAGCGCTCGCCCGGCGATTGATGGCACCCGAAGAGCTGGATTCCGTGTTATCCCCGGCTCGTCTTAGTGAGCTGACCCTCGCTACCGGTGTCATCACGTTGCCGCTCCTGGATGAGGACCCAGAGAAGCCCGGTGAACAAGCTCACCGCCCAGTGGCGGGGCATAGCCTCCAGCACTTCTGGACGGTGAGTAACTTATCCCCAGTGTGCCAAAGCTCCCCCGAGCCGACAAGCACTGAGGGTCACACTTGGGTAACGGTCTTGGGTCTGTTGGGGTCGCGTTCTCAGTGGTAGTGTTTCTCCTTGTGCCGTGAAACGGCCGCGGATTCAGAGAGCTCCACCACCACGGTGTTGCGCCGCGCAGCGAGACGAAGGAGAGCTGACATGGCTATGGCCCAAGCAGAAAAAGCAAAAATCATTGAGACTTACGCCACCCACCCCGGTGACACTGGTTCTCCTGAAGTCCAGATTGCGCTGATGACTCACCGCATCGTGGAACTGACAGAGCACCTCAAAGGCCACAAGCACGACCACCACTCTCGTCGTGGTTTGCTTCTGATGGTCGGTCGTCGTCGTCGCTTGTTGGGTTACCTGCAGCGCATTGACATCGCCCGCTACCGTGCGCTGATCGAAAAGCTCGGTCTGCGTCGCTAAGACCCCAGACATCCGATACCCCCGCCCGGCGCGGGGGTATCGCTTTTTAAGCGGCAAGCCGATACCCTGAGAAAGTCCGGTTAACGGACAGATAACCAAATATGGCTCTCCACGGAGTAGGTGGGTAAGGAGCTGGTCACCGGTGGTGGTCTACTGTCAGCGACAGTGCACTTCTACTGTTGGCCAGAATGAGGCCCTCACTCGTGTGCGGCATATCTTCATGCCTGCTCTTTCCCGGGGCGCCGTCATTACCGGTAACACTGCCGGCAATGTTTGCTGAAATAAAGGAGAAGTGACCTTAATGGAAGGTCCAGAAATTAAATTCGCCGAAACCGTTCTCGATAACGGTTCCTTCGGCAAGCGCACTGTGCGCTTTGAAACGGGTCGTTTGGCCCAGCAAGCCCAGGGAGCGGTCGCCGCATACCTGGACGAAGACACCATGTTGCTCTCGGCAACCAGTGCTTCCAAGAATGCCCGGGAAGGTTTTGACTTCTTCCCGCTGACCGTCGATGTGGAAGAGCGTTCGTACGCTGCGGGCAAGATCCCCGGCTCGTTCTTCCGTCGTGAGGGTCGCCCCTCCACCGATGCGATCCTGGTCTGCCGTCTGATTGACCGGCCTTTGCGCCCGTCGTTTGTTGATGGGCTTCGTAACGAGGTTCAGATCGTCATCACCGTGCTGTCGATGGCTCCCGACGAGTTCTACGACGCTCTGGCGATCAACGCCGCATCGGCCTCGACCCAGATTTCGGGTCTGCCTTTTAGCGGTCCGATTGCCGCGGTTCGCCTGGCACTCATTGGTGATCAGTGGGTCGCCTTCCCGAAGCACAGCCAATTGGCGGAAGCGGTCTTCGACATTGTCGTGGCCGGTCGCGTTGTCACCATGCCCGATGGCTCAGAAGATGTCGCCATCATGATGGTGGAAGCAGAAGCCACTGAGGGAAGCTGGGAGCTTATCCAGGGCGGCGCCAAGAAGCCCAGCGAAGAAGTTGTCGCTGAGGGCCTCGAGGCAGCTAAGCCCTTCCTGAAGCAGCTTGTCGAAGCGCAGCAGAAGCTCGCGGACCAGTCGGCTAAGGAAATCGAAAACTACCCGGTGTTCTCGGACTACACCCCCGAGGTCTTGGCGGCGGTTGACGCAGAGGCAGCCTCGAAGCTCGCCACCGTCTACCAGATCGCCGACAAGAAGGAACGGCAGGCTGCCGATGACGAGCTGAAGTCAGCGGTGAAGGACGCTATTGCGGCCAAGGTCGAGGCAGGCAGCCTTCCCGAAGGCTCCAACGCCATGGTTTCGGCTGCGTACAAGTCGGTGACCAAGCGAGTGATGCGCACGCGCGTGCTCGCTGAGGGAATCCGTATTGATGGTCGTGGCGGGTCAGACCTTCGCGTCATCGACGCTGAGGTGGACATCATTCCTCGCGTTCACGGTTCAGCCCTGTTCCAGCGCGGTGAAACCCAAATCATGGGCATCACCACCTTGAACATGTTGAAGATGGAGCAGCAGATTGACTCGTTGAACCCCGTGACGAGCAAGCGCTACATGCACCACTACAACTTCCCGCCCTACTCGACGGGTGAAACCGGTCGCGTGGGTACCCCGAAGCGTCGTGAAATTGGTCACGGCTTCCTGGCCGAGCGTGCTTTGGTGCCGGTGTTGCCTTCTCGTGAAGACTTCCCCTACGCCATCCGCCAGGTCTCGGAAGCGTTGAGCTCTAACGGCTCCACGTCCATGGGTTCGGTGTGTGCCTCGACGCTGTCGATGCTGAACGCCGGTGTGCCCCTCAAGGCACCTGTCGCCGGTATCGCGATGGGTCTGATTTCGGACGAGATCGACGGCGAGATGCGTTATGCAGCTCTGACCGACATTCTCGGTGCGGAAGATGCATTGGGTGACATGGACTTCAAGGTCGCAGGAACGACCGAGTTCGTGACCGCAATCCAGCTCGACACGAAGCTCGACGGTATTCCCGCGAGCGTGTTGGCCGGTGCGCTGACCCAGGCTAAGGAAGCCCGTCTCCACATCCTCGAGGTGATGAACGAAGCCATTGATTCTCCCGATGAGATGGCTCCGACCGCACCTCGTGTGATCACCGTGAACATTCCTGCCGACAAGATCGGCGAGCTGATCGGACCTAAGGGTAAAACGATCAACTCGATCCAGGATGAAACCGGCGCCCAAATCTCGATTGACGACGACGGCACGGTCTTCATTGGTGCCGTTGACGGGGATAGCGCTGAAGCAGCGCGTGCCCGCGTCAATGCGATTGCCAACCCCGTGAACCCCGAGGTGGGGGAGCAGTACCTAGGAACGGTCGTCAAGATCGCAGCCTTCGGTGCCTTCATCTCCTTGGTTCCTGGCAAGGACGGTCTGTTGCACATCTCTGAGGTGCGCAAGCTGGCCGGTGGCAAGCGAGTCGACGATGTCGAAGACGTCCTGTCGGTGGGCCAGAAGGTCTTGGTCGAAATCTCCAAGATCGATGACCGCGGCAAGCTGTCTCTCACCCCCGTGGTGGCAGAGGACGGCGACACCGCAGCCGAGTAAGCACTGCCACGAAGCCCCGGTCCCTCTGGGTACCGGGGCTTCGTGCATTAACCTTCAACCTTCAACCACTCGACAATGCGCACCGCGGCTAAGTCGAAAGCGCTCATTTTTCGATATATACCGATTTACCGACGCTAAAACCCACTTTTCAACACCGGGCACGGGAATTGTTTAGACCGCGTTCAGGAAAATTACAGCGAAAATAGGGTGTTTATGTAGCTAAAAACCGTGTCCGGGAGTAGCGTGTTGGAGCTGGTAGGCATCTCTGATGCAGACCGCATAGAGGACAATTCCTCGACCTCCCGCCGACGGGTCCGTCGCGCCGACGGGCGGAGTAAGAAACATGAAAGGGAGAATCATGGATCTGCTTGTGATCACGCAGGCGTTCTTTATGCTCGGATTTGTCGCAATGGCGGCAGGTACGGTCTACTTCGTTCTTGAGCGAGGCGACCTGAAGCCCGAGCACCGTATTGCCGCGACCTACGCGGGAATCATCACCTTCATCGCAGCCATCATGTACTGGGTCATGACCGACATTGTCGGCTTCTTTGACCGCAGCATGGCCAGTGGCGCGGAAATCGGTGCAACGATGCCGTTCCGTTACATTGACTGGTTGCTGACCACGCCACTGCTTTTGGTGGAGTTCGGTCTGATCGTTGCTATTGCCGGCGCAGCCAGCAAGGGCTTCGTGACCCGCATCGTTATCGCTGACATCATCATGATCGTCACCGGTTACCTTGGTGAGGTCGGAACCGAGGGTGAAGTTTCCACGTGGATCTGGTTCCTCATCTCCAGCGCCGCCTGGGTCTACATCGTGTACGCGGTGTTCCAGGTCAAGCTCGATGGCATGCCAGATTACGCAGCAAACGCTGTTCGCATCATGCGTCGCTTCGTCATGTTCGGTTGGGCCATTTACCCAATCGGTACAGCAACCGAAGAGTTCATGAAGCTCAGCGGTGCTGACGTGAGCAACGCTGTTGCCATTGCCGCAATTGTGTACGTCATTGCTGACGTGCTCAACAAGGTTGGTTTCGGTATGGTCGCTGTTTCGGCAGCAAAGAAGGCCTAGTCCTTCCCTACCAAACCCAGAAGGCCCGGAGCTTTGCTCCGGGCCTTCTGCCTTTCCGCCATAGTCAGACGCGCTAGGGTGAGGGCGCTATGTCACCTGCCGTCGATTTTGATCTGACCACGCCCGAGCTCTCCTTTACCGCCAGCGGTGACGCGATTGTGTCGCGCACGGTTCACCCCAGTGGCGTGCGAATCCTCACCGAGGAAGTTCCGGGCGCATTGTCTGCGTCGGTGGGCTTCTGGATTGCCGTGGGGTCGCGAGACGAAGATGAAGTCGCCTACGGGTCCACCCACTTCCTCGAGCATTTGCTGTTCAAAGGCACCACAACGCGCACGGCTCTGGACATTGCCGTGGCTTTCGACGAGGTGGGTGGCGAACACAATGCGCTCACAGCCAAAGAACACACGTGCTACTACGCCAAGGTCCAAGACCACGACCTCGGCATGGCGATCGATGTTCTCGCAGACATGGTGGCCGACTCTGTCATTGACCCTCAAGAATTTGATGTAGAGCGCACCGTCATTCTCGAAGAGCTCGCCATGGCGGATGATGATCCCAGCGATGTGGCGCACGAGCGTGTGATGGAAACCGTGCTCGGCTCTCACGTCTTGGGGAGACCTATTGGCGGTAACCCCGCCACCATCAAGGCGGCCACGCGAGAGTCCGTGATGGCGCACTATCAGCGCTACTACACGCCACCAGAACTTGTGGTCACCGCTGCGGGCGGGCTTTCCCACAAAGTCGTTGTGGAGCGGGTCCTGAGCGCTCTAGCAACATCGGGCTGGGACCTGTCGACCCCAGCGTCACCCGCCGCACGCCGGTCAACGGAGCCCGCGCTGCTGGAGAAAGGCTCACGGGGTCTCACCGTGACCCGTCCGCTGGAGCAGGCTGTTGTGGCGCTGGCAACACCGGGTCTTCGGGCGAGTGATGACCGCCGCCACGCTTTTGCGGTGATGTCCCAAGTGTTGGGTGGCGGAATGTCGTCGCGCCTGTTCCAGGAAATTCGCGAAAAACGAGGACTGGCCTATTCGGTGTATGCCTACGGCGCTAGTTACGCCGACGCCGGTGTGTTTGGGATGGCTGGGGGTACATCGCCCCGGAGCGCCCAGGAGGTAGCCAGCGTGATGAAAGAAGAGCTGGTTCGGATGGCGGATTCCGGGATCACCGAAGCCGAGCTCACGAGAACTATTGGCAGTGTTGCCGGAGGGTCAGCGCTGGCCCTGGAAAACAGTGACGCTCGAATGATTCGACTGGGACGCGCCGAATTGAACACCGGCGAATTTGTGGACCGTGACGAGGGGCTTGCCCGGCTGTCTGCTGTCTCTCGCGAGGCTGTGCGCTCTATTGCCGAGGACTTGGCTCACGAACCACTCTCTGCGGTCGTCGTGGGCGCTGTTCCCGAGGGTCTGGCCGAAGATATTGCCGGCGACACCCGCGTCGCAACTGGCTCGTAATCGGAGCGTAGAGAACGAATGTCTCGATACCTGTATCTGGTCCGCCACGGCGAGCAAGTAGACGCTGAGTTTGGGCTCCCTGAAGGGCCACTGAGCGACAAAGGCGTCGAACAGGCGCAGTTGATCGCTAGACGTCTCCGGGAGGTTCCCTTTGATGCTGCCTACACCTCACCCCTGCAGCGGGCTGTGGAAACCGCGGAGGTGATCACCACGGAGTTGGGCCGCGAAGCGGCCACACCCAGTGCGCTTCTCATGGATTGTGTGCCCGGTGGGGTAAGCCCCGAGATGCCCGCAGCATTTGAAGGCTTTTTTGGGGGTATCAGCCCCGAGGAGCTGGCGGCGGGCGAGGCGCAAATGTCGGACGCGATCGCCGAATGGTTTGCGCGCTCCAGTGACGACCGCCATGAACTTCTCATCACCCATAACTTCGTCATTGCGTGGTTTGTGCGCGAAGCTCTGGGTGCAGAATCCTGGCGGTGGATTGGGCTCAACCAAGCAAATGCCGGCCTGACGATCATCCGGGTGAGAACAGCCAAACCTCCGGTGTTGATTGCGCACAATGATGTGGGCCATCTGCCTCGAGAGTTGCGCACCGGTCTTCCCCAAGATCTCGCTATCTAGGGGTGTATCGCAGTATGCCCGCCTAACATGGAGGCATGGACTTTGACGCCGCTAGGGAGCGAGTAAGCGCCCTGAGTGAGCGTATTCGTGCGCTGCAGCATGCGTACTACGGCCGGGACGAAGTTCTCGTCTCGGATGCTGACTATGACGCACTCGTCCAGGAACTCGAGGCGCTGGAAGCGGAACACCCCAGCTTGAGGGCGGAAGATTCGCCCACCCGTGGTGTGGGATTCGCCGCCGGTGAGCTGTTTTCGCCGGTCACGCATGCCGAGCGTATGTTCAGCCTCGACAATGTTTTTTCCCCGGAGGAGATGACCGCCTGGCTCGAGAAAATTCAGGCCGCGCACCCGGGGGCCACCTATGTGTGTGAGCTGAAAGTCGATGGACTGGCACTCAACCTTCGCTACCAGTCGGGACGCCTGGTGTCAGCTGCCACCCGGGGCGATGGAGTGACCGGCGAAGATGTGACCGAAAACGCTCTGATGGTTCCCTCCATTCCCCGAACACTGGCAGGCTCGGGCCACCCAGAGTTGGTGGAAATCAGGGGAGAGGTGGTGTTTCCCCGCTCTGCATTTGATGCTCTGAACAAGCGTCAGGCTGAAGCGGGTGAAAAAGTCTTTGCCAACCCCCGCAATGCCGCTTCGGGATCCTTGCGCCAAAAAAGCGAGGGAAAGACGCCTGCGCAACGAGAACTTGTGAAGGAGCGCCTGGCCGGGCTCACCATGGTCGTTCACGGCATTGGGGCGTGGGATTCGCCACCGGTCTCCGCCCAAAGCCAGGTTTACGAGCTGCTGACCTCGTGGGGCTTACCCACGTCGCCTGAGGTGAAAGCCGTATCGAGCGCCGAGGGCGTTCACCAATTCATTGAGCACCACAACGCCCACCGGGCGGATATTGCGCATGAGATTGATGGTGCTGTCATCAAGGTCGATCAGTTTGATGCGCAGCGCGAGCTGGGGGCAACCTCGCGTGCCCCGCGCTGGGCAATTGCCTATAAGTATCCGCCGGAGCAGGTCAACACCATCCTGCGCGACATCGTGGTGAGTGTCGGTCGTACCGGGCGAGCCACCCCGTACGCCGTCCTCGAACCCGTTCGGGTTGCGGGCTCAGAGGTGGAACGCGCCACGCTCCATAACCAGGACGTTGTTAAAGCCAAAGGCATTCTGATTGGCGACACTGTGGTGATTCGTAAAGCCGGAGATGTGATTCCTGAAATCCTCGGGCCTGTCGTGGAAAAGCGAGACGGCAGTGAGCGAGCATTTGTGATGCCCACCCACTGCCCAGACTGCCAGGCTGTCCTGGCCGCGTCGAAAGAAGGGGACGTTGACCTGCGGTGCCCAAACACCGAAGCGTGTCCTGCTCAGGTGCGGGGTCGGATCGAGCACATCGGATCTCGCGGCGGCCTCGATATCGAAGGCTTAGGCGAAGTCAGTGCTGCCGCTCTCACGCAACCTCGAGAGCCGGCAGTGCCACCGCTGGTGAATGAGGCGGGACTCTTTGACCTGGGATTGGAGGACTTGTTCCCGATTGTGGTGGAAGTTAGGGACCCCGACACCGGGGCGCCCAAGCGTGACGCTGTCACAGGGGATGTTGTCACCCAGACCCCGTATCGCCGGGCGCGGAAGAAATCAGACCCTGCCTGGGACCCTTCGGTAGGCGAATTTGCGGGAGACGCGGAGCGGGTTCCCTCCAAAGCTGCCTATGAGCTTATTGAACAGCTTGAGCAGGCAAAAGCCCAGCCCCTGTGGCGATTTTTGGTCAGTCTCAACATCCGGCACGTGGGGCCGGTAGCCGCCAGGCTGTTGGCGCAAGAGTACGGGTCCCTGGAGGCCATCATGGCCGCCACCCCTGAACAGCTCGCCGCGATAGACGGTGT